>JACAFS010000091.1 GCA_013378385.1 Nitrososphaerota archaeon | reverse complement strand
TTCTTCCTAATACGGTTTCACCCAGGTACAACCAGCGTTGAACGAAAAGTCGTAAAAAGCGAGCTGAAGAACCTTGGAAGAAATAATTATGATCTTGAGCAAGCCTCAGAATTGCCATTGTATGCAATTATCAGAAATGTCCATTTTAACATCACCCAACGCTCCTCTACAGTCATCGATTGTTCGAATTTTGGGGTACCATCAATTATTACAGACGATAGGGGTCAGATGTATTATCAAGACTTGATAAATTCACACTATGCTTATTATTGTGCTTCAGAGGATGGGCTTTATTCACAATTGGAAAAATTAGTAAATACTGAAATACCTGATAATTGTGATCGAAGACATATTAAAGATCAATTACCAGATCTTTCTGTCTTGGATTCCTTGCTTGAATAATGTTATCGGAGATACACCTGAAATCGAATCAAGTACAAGGATATTTCGATAAATTAAACATAAAATAAATAATATAATAAAAAAAACATATATTGCTATTATTGATATTATGCTTTGCGATAAATGAAATAATTCTGACAAAAAGGAAATAAGGGAATGAACAAAAAAACTATGAGAATATCTGTATTTGGATTGGGCTATGTGGGCTGCATTTCTGCGGTAGCGTATGCTAGTATGGGTCACAAAGTTATAGGAATAGATGTTAAGAATGAAAAAAATATGGCTATAAATTCAGGCAAGTCCCCAATATTCGAGAAAGGTCTTGATACGTTGTTGTCAGAATCTGTCAAATTGGGGAACTTAAAAGCTACTGATTCAGTAGATTTTGCTATTAGAAATTCAGATATTTCTCTGGTTTGTGTTGGTACGCCTAGCCTAGAGGATGGTGGTATTGAATTGACATATATCAAATCAGTATGCAGAGAGATAGCTCATTCATTGGAAAATAAATCAACGTATCATGTAGTAGCAATCAGAAGTACCATTCCTCCAGGTACGATTGAGCAACTATTAATTCCACTCTTAGAATCCGAGTCTGGAAAAAATGTAGGAAAGGACTTTGGTATTTCTATAGATCCTGAATTCTGGCCAGAAGGACAGGCTTTGGAATATTTCTTTGAACCCGAAAGGATTATAATTGGAGCTTATGATGACAAGTCTTTTGAAGTTTCGTCCAAGGTCTATGAGAACACAATTGGTAGAGAAATTAATTCTCCGATTTTCAGAGTTCCTATCCGCATGGCGGAAATTTGCAAATATCTAGACAATACTTTCCATGCGTTGAAGGTTGTTTTTGCTAATGAAGTAGGAACCATTGCAAAAAATTTAGATATAGACAGCCAGCGATTAATGGAATTATTCTGTTTAGACAAAAAAATGAATATTTCGTCTTATTATCTAAGGCCAGGATTCTCTTTTGGAGGTTCGTGTTTAGCTAAGGATGTAAAGGGCATGAATCATATAGTCAACAACTTAGGTCTTGAAGCTCCAATTATTTCTTCAATAATTGCAAGTAATGATTCACACACTAATAGAGCATTGGAGTTGGTAAAATCAAGTGGTTTTAAGAATTTAGGATTTGTAGGAATTGCATTTAAGGAAGATACAGATGATATAAGAGGTAATCCTATAATTTCAGTGATTAATAGTTTATGTAAGGACAAAAAAAATAAAATATGGTTGTACGATTCACTTGCTAAAATTGACAATATTTTTGACAGTTCTAATGTTTTTGTAGCTAATCAGATTGATGAGATTATTAAAAAATCTGAGGTCCTTATATTATCTAATCGTACAGCAGAGTATAGAGCAAAAGTATTATCTTCAAAAAAACCCATAATAGACCTGAATAAGTCAGTTTATAAGGAATGTGATTCCATTTGCCTAGTTTAATTAACAGTCACACAAGTCTAATATTAAATCGCTTAAAGCAGAAGGATTTTTATGATATTTATTTTACTTTGATTAAACGTACGCCTAGATATTTTAGAAATAGATTTCTTTTGAATTCTATTACAAATAAAGGTTTTAATGCTAAAGAATTTGTACCTCCGGTATTACTATCTAAAGATTTCAATTTATTTAATTCCAATT
>JACAFS010000090.1 GCA_013378385.1 Nitrososphaerota archaeon | reverse complement strand
TTTTCGGGATTATCTGTTTTTAATCTTAAACATAAAGATGCATTTCCTCTCGTTCTCCATGGAATGTTGGGATTTAATCTAATTAAATTTGGATAATCTAATAATTCTATATCTTCTTTCATTATTCTTTCTAAAATTAATGTTATTAGATATGTAGTACACATTCCTACATCTGAAACTGTGTCATCTAGTCCAAAGTGAATAGTTTTCAATGTAAATCCAGCAATTATTCTATTATCGGCATAGTTTCTGTTGTCATCACATTTTCATTTTGCCTAATATTTTTTAATGCATTATTTACTTTATTTATATTTGACGATTCTACTATTGCAATTATATCATAAAACCCATATAAAATATAAACCTCTTTAACATTCCCTAATTGTTTAACTTCATTATAGCATAACTTCTCTTTTCCAATCTCTGCATTAATTAAGACGTATGCCAATGACATTTTAATATAATATGTTAGTTGATTATTTTATAAAACGGTTTACTTCTGTTTCAATACATCAATATTTGCTTGTATTATGGCGATTATTCCATCAATCCTTTTCAATGCATTCTTTTTGTATTCGCCTAATTTATCTTCCATATCATTAATATTTATTCTACTCAATCTATACTGTTCATATAGCTGTATTATTTGGAAAATGTCTCTTTCTAGTAGCTGTTCCTCTTTGTTTAAATTGCTGAATAATTCTCTTTGAGATGACCTTAAACTGATTATATCTTTACGTAATATCACAAGTTCTGCTGAATTTCTTGCTCTTATTGTATTGACTTCGTTTTTAACGTTCTCGATTTGATTCTTCTTAATATTCTCTTTGTCTATTTTTCCTATTCTTTCTAGTATGTTTCTCAATAATGACATTTTTTCTCCATAGAATGCTGCCAATTCTCGAATCTTTACCTCACTCTCATCCTCTACTTCAACCCCTTCTTCTTTTTTCTTCTCTACCTGCGTCATCATTCCAAGCAGTGCTAAGATGAATACTATTGAACCTACAGGAAATGACTGATTACTTGCCCATGCTAATCCTGGCGTATAACTTAATGTGATATTCCTATTTTCTAACTGTTCATTAGGACCCAAGTTCAGTTCCATTGGAGATTCAGTTGATATCCGAAATGAATTAGACTCGATAATTACTATTCTATATTCTCTTGCTATGGTGTTCAGGGTACGTTCTGTTGGAATGTCTACTGAAATTGCATTTGCATTTACATTAATAAATGATCCATCTAATTTATATTCGTAATTCAAAACCAACGATCCATTCGTTGCTAACACATGCCTTGTTAATTTTTTTAAATCTAATCTATTTGCTGGAGAGTTTTCCAATATTATGTCCTTTGTATCTATTAATACGGGCTCTCTGTCAGATACTGATGTCACGTTTCTTATTTTCGGCACGTTGAGATCATCTCTTTCATCTCCTAGCAAATCTAATCCAATCTTATGCATCTCCATTCCATTTCCTGCATTTCTAATTTCTATTCTTTCCCTAATCATGACATCTCCTTGTTTAGAAATATAAATTTCTCTAAGGAAACTGTCCACCTTTATTATGCTGAATGCTTGTATTCCTGGATTTGTTAATATCATTACCTTTTCATTTCTGTAATCATTACTTGTTACATTTCGAAATTCTGCTCTCGCTAATTCCCAATAAACTTGTTGACTTCTACTAAAGGTCGTATCCTTTATCATATAATCTGATATGTTGTAAAAAGGCGCTGAATTTGGAACTCGTATTTCCACAACCGCTCTATCTATATGAATGTTTGATGTTGTAACAAATGGAACCTCTGCAAAGTAAAGACCAGGTCTTTCTGTACTCTTTAATATGTCTGTTAATATTAATTCAATATTAACATAAGAATCTTTGTTAGGCGAAATTTTAAATTCACTATTTGTTTTTACTGTTAACAATGTTTTCTTACAGTTACTTGATTTTGTTTATTCTGCATTGGTATCTGACGAATTAATTCTATGACCATGTATCTTGTTCTCAAATTCTATTGGCAGATGTATTACTATGTCTTTATTTAA
>JACAFS010000009.1 GCA_013378385.1 Nitrososphaerota archaeon | reverse complement strand
CAGTACCCAATCTTACCGTGATAAGACCAGGAGATGCAAATGAAACAGTGATAGCGTGGAAAACTGCATTGCAAATAACAAGTGGTCCTACTGCTTTAATCCTTACAAGACAAGCATTACCTGTTTTACATGGAGAGTCAAATAAAAATGAGATTTCCTCACCTGAAAATTTACAAAAAGGTGGATATACACTTGTTGATTCAAATGGATTACCGGAATTAATTATAATTGCAACAGGTTCTGAATTACACTTGGCTGTTGAAGCTCAAAAAGAATTGAAAAACAAGGGAGTAAATGTTAGGGTAGTAAGTATGCCAAGTTGGGAATTATTTGAAAAACAATCAGACGATTATAAAGAACAAGTATTGCCAATTGCAGTCAAAAAACGAGTTTCAGTTGAAGCGGCAAGTACATTTGGTTGGGAAAGATATATTGGTTTAGAGGGCAAAGCAATTGGAATGACAACTTTTGGTACGTCAGCTCCTGGAAATGAAGTTATGAAGAAATTTGGTTTTACTGTAGACAATGTTGTAAATAAAAGTCTTGAATTATTGAAGAAATAAAATATATTTTTTATTTAGATGCAAGTGCACGTAAATCTTCAACTGCTTGAATCATATCATCTTTATAGAGAATTCCAGCTCCACAAACAACTACGTCAACACCTGCTTCAAAAGCAAGTGGTGCTGTTTTTTCATTGATTCCTCCATCTACACATAATTCTACATTATATTGATGTTTGTCAATAAGTGCGCGAGCTTCTCTGACCTTTGATAAGGGATATTCTATAAATGATTGACCTGTTTTACCAGGAACTACAGTCATAACCAATATTCTATCTAATTCATCGATGTAGTCTATGATAGAAGAAAGAGGAGTATCAGGATTAATTGCAAGGCCGACCATTTTATCGTGTTTTTTAACAGCGTCAATATACTTTCTTGGGTTTACTGCTTCTACATGGGCCGTAAGCATATCACCACCGGCTTCAATATATTTAGGAAGAGATTCAATTGCATGATTAGTCATTAAATGAATATCCATGGGAAAATCTGTTGCATTATTAATAATTTCAAGATGTTCTACTGGAAAGGCAAATGTATCAGTAAAAGTTCCGTCTAACACATCTATATGAAACCACTCAACATTGGCTTTTTCTAGAACTTGTACATCATGGACATAATTTTCAGGTTTTGATGCTAACATCGATGGTGCAATTTTCATGATTGTTATGTTAATTCGTTTATTCAACTATAAAAAATTTTAAATTCCCAATTTCGTGATTAAAAAATATTTCTCAACACTTAAGTAAGGTATTAGTAATATTTTTTATTGATATGACAGATGATCCAATAAACATTCCCACAGTTTCGGGGGTTGTAGATATTGATGTAGATACAGCATACAGTCAAATTAAAGATATGCGTATTCACGGGGCAGGACGAATTGCAAGATTGGCAGCAAGTGCTTTAAAGAATTATGTAGAGAATACAAACAGTTCAGATCGTGAACAATTCTATAACAATATAATGAAAGAAGGCAAAAAATTACGATCTGCTAGACCAACTGCAGTTTCACTTCCGAATGGAGTAAATATTGTTCTAGCATCGACTAGAAAATCTTACAATGCAGGGGAATCTTCAGATAACATAAAAGAAGCTACTATTAAAGCGGCAGAACAATTCGTGCATAACAGTTTAGACGCCTATAATAAAATTGGCGAATATGGTGGAAAACGAATTAGAAATGGTGATACAGTTATTACGATTTGTAATAGTGAAGCGGCAATAAGTGTATTGAAGGCAGCACATGATATGGGCAAAGGAATTAAAATAATTTGTTGTGAGACACGACCTTTATTCCAGGGACATAAAACAGCAGCTACATTGTCGAAACATGGTTGTGATGTTACAATAATAATAGATTCAGCGGCAAGACGATTTGTTGAGAAGGCTGATCGAGCAGTATGTGGAGCTGATGCAGTAGCAGTAAACGGAGCAGTAGTTAACAAGATTGGTACTTCACAATTAGCAGCTGTGGCACATGAAGCTCGTGTTAAACTAATGGCTGCAGCGGAAACATACAAATTTTATGCAGATACAATGTACGGAGAGCTTACAGAGATTGAAGAAAGAGATGCAACTGAAGTTTGTTCGGAAGAGTATCTAAAAGCATATCCTAATATAAAAATTAGAAACCCTGTATTTGATGTAACACCGCCAGAAAATATTGACGTTATTGTTACAGAAAAAGGTATAATACCACCTTCAGCAGCATCTTTAGTAATAAAAGATTTAATAGAACTAATGTAAAAGGTAATATGAAATGATAATATACGGTGGATCAGAAGGCACAGTTTTGGCAACAAAAGTAGCTAAATTACTGGATGCTAAATTAGGTAAAATTGAAATTACGAAGTTCCCAGATGGCGAGAAATATATTCGTTATCATGACGAAGTTGAGAATGAAGATGTTGTATTAATTCATCCAATGGGTTTGAAACCTGATGAATTATTTATTGAATATCTATTAATTTGTTCAGCATTAAAAGATGGTAAGGCAAAGTCAATTACTACATTTGTGCCATACTTTGCATATGCTCGACAAGACAATAGGTTCAATCCAGGTGAGCCTGGAAGTTTCCATCTAGTTTCTAAGATAATAGATGATTTAGGAATAGATATGATCTATACAATCGACTTGCATCTTCAAAGAGTTAATGATTTGAGTGAGCTAATCAAGAAAACCCCTACAAAGAACCTTAGTGCAGTTCCAGATATTGCAAAATGGATCAAAGATAGCGCAGGATTAAAAAATCCATTGGTTATAGGACCTGATGAAGAGTCTGAACAATGGGCCAAGGTTGCTGCAGAAACTATGGGTGTTGATTACGAAATTATGTTTAAGACCAGATACAGTGCTACAGAGGTCAGTATTACTACAAGGGAGGGTAAACCTCTTCCTGTAAAGGGAAAAGACGTCGTTATCATTGACGACATCATTAGCTCTGGTGGTACGATTATTGAAGCAGTAAAATTAATTCAAGAAGCAGGCGCAGGTAAAATTGTCGTTGGATGTACACATCCTGTACTTCGTGGAAAAACGCCATTTGACTCCGCCCTAGCAAACATATACAATTCTGGTGTTTCAATAGTGGTGGGAACAGATACAGTTCCAAGCCAAGTTAGTTATGTTAGTGTAGCTGACGTAATTGCTAGAACAATAAAAGATACACTCAAATAAGAATTATAATCGGAGAGTATGATTAAACATGCTATCAATACAAGACTTAGACATCAAGGGAAAAACAGTTTTCTTACGATGTGATATAAATAGTCCAATTGATCCAGACTCGTTGAAGATACTAGATGATTCACGATTATTAGAAGTTGCAGAAACTATTGATGCACTAAAAGATTCGAAATTAATTGTTGCATCTCATCAAGGTCGATTAGGAAAATCAGACTATGTTTCAATGGAACAACATGCTCCTGCACTTTCAAAGTTACTAAATAGAAAAATAGATTTTGTTCCAGATGTTTTTGGGCCTACTGCAATAGATACAATAAAGAATCTCGAGACAGGAGACATATTATTACTAGATAATCTAAGATTTACAGCAGAAGAAAATGCAGAAATGTTACCTAAAGATGCTATTAAATCACATCTTGTTAGTAAATTAGCAGAACACATAGATTATTGTGTATTAGATGCATTTTCAACGTCACATAGATCACATCCATCAATAGTAGGATTTGCAGAACTAAGACCGGCGTGTGCAGGTAAAATTGTTGAACGAGAAGTTAAGGCATTAAAAGGAATAGTTGAAGATTCTAATACAAAATTTACTGCAATCTTAGGTGGTGCAAAAATTCCTGATAGATTAAAATCAATTCAAAAATTAATTGAAGCAGGTAGAATAGAAAAAGCACTATTAGGTGGTTTGATTGGAAATGTTTTTTTGGCAGCAACTGAAAAAGTTCCTCTGGAAGCGACATCAATAGATGATGAAAAATCAATTAATACTGCAAAATCATTATTAGAGAAATATCCAGAAAAGTTTATGTTAGCAGATGACGTTGCAGTAGAAGTTGATGGAAAGAGAACAGAAAAATCTTTATCAGAATTAAACTCATCAGATCGGATTTTTGATATTGGTCAAAAAACTATCAATAAATATTCTCAACAAATTGATAATGCGGAGAATATATTCATAACAGGGCCATTAGGGATGTTTGAGAATTCTGAATTTAGGCTGGGAACTACGGAAATTCTTACTAAATTATCAAATACAAATGCGAGAACTATAACCAGTGGAGGTCATCTAAGTGCAGTACTTTCACAGTTAGATTTGAAGGACAAAATTTATCATGTCAGTACAGCAGGAGGTGCATTAATTAGGTATCTCACTGGTGAAGAATTACCATTGTTAAATGCTTTAAATAATTCTGCAGATAAACATACAAAGTGATGATGATAAGTGGGTAAACAGTCATTTCCTACATGGTTAGCAGAAGAAATTTCTTCAGTAAAAATGAAAAAATCCAATACACTAGAACTTGCCGGGTATTTACTAGACATTAATAAAAAAGAGAATAAAATAGATGTACAGTTTTATGAACAATTGCCTGATGGAAGACGGATTGCAACACTAGTGATTGGAGAGAAGAAAATGTTAAAAAATTTAGAAGGGCAACATAATGAATCGGGAGACGCTCCAGAATTTAATTTTAAAGTTATTGTCAATAAAGCGTCATTAAGTGATAAAGCTAAAGAATACCTAACTGAGAATTATTCAGTAGCGCCAGACGATTTATACGAATTTGAGTTAGAATCTTTCGATTCAGTCAAGTAATTCATAGATAATCATTTTACTGACTATTGTTTATATTTACTATACATGTCAGAAAAAAACTCAAGAATTCCTGGTTTTTACAAATTAAATGCTTATGAAAGATTAAGTAAATTGAAGGAATTTGCCGATTTAACAGATGAAGAGGTGAAAATTATGGAGTCAATGTCTGGAATTGATATCGATGATGCATCAAATATGATCGAAAATGCAATAGGAGGAATTTCCATACCTGTAGGAATAGCCACGAATTTTATCATTAATGAGAATGAATATTTAGTTCCTTTAGCAACAGAAGAACCATCAGTAATAGCTGCATGTAGTAATGCTGCAGGTCTTGGACGGGAAAGAGGTGGATTTTCGGCAAAGAGTATGGGAAATATTATGCGTGCACAAATACAACTCATCAATATAGACGATATTTCATTAGCAAAAAAGAATATTTTAGATAATAAATCAAAATTACTAGAACTAGCTTGTGAAGTGACTCCTACATTATCATCGTTAGGAGGAGGTGCAAAAGACATACAATTGAAAGAACTAGATACGAAACGAGGCAAGATGTTAATTGTGGAAATATTAATTGATTGTAAAGATGCAATGGGAGCTAATGCCTGTAATACAGTAGCAGAATCATTATCTTCAAGAATGGAAGAAATATCGGGAGGAAAATCATTATTAAAAATTGTTTCAAATCTTGCTATTGGAAGGATTGTTGAAGCCTCTGCAACATTTGATAAAGAATTGCTAGGCGGTGAACAAGTTGTTGAATCAATATTAGATGCGTCAGAATTTGCACATAATGATGCATACAGAGCTGTAACAAGCAATAAAGGAATAATGAATGGAATAACTGCTATTGCAATTGCAACTGGACAAGATACAAGAGCAATAGAATCATCAGTTCATGCATACGCTTCGATATCAGGAAGATATATTCCAGTAACAACATGGGAAAAAGATTTGTCGGGAAATTTATTTGGAACTATAAAAATACCAATTCCTGTAGGAATAGTAGGCGGTACGGCGTCAGTACATCCAAGTTCAAAGATTTGTTTAAAAATTCTTAGAGTGAAGACTGCGGCTCAATTAAGCGAGATCATGGCTTCAATAGGTCTTGCACAGAATCTTGCTGCACTTCGTGCATTAGTGTCAGAAGGAATTCAAGAAGGTCATATGAAACTTCATGCAAGGAATATAGCAATATCAGCAGGTGCAAAAGGTAAATTAATAGAAAAAGTTACAGAAATAATGATTCAAGAAAAAGATGTAAAGTTTCTACGTGCGAAAGAACTGATCAAGGAATTAGATAAATAATTTTTTCATATGCGGTCACCGGGATTTGAACCCGAGTTATCAACTTGGCAAGCTAACGTATTAGACCAGACTATACGATGACCGCTCTAATTAACTTAATATTAGCCTTCTTTAAGTTTTGAGTTATTGGATAAACAATTATGTGAATATTTTATATAGAATTCAGGGCCGGTAGTTCAGCGGTAGAATCGAAAGATATACTATCCGCTTCGCATGCGGAAAGATTACACTATCCCATAAGGTCGAGGGTTCAATTCCCTTCCGGTCCATTTTCTTTAAATTTATAACCATTAGAAAGCAACCATTTATTGATTAAAATGAAATCGACAAGTCAGGATGAGTTTTTAGAAGAATCACTTGATTTGGCAGTTAAAAATATGAAGAATGCAGGTTATGAACTTCACAATAAGATATCTGTTGAAATTGATCCCGAATTACAATTTATGGGTTATGCAAAAATTGATTCCAATAATAGTTCAATTGTAATTGCAGATTGGGCATTAGACTCGGATATGTTAAATGGATTAATTCTTCATGAATTAGCGCATATATATTTTACAGAAATAAATTCGCCATCGCATCAATCAGAAATTATTAATGAAGTGATGTCACATGTAGTTGAGCAAGAAGGATTAAACAACTTAGAAGCGCGTTCATTGAATGAAGGTTTTAATCATCTTCAAAACATGATTGTAGATGATATTGTTTTTCAGTTAATGGACAATGAAAGAGAGAGAAAGCTGATTCAGAATTTTTTTGTGACATGGATGTCGGATGAGCCTACAGGAAATAATCTAATAGATGCTTCTTTATTGGCAAGAAATGCGTTTGCATTGGCTTCATTAAAGAGACGTAATCTTTTGAATGAATCATCAGAATTATCTAAGTTAATGATTAGTAAAAATAGACAATTTCTTTCATTTTATAAATATGCAAATAAACAGAAATATGAGACGTACGAGGAGTTTCTAACAAAGTTCGAGTTGAATGATGATGGCGACTTTGCATCGGTATTAATTGAATATTTTGAACTTTTAATGAATTTATTGCGGCCAGATAGTAAATCATTAGAAACATTAAGATAATCAGGTAATTAGGTCATCTAATCTGTTTGCTTTGATAGCGTCTTTTATTTCCAAAGCTATTCTTCTTCCCATATTCATATTTGGACCATAGTTAAGGTAGGAATAAGGAGAACCGGTTGTAAAGATATTTGTTCCAGCTACAATACGAGCAGAAAACTCAAAGGCAACAAATTTGCCGTTGGAATCATATACACCTTCCATACAAAATGGACCAGGCATTCCAGGAGGCACTAGTTCTTTGCTTGCAGTTACAAAGTTATCACCTATATCATAAACTTCAACAAGTAGAGATTCTCTAAGTACCAGAGGAATATTACCTACTACAATGTATGTAGGCGATAATTTGAGTTCAGTTTGATCAATGCTAGGAATTCGTCCTAAACTATCAACATTTGTTTCATAACGTTTGTCAATTCCAAATAGTTCTAACTCGTCTTTCATTGTAGACTGAAAATATTGAAGATAGACTGGAACACCGACAATATATTCTTGGATTTGAAGTTCGTCATCGTCTGTCATTAAACCTTGTTTTTTGAATTTTTCTACGTGGGAATAGTAATCTTTTGAATTTTTAGCAAGAAAATAACCAGAACCTCCACGAGCTCCGGATAATTTAGAAATTGTAAGACAGTCAATTTCTTCAGGTGAATTGAAGGTTTTTGGAATAGAAACACCTGATTTTTCCATTAATTGAGTTTTAAGATCGCGATCTGCTTCCCAACGTAAGATATGTCGGTTACCAAAAATCGGAATTTCAAGTTTTTCAATTTTTTCAATCCCCACCTCAGAGATCAAAGTACCATGAGGAATTAATACTGAATCAGATGCATTTAGTTTATCCCTAATGTCGTCGTTCATGATTTCGGTAAAATCATCAACAACAATATATTCATCAATAAAATTATTATAGCGTTTATAGAATTTTTCACGAGTAGATTTCGTAACTAAAACAGTATGAAATCCCTCTTCCTTAGCTCCTTTTAGAACTTGCAAGGAACAATGAGAGCCCAAAGTAGCAATACTTGTCAAGTCACTACCTCATCCAATCTCTCTTCTTTTATAGCTTCAGATATTTCCATAGCAATTCTTTTACCAGCACCAAAGGATTCACCATGATAATAATGTGTATAAGGACTCATCATTAAAACCGGACTTCCTGGAACGCGTGGAGAAACATCGAATACAACTAGCTCGAAATCTTTTGTAATAGCAGTTTGTAATGCAAATGGGCCAATCAAACCGGGATGGAATTCTTTTTTAGTGGAGTTAACAAACTTATTTCCCATTTCAAAAACTTTTTCAAGAAATGATTCACGAATTGTAGCAGGCATATGTCCAACTTCAATATTCTGTAATTCAACATCGATTTCAAGTTGTTGTTTAGCAGGTAATGAAGTGAAGTCATTAAGGTTAGTTTGTAAACGTCGATCAATACCAAGAAATTCTACTCGATCGTGAAGTATCGAGTAAAAGAAATTAAAATTAAAATACGTACCTAATACAAATTCTTCAATACGTGCATCAGCAAGATCTTCTGCATTTATAATACCTTGTTTTATACGTTTTTCTGCTTTTTCTGTAAATTCTTGATAACTTGACGCAGTGAAAAATGCACGTTCAATTTTTCGAGTAGATTCCATGACTTTCACAATTACTAGACGATCAATATCTTCAGGTTTTTTGAATAATTTAGGATATCTTACATTAGCTTTTTCAAGAAGGTAGTATTGATTTTTTTCAACGTTTCTTTCTTCAGTGCGTAGCATTTCTCTATTACCAAATATAGGGATTTTCAAGTCGTTTTCAATAGAATCATAGTCAATATATGCAGTAAAAGAACGGTGAGGAATTAAAATTGAGTTCTTAGAAATAAGTGATTTTTGAATGTCGTCGTTTAGTAAATCAGAGAATTTAGGTAGAGTTACAACATCTTTAATAATTCTTTTAAAATGTTTGTATGTCATTTCGCGGCCTTTTTGACAGATTACAATAGAATTCAGGTTTTCAGAAGTAGCTCCGTCCATAATATCAAGAGCAGAATGACTGCCAAGTGCAGTAATCGATATATTATCTAGGTCGTAGCTTTTTACAGTGTTTTGAAGAATACTTCTGTCAATCATTGCCAATTATTTTATAGAACTATACTTATTTAATGATAATTGATATCGATACAAAATGTTTCCAAACGGTTTGGAAAATTCAAGGCAGTAGATAATATTAATATTGAGGTAGAAAAAGGCGAGATTTTTGGGCTATTAGGACTCAATGGAGCCGGAAAGACTACCACACAGAGAATGGTTTCTACAGTATTTCAACCATCGGAAGGCAACATAACTGTTAATGGCTTTAATTCAAAAAGTGATTCGTCAGAAGTTCGTAGAAATATTGGATTCTTGCCCACGGAAGTAGGACTGTATGACAGATTAACTGCCAGAGAAGTAATAAAATATTTTGGAATATTAAATGATATAGACGAGAATAGAATTAATGATAAGATTGATGAAGTGCTGGAGAAGTTATCGCTTGTAGAATATGCAAATAAACGATGTGGAAAATTATCTAGAGGCAACAAGCAGAAAGTTGCAATTGCAAGAGCAATAATTCATGAACCGCCAGTTTTTATTTTTGATGAGCCAACATCTGGTTTAGATGTAATATCATCACGTGCAGTACTTGATTTTGTTAAACAATGTAAAGATGATGGAAGAACCATATTATACTCATCGCATTCAATGTATGAGACTGAGGAAATTTGCGATAAGATAGCAGTCATACACGATGGAAAGATATTGATGACTGATTCAATAGAACATATTCAAAAAGAACATGGTTCACTTGAAAAAGCATTCATTGCAGCAGTAAAAGGTGAGAGATCTTAGCTATAAAACATATTAGAGCAGTATATAAAAAAGAAATGCAGGATATACTGAGAGATAGACGAACATTATTTGCAACAGTTATTATTCCTATCTTACTGATTCCATTAATGACTTTTGGGATACCATTATTATTTTCTAGTACAGAACAACAAATAGTAGAACAGACACAGTATATTGCAATAATTAATTATGAATCGTCGGAAGAATTTACCAAGTTAATTGATGGAAGTAGATCGTTGAGAGTAGTTGCCATAGATAAACCAATTGATGAAGCAATTAGAAATGGAACAATTGCAGCTGGAATAGAAATACCCAAAGATTTTGATAATAGGATATTAAATGAACAAAATGTAAATATAACAATATATTATGATGCATCGAGTAGAACGTCCAACGTAGCATATTCAAAGATTATGCAATTCCTCAGTATGTATAGCAAAAATACAGTAGATGAAAGGCTAGCTAATAGAGAAATTGATCCACAAATATTAAGTCCAATACAAGTTTATGCTTCGGACGTAGCTACAGAAGACGAGGTATCAGGATATTTACTTTCGTTAATTTTACCTCCGTTATTAGCAATAATTGTGGCTACAGGCGGAATGAATGCATCAATAGATCTAACAGTAGGTGAAAAAGAGAGGCATACATTAGAAGCTCTTCTAGTGACATCTACCAATAGACGTGATTTAATTACAGGGAAGTTTTTGGCGGTATTTTCTACTACTTTGGTTTCAATAGGATTCATTATGTTAAGTCTATCAGGTTCGGTAGGCTATTTATCAACATTAGCAGTCCAGCAGATGCCGATATTTCTGACATTACAGACTTCAATCATTGTCTTTGTGATTCTATCACTGATGGCAATTATGATCGCTTCATTAGGGATGGCTTTAGCAAGTTTTGCAAAGAGTTTCAAAGAAGCGAATAATTACTTAACGCCAATGCTTTTCCTTATTGTAATTCTCTCCTTTGGTTCTTACGGATTATCGATAGAAGACGTAGGATTAATTCCATTTTTGGTTCCAATACTAAATGTAACTTTAGTTATTCAAGAAGTACTGGTAAATAATTTAAACATACTGCATCTAGTATTAACTGTGACTTCCACTTTAGTTATTTCTATAATATTAATATCCATAGCAAGCTGGATTTTCCATAAGGAAAGCTTGTTATTTAGAGCTTAGTCGATCAATATGAATAATATTATTAAAGCACGAGTGAAAAAGATTTTTTCATTTACAAAATCAATGAAAGTAGAACCTGACGCAATATTAATTAAAAATGGTATAGAAGGTCAACTCGATTCAACATTTTTTTATTTAACAGGAGTTAGATCAGGATTATTTGAAGGATGTTCAATAATTGCATATCCAACAGGAAAAATATGTCTATTAACTTCTAAATTAGAGGAACAAAGTGCATTAAATACACCACATATTGAAATTAATACGTTTGAAACTGAACTTGAATATAAGGAACTTTTAAAGAAGAAATTATCAAAAGTAAAATCTTTAGGAATGAATTATAATGAGCTTTCTTATGCAAATTATCTTTGGATACGAATGCTTTTGAAAAATATAAAGCAAGTAGTGAATGTGAGTAAACCAATCGTAGAGGCTCGATGTATAAAAGATGAGATAGAAATAAGAGAATTAAGAAAAAGTGCAAAAATTGCGAGTAATACATTTCAAACAATTGTGGGTTCGTTGAAAGAGAATATAACTGAAAATCAGTTGTCTTCAATAATAAATCATGATTTGGAGAAACAAGGTGCAACGGGTCCGTCATTTCAGACCATTGTAGCATTTGGCAAACATACAGCAGAACCGCATTATGCGCCACGTAATTTTAAATTAAAGAAGAATAAACTAGTGCTTTGTGATTATGGTGCACGTTATAACAGGTACTGTTCTGATATAACAAGAACTGTGTTTTTTGGTAGGATAGATAATAGAATTAAAGACATGTATGAAACAGTACTGAAAGCAAGTGAAATAGGATTAAAGAAAGTTAAATCGGGCGTTAAGGCAAGTGATGTTCATAATGCAGTAGAAGATTACATCAACTCTACAAAATATAATGGAAGATTTATTCATTCAACAGGTCACAGTATTGGACTGAATGTTCATGATGGTGCATCGATAAGTAGAAAATCACCAGTGATTCTAGAAGAAGGAATGGCATTTACAATAGAACCTGGAATATATTTACCGAAAATTGGTGGTGTAAGAATAGAAGATGATGTTATTGTAAGAAAGAATGGACCTGAAATATTAACAAAAGTTTCACGAGAATTAATTGAAGTATAGACTATTCTATTAATCTGTATGTAAATCCTTGTTGTTTAAGAGTCTTGAGCATTTCTTTTGTATGTTCTTTACTTTTTGTTTCCATGCTAATGAGAACTTCAACAGGGCCTAAACCAATTTTTTTATAAAATCTATCTACTTGAACGTCTAGAATATTTGCATTTCTGGATCCAATAACATCAAGGACATCTTTAAGTGCTCCAGGCTTATCAGTCAAACCTATTACCATACGAACGATTCTACCAGCGCTGATTAAACCACGGGTAACAAGCTTATTCATTAGAGGCATATCCACATTACCTCCACAGATAATAGGAACAACGTTTTTTCCTTTTACAGATAATTGACCTGATAATAAACCTGCTACAGGCGCAGCTCCAGCTGGCTCAGAGACTATTCGACCACGTTCCAGTAAGAGAAACATAGCTTCAGCAATTTCAACATCACTTACAGTAATCAATTTATCAACATGCTTTTTGACAATATCAAAAGTGAGTTTACCTGGAGTTTTTACATCAATTCCATCAGCAATAGTAAAACGAGATTGAATAGTAGTAAGTTTACGATTTTTCTTTGATTCTACCATAGAAGCTGAATTGGAAGCTTGAACACCAATAATTTTTATTTGAGGGTATTTCTCTTTTAATGCAATACATAAACCGCTAATTAAACCTCCACCTCCTACGGCAGCAATTATTATGTCAACGTCTTTGAAAGACTCGACAATTTCTAAGCCAACTGTTCCTTGACCAGCGATGACAAAAGGATCGTCAAAAGGATGAATCATAGTAGCAGAATGTTTCTTTGCAAAGTCTTCCGCTGCAGAATAAGATTCGTCATAATTGGAACCTGATAAAAGAATTGAAGCGCCATAACCAGATGTAGCTGCAACTTTAGTAGTAGATGCATTCTCAGGCATAACAATAGTACAAGGAATATTAAGATGAGACGCAGCATATGCAGTTCCTTGTGCGTGGTTACCTGCAGAAGCAGCTACAACACTTTTGGCAACAGATCTATCAACATTAAGCATTTTCCAATATGCTCCTCGAACTTTGAAGGAACCGGTCTTTTGAAGGTTTTCGAGTTTAAGATATACTTGAGAATCAGTGAGTTGTGATAGCGTGTTAGAATAATCCAATGGAGTTTCCTTAATAACAGTAGAGAGCGCGGCCTGTGCTTTTTTTACGTCTTTTATTGATAAATCAATAGTAGAATCTACCATTACTTCTATTTGAATATAGTTATAGATAAGTAAATATGGGTAATTTTAGGATGAGATGAGACAAGTTTTTTTGTTTCTTTATGATAGACTATGATATGAAAGATGTCGAGATAGTAAAAAAAACGAAGGTAAAACTAAAGAATCCAATATTGATTTGTGGATTACCTGATTCGGGATTTGTGGGTAAAATTGCGAGTTACCATTTTGCAAAAGGAATAAAAGCAGAAAAATTTGCAGACATGTATTCTTCTCATTTACCTGCACAAACAATTGTAAATGAAGATGGAACTATTGAGCCATTGAAATTTGAATTCTATTATAAGAAAGGTAAAAATGATTTGTTAATTTTTACGGGAGATGCTCAATCTGAAACACCGGAAGGTCAATATAATGTTTCAAGAGATGTATTAAAGTTCGTAAAAGGCTTAGGTTGTAAAACAGTATATGCTGTAGGTGGTTTAATTACAAACGATTTATCTATACCTCCGAAAATTTATGGTGCATCTATTTCGGAATCATTATTGAAGGATTTGGAAGAGTTGGGAATAGAAAATATGAAAGAAAGTAATATAATAGGTATGAATGGAATTTTAGTATCTTTGGCGAAAGATAGTAAGATGAAGGGTTTTGGAATATATGGTGAAACAAAAGGAGAGTTTCCAGATATTAGTGCTGCAAAAGAATTGATTAAAGTTTTGACAGTAATAACAGGAATTAAACCTAATTTACGTGCTTTGTCAAGTGAAGAGAAACGATTGAAAAAACTACAAACGAGCTTGGAATCTAAGATTATTGAAGATTCTGAAAAGAAAGTAAGTAGATATATTACTTAATTTGGCAACTGATTTTTAGTAAAGTAGCTGCAGACAATTCATATAATTCGAGATAGTCAGATTCTTTGATTGATAATTTAATTTGATAGTTTGGGCACGGATTGGGCTCAGATTTCTTCCTAGGTGAATTACAAGATAGAATGAATTCGAGTTCTTCAAGAAATGATGGTTCAGATAGATATCTATAACGTCTTCTAGTTACTTTTTCAAGATGATTGATTTGTAGAGAATTGATATTGTCGTCCGACTTTTCTAATGGCTCAAGAGTGATAATTAGGTTTTTTCCTATAAGCGTACGGTCAGGTTCAATACCCCAGGATTGGAGAATTTCGTCATTTACAATTAATTTATTCGGATAACTACCCACTGCATCTATGATGAATGGAGCATTGGAAATATTTGAGATTGTTAATTCAGTAACATAAAGATCTTGAACAATTTTTGTCATAATAATATTGTATACAATTGCTCATATATTATTATTGTTAAAACGTTGAATATTGAAAGAAGAAAAATCATCATTGATTATGTTTTTGGTAATAGAATCTACTAATAATTTGGAGCAACCTGGAGCAAGCATTATTCCAAGTCCGTTAAAACATCCTAGAAAGAATATATCGTCGTCCAATTTACCAATTAATGGTCTTGAATCTTTACTAGAGGTATATAATCCAGACCAGTTTTTTTGAACAGAGACTATTTTTTGATGGGGGAAAAATGTATTTGCTTGTTGGAGTATATATTCAAGAAAATTTTTATCGTTTTCAAATTTAAAGTTATCAGGATCGCCAAAATATTTTTTAGAACCATCGCCAAATAAGAATGACGAAGAAGAAACAGGTCTACCATAAACACCATTACTCATTTTATATAGAATTGGTAATGATGAGAGATTGTTATCAGATGCTTGAGGAATTGAGAGAATAGCTGCCTGAGTAGAATATGTATCAAAGTTAATAGTACAATTAAACATATTTGCAATTTTATTAGACCAGGCTCCACCAGTAATTATTACTTTATCAGATGTGAATATACCATGATTGGTATGAAATGTGAAATAGTTCTGGCGTTCAATAGTTTTAATTTCAATATTATTAAAGAAATTAATATTTTTGGATTTTAACTGTTCGATAATAATAGGAAATAAGTGATTAATGTCATAATAGCCACTGTTCTTTGAGACAACAGCAATTTCATCAGAAGGCATAGAAAGCATTGGATAGATATCACTAAGTTCCTTTGAGTCAAATAATGAGTAATCCGCATTTGAAGATTTCATAGCATCTAAGAATCGAGATAGAGTTTCTTTATCAGAATTGTTACAGAAAGCAAGTAGGCCAGAGTTGTTATAAGAGATATTTTCTGACGAGTCATTAATTATTTCGTCATAAAATTTTAGACTACTAGAAACTGCTTTAATTTCTTCTTTGAATGGGAAGAAATGAGATATAATACCTGCTGATTTCATTGTTGAGCCAGAGCCAGATAATGGATTACTGATATCAAAGATAATAGAACTAAAACCTGACTTTTCAAGAAAGTATGAAGTACTTATACCTGAGATTCCTGCGCCAAGAATTATAAATTCGCTATGCATTAGTATATTATCCGACAGAAAGATTATTTATTAATCTAACATCAAAGGTATGACAATGGATATAGTACAAGTAGAGAATTTGAGTAAAGTTTTTGATAAAGAGATAGTTGCAGTAGATAACATATCATTTCATGTAAAGGAAGGTGAGATTTTTGGTTTTTTAGGGCCAAATGGTGCAGGAAAGACCACAACAATTAAAGTTTTGACAACTTTATTGCAGCCTACTAATGGTCAAGTAAACATAGCTACATTTGATGTTAGAAAAAAACCAGATTCTGTAAGAAGTTCAATAGGAATTGTACCGCAAGCATTGACATTAGACGATGATCTAAAAGGAATGACAAATTTACTATTATCTGCAAAATTATATCATGTTCCTGATAAAATTGCAAAAGAACGAGCAGATGAGTTATTAAAACTGGTAGGTCTGAAAGATGCTGCGGAACGAGACGTATCAACTTACTCAGGCGGAATGAGAAAGAGATTGGAATTAATTATCGGATTAATACATAATCCAAAAGTATTATTTCTAGATGAACCAACTTTAGGTTTAGATATTCAAACACGTTCAGTAATTTGGGACTATCTTAAGAAATTGAATAAGGAAAATGGTTTGACAATTTTTATTACAACACATTATTTGGAAGAAGCAGATTTGCTGTGTGATAGAATAGCAATTATTGACCAGGGTAAGGTCTTAATAGAAGACACACCATCAAATCTGAAACAAAAATTAGGTGGAGATACGATAGAAATATCAGTAGACGATAATGTGAAAGCGAAGGAATTAATATCTGAATTTAGTTCTGTAGAAAAGATTGACACGGTTGGACAGAAACTTCGAATTAAGACGAAGAAAGGGGATGAAGTATTGCCGTTAATACTAGAAATTTGCAAAGCAAATAAAATTAATGTGAAGACTGTGGCACTCTCTAAGCCATCGTTAGATGAAGTATTTCTAGAATATACAGGAAAATCATTACGAGATACAGGGGCAGGTTATAGTGATAAAGCTGCAATGCAGAGACTATGGAAAGCGAGATAAATGATTATTGAAACATGGGTATTAATAAAACGTGAATTAGAAAAATGGTATAAAGTACCAGCGTTGATTTTTTCGGCATTAATTCAACCAGTAGTTTGGATAACTTTGTTTGGAAATTCATTTAATCCAACAAGGATAATTTCATTTGAAAACCTAACATTTTCAGAGAATATGCCTCCTGAAGTTGTCATGGGGATAAAAGAGTTTTTTGCCAATTCAAGTAATTTGATTCTTGAGCAAACATTTCAGGGTGCGCCTAATTATTTAACATTTTTAACAGGTGGAGTTCTATCGACATTAATATTATTCTCTTCGGCATTTAGTGGAAGTTCAGTAATATGGGATAGAAGATTTGGTTTTCTGGATAAGCTACTAGTTGCACCGATACCAAGAAGTTCAATATACTATGCAAAGGTTTTTTCAACAGTCATTAAAGCATTAATTCAATGTTCGCTTGTATTCATCATAGCATCATTAATTCCTGGAGGATTAGTACTTGCTAAACTCAATATTACAGTTGTTGTGGTTGTGTTTGTTTCGTTATTTATGTTAGCAACAGGATTTGCATGCTTATTTACAGCAATGGCCTTGAGAATGAGAAAATGGGAGACATTAATTGCAGTCGCGAACCTAGTCAACCTTCCTTTATTATTTGCAAGTGGGGCATTGTTCCCAATCTCATTTATGCCAGACTGGCTACAAACAATCGCTAGAGTAAACCCTATAACATATTCAGCAGATCTAACTAGAACTTTATTCATTACTGGAGAGATAACCAGCAATGTAATTTTTGATTTTCAAGTACTTGCAGGATTCTCGATATCATTAATGATACTAGGTTCATTTGTAGCAAGGTATTACGGATTCAAGGAATAGATATAATTTAGAACAAGATGAGTAATTAGTATGAGACTGCTGAAATTACAATTAACGATTTTAGGTACGATGGGATTATTAATTGGGTTATCAACATTAATTTTTTCAATAATTCTATTGATGTTAGGAGGAACGTATAATATATGGTTCATAATTGTTTTGGTGGGTATTTTTCATTTTATTCAGTGGATCTATGGACCAAAAATGGTAGAAAAGATGTATAAAGTTAAAGAATTAAAAAAAACAGACAATATACCCTGTGCCAATCCTAAAATAAAAAGTATTAGTGGACAATGGATTTACGATACAGTAGAGAGAATTTGCAAGAGTGCAAATATGCAAGTTCCAAAAATTATGTATTCAGATGTTAAAGTACCAAATGCATTTGCATATGGTTCGCCAAAATATGGAAAAAGAATAGCTATAACACAAGGATTAACAAACATGGTGGATCCAAGCGTTGAACTTGAAGAAATAGAAGCGATAATAGGTCATGAATTAGGTCATATAAAACATAAAGACGTTGAAGTTATGATGGTAGCGTCATTTTTACCATCTATACTTTCAACTCTTGGGCATAGCTTAATTTGGAGTTCAATGTTCAACAGAAGAAACAGTGGAGGAACGCTTGCAATAGCATTTGCGGCAATTATTGGATCGTTTATTTTAGGTTTAGTGTGCAAGTCTTTAGGTCGTAGAAGAGAAGAGTATGCAGATATGTTTGCAAGACAGCATGTAAAGGAAGGCGGAAGGAAATTACAAGAAGGTTTAGTAAAAATTGTTGAAAATCATGAACAATTAAGGTTAAAAAAACATAAAGATATGAAAATTTCTGGATTTAGTACATTAATGATAAGTAATCCAGATTCTTCGCATAAAGATATCGTATCTCTTCAAAAATCTAAGATTAAATTATCAGATAGAGAACTGGTAGAGAAATATGCTAAAAAAGAAATTTCGTTCAAGGAGCATCTCCTTGAACTTTTGAGTACGCATCCAAATATCACGAAGAGATTGAATGCTTTAGGAAAGAAATAGTTCTTTCCTAATATTCAATATGTGTCCATTCGCCTTTTGGACCATAAGTTACGCCGAATTCCTTTTCCATGAAGGTTTTGTAGTCATCCAAGGTAACGTGTTTCCAATTGTCGAATATGTCTGGCATCTCTGAGAGTAACCAATTTACATCCTGTGTGATAAAGAGTCCAGGTGCGCCATTGACGATGAATGCAGGTGTGACTTCACAGCTCTTTTCCCAAAGTTGTAATTGTTTATCTAGCTTTTCAAATACTGCTTTACCAGTAGATGCGTCGCCATTGCCAATCACAGAATAATCTCCTGCTTTTGCTTTGGCATATGCCTCAACAAGTTTAGGTCCAATGATTCCATGTTCCATTAAGAAACCACTGAAATCAGGATATGCATTGTACATAGGTTCATATTTACCAGATGGAGTTCTTCCGACTAGCAAATATTCAACAGCTTCTTTTGCATTAACTTGTTTTGCAAAGAAATCTAAGTCAGCATTTCTTTCAAGAAATACATGTGCAGAGATTGGTCTTACAGATCTATCATATAATAAATGACCCCATTTTGGTTCGTAGAAAATTCTTTCAGGGAAGAATTCATGTGTTACTTTACCAAGGTATTTTTTACAACCCGATGCACCGAAGTCTGCTAATGCATTTTCCAACATAGGTTCATTTTCAATTAGAATGAAATCTAATCCAGGGAAACCGCCAGTTCTTGCATAAAGTGACTTTTCAGTTGGCCAAAATGACCATGTGCCGTTGTCGTTTTCTGAAATTTCAATCCAGTCTTCTTGGCACATAATACCAACACCAGCAACTACTTCGTCAACTTTTGCTTGGAAGTCGCTATCTGAGAGGTCAGGATGTTGTTTTTTAAGAATGATTTCGTATCTACGACGTAATTCTTGTCTTCTAAACTTTTCATTCTTTTCAGCAAAGAATGATGTTGCAGTGGTTTTACCAGTACCTGTAGGACCTGTAAATGTAGTAGCAGTTCCATTTTGGCTTAAAACTCCTGATCCTGCATGTGCAGAAATAACGTCGACAAGAGATAATATTGCCATTAATGGAGACAATACACCACGAGACTTTACTTCACCATGATAATCAGTATTGATTGTTGTAATAGTGATTTCATCAGGTAATTCAGCTAATGGTACAAATAGTACAAAGTTTGATGATGAAACTGTATTCTTCTTTGGATCATAGAAGCGTGAATCAGAATAAGATTCAGGCAATCCTAATTCTTTTGCAGAAGTACCCTTTTCTTTTAATTTAGAAAGGATTGAGTTGAAATCTTCTTCAGTTTTTGGAAGATTGATTACTGATCTAATCTTAACATTAGGGATACTACGACCGATTTTATCAAATCGAGATTGGATAATCTTTCTGAGGTCAAGCATTTCTTTGTCATCTAGATCAAAGAAGTTAACATCAGTAGTTAGATTGAGATATGGTGCATTTCCTTCATGTCGGTATTGAATACCAGCGCATAGATAGTCACGAGTTAAGGTAGCGGTATCGTCAAGAATTTCAAATGCCTTTAACCAAGCATCAGCTTCAGCACAATCTATATCGGCATCAGTTTTAGATAGACGTGTAACTAAACGTTCTGCTCTACCCATGATGATTGTATTATTTGAATTAATTACTGCACCAGTCATTGGTTGAAAATCTTTTCGATCACGTAATACAATTTCTCCACGATCGTTTGTTCCAATTTGTTGGAAGTTTGGATAAATTTTTAACCAAACGCCAAATTTAGGGGTTTGATCGTTCCAAAGGGTACCAACCGGAAGTTTTATACCAGCAAATTCTTTTCCTCTTGTTTTAGCAAGTTTGAGAACTTCATTAGGAATTAAGTATTGAGCACTAACGGTTTTCATGTCGTCGCTCATAACGCGATATCTTACTCCAAAGTTTTTAACGGGATTTCCCTCGGCACTCATTTTGTTTTTGTCAAGGGCTTTTTCATCTACAAAGATAATAGATCCATCATTAAGACGAACTACCATGTCAGTATTGTTTTTGTATTGTTCTTGAATATAGTCTTCAAGATTTAATGTAGTTATTTGACTCATTACTAATATTTGAAAAGTTCACACTAATAAACTATTATGAGGTTTATCAGTCCCGAATACTTTCTAAACTGCTAACTGCACTCCAGATAGTCACTCTGGAAAAGGAAGGAATATTTGGGTCTTGAGAGACATCTTCAAGCATACTAATGGCATTTGCAGCTCGAACGCCTACACTAAGTGAATCATCTTTAAGTGTGTCAATTGAATCTTTAATCAATTTACGTATATTTCGTGGTGTACTTGGATTATCTGATACAGATAAAAGAATAACAGTGGCCTTATTCAGAAGCTCATTATTTTCATTATCTTTTTCCGCCATCATACATCACATAATTCTATTGTATCGAGATTTATAATATAGTGGGCCATGGGAGATTTGAACTCTCGACCTTTCGATGTCTGAAATATTATCAGTCGAACGCTTTTGCCGTGTTATACTCTAACCAAGCTGAGCTAATGGCCCTACTGGGTTCTCTTTCACAATCATTTATTTAAATGATATTTATATTCAGATTTTAGTAGAAATTTATAACAATAGTAATATCTATAAACGCCAAAATTAACCATAAAATATGACAGAGCAGGTTTCATTTGATTATGATAAGTATGATTTTAAAGATTCTACTAAAAATTATGTATATAAAGGCAAAAGAGGTTTGTCTGAAGACATAGTCAAAATGATTTCGGAGACAAAAGATGAACCAGAGTGGATGAGAGACTTTAGGTTAAGATCACTTAAATTATTTAACTCAAAGCCAATGCCAAAATGGGGAGCAGACTTAGAGCAGATTATGTTCGATAATATTTACTATTACGCCAGGCCAACTGAGAAACAAGCAAACAATTGGGATGACGTGCCAGAAGATATTAAGAATACATTTGATAAGTTAGGAATACCAGAAGCGGAAAGAAAGTTCTTAGCAGGAGTAGGAGCTCAATATGAATCAGATGTAGTATATCACAGCCTAAGAAAAGATTTGGAAGAACAAGGAGTAATATTTTATGGAATGGATGAAGGTTTAAAGAAGCATGAAGACATTGTGAAAGAATATTTTGGTAAGATTATTCCGCCAGAAGATAATAAGTTTGCAGCATTGAACAGTGCAGTATGGAGTGGAGGTTCTTTTGTATATATTCCTAAAGGAGTACATGTGGATATGCCATTACAAGCATACTTTAGAATAAATGCGGAAAATATAGGTCAATTTGAAAGAACGTTAATTATAGCTGATGAAGGAAGTTCTGTGCATTATATTGAGGGATGTACTGCTCCAGTTTATTCGTCTGAGTCTTTACATTCTGCAGTAGTTGAATTAATAGCGAAAAAAGGTTCAAAAATTCGTTACACAACAATACAGAATTGGTCTAGTGATGTATACAATTTGGTGACAAAACGTGCACATGCATATGATAATGCAACAGTAGAATGGATAGATGGAAACATAGGCAGTAAGATAACCATGAAATATCCTGCAGTATATCTATTAGGAGATGGTGCAAAAGCAGAGATATTATCTTGTGCTTATGCAGGAAAGAATCAACATCAAGATTCTGGAGGAAAAGTAATACACCTTGCACCTAATACATCGTCAAAAATTATTGCAAAATCCATATCAAAGGATGGAGGAAGATCCAGTTATAGAGGGTTATTGCATGTTGCTAAAGGAGCAACAAATGTGAAATCTACTGTCAGGTGTGATGCTTTAATATTAGATGATGAATCTATTTCTGATACTTATCCATATAATGAGATTATTGAGGAAGATGCCACACTTACGCATGAAGCAACTGTCGGAAAAATTGGTGAGGATCAATTATTTTATCTAATGTCTAGAGGATTGACAGAAGATGAAGCGACAAGAATCGTAGTATTAGGATTTTTTGAACCATTTCTTAAAGAATTACCAATGGAATATGCGGTAGAATTAAACAAATTGATGTCCTTAGAAATGGAAGGCTCAATAGGCTAAAAAGCAAAGAGATTTCATCATGCAAAAGAATATTTTTGACAACATATCCACAGATATAGTTAAAGTAATTTCAAAGAAGAACAACGAGCCATCTTGGATGTTAGAATATAGATTAAAAAGTTTTGAGAAATTTCAGGAATCGTCCTTTGAGCAATCGATTTTATTTAAGAAATATAATGATTTTCTTACAAAATTGAATTTAGAAGATATTAATTTTGAGGGAAATAATCAAGATACGGAAACAGAACATAGAGGAAGGCATATCAACTTATTACAGGTTAACAATGAAATTGTTGAAAAGAATATTGAAAATAATAATGTAATAGTAACAGATATCAATGAAGCAATAAGTGAATATCCAGATATTGTCAAGTCGTATATAGAGAAAAATCCCATACGTGATAAGTTCGAATATCTTGCGGATGCGATATTTCAAACTGGGTTATTTATACATATTCCAAAAGATGTGAAGATGTTAGACACTATCAGATATATCAATAGACAAGAAAATACAAACAGTGGAATATTTAACAAGAATTTGATAATACTAGAAGACAATTCAGATTTTAATTTATTTATTGAACATTATTCGTCGATAAAATCACAAAATATAGATTCAATATTCGGTTATTCAAAAGATATTTTTGTTGCTAATAATGCAAGATTATCAATTACTGAAATGCAATTATTCAATAATAATATGATTTCATTTATGAATAAAAGAACAGAAATAGGGAAACAAAGCTCTGTGAAATTGGCAGTAGGATACTTAGGTGGAAAGGTATCTAGATCAAGAAGTTATTCGAGTTTAATAGGTGATAATTCAACAATACAAGATTTACACCTAGTAATTGGGACAAAGGAAGAAAGACACGATTTAGTTACAAGTGTTTGGCATTCTGCAAAAGGTACGAAAGGTAGCGTAGATGTGAAAGGAGTTTTAACTGGAAAGTCGCAGATGACACTAAAAGGAATGAATAAAATCGAAAAGCATGCACATGATGCAGACACATTTTTAGGAGGGCATGCAATACTGCTTGGAAATAAATCACGAGCAAATATTATTCCTGGATTAGAGATTGATAATAGAAATGTTCAGGCAAAACACTCCGCAGCAGTTG
>JACAFS010000089.1 GCA_013378385.1 Nitrososphaerota archaeon | reverse complement strand
TCTCTTATTTGTTCATCTTTGTATTGAATTGATCCCTGTAGTTCATTGACCTGTGGATTTAGTCCCAAGTATCCAATTCCTATTCCTATACCTATGCCTATTACTAAATACAGTAATACTGTGGATTTTATCATACATTCAATATATGTTGATTAATTCTTAATCTTATCTAACTAGAATTACCTGTATATTTGATCTGCAGCAACCTGGAGAGCCATTTACAACACTTGATTTCTCATATTGCTCATTAATAATCTCAAAATTGTATATTCCCGCTGGTTCCTCCGATTCCCTTTCCTCCCAAAGCCAAATAATCTCATACCTCAAAGATTCCGATATGGACAATGTATCGCAATCTTCATCCAAAAATAAGTCATAGCATGCCACACGTTCAAATTTTATGTATTGTTCAGGGAAAATCAACTCAGTTCCATTCGGATAAGTGGCAATTATTTTTATGCTGTTTCTATCTTCGTAGTTCAAGGACCCTCCATAGATGACCATTATCTGGCCTCGATAGAATCCTTCAGTCGAATATTTGTATTCTGCTTCAATTGGCTCGCCATTCTCGTCAACATCTCCCCAATACATTACCTCGATTGAAGGAATATACAGTTCTGTTTTCATTATCGTCTCTTCACGCTTGTTTGCTTCATCTACGTATTGGTAAAACTCTAAACCGCCCACTAGTAAAATTACTACTAAGCCAAAAGCTATTGCAGACTTGTAGTTTATCCACTTATTTGCCTTGCTTTTCTGTTCCTTTGGACCTCTGGATTCGGAGAATCCTTTATCAGATTTGTTAGTCATCTTTGATCCTATTATTTTATTCAATACTCTATCATTATAAAATTACATGTTAAGTCAGAAATAGGTATATGCGTTGAATGTATTATTATATGTATGAACCAAAAGGGAAAAAAACAAGAATTAGAAACCCTGCCAATAAACATTGAACAATTTTACGTAGATAGCCCTCCATATTTTAAAACGTCGAATAATAATCTCGATTATTTGGTTTCACATATGGCACAGGACAGTCCAACCCCCTTGTGTTTTGTCGGCCCAAAAGGCACGGGAAAGACTTTGGTTATAGCTCACTTCGCATCTGAAAATAAGATACCAATTATCCAATACGACTGTTCCGAAAACACACGTAAGGGAGATTTGATTGGAAGATACATTCTTAGAGGCGACGAGACTGGATATCAATTAGGGATTTTGCCTACTGCTATTGAAGTGGCCAATGAAGTAGGACAGGCAATACTCGTTCTAGAAGAACTCAACGCCTTAGCTCCTAACATGCAAAAACAACTCAACCAATTACTTGATTGGAGGCGTCACGTGTTTGCAGATAACGGAAAAACATACACATTGAACAAAGGAGCAAAGCTTTTGGTCTGTGCAACAATGAATCCATCAACTTATGGCGGAGTTTTTGAACTGAACGAAGATTTAATTTCGCGATGGGCACAAATCTGGGTGGAATTCCCATCTGAAAAAGAAGAGAGATCAATTGTAGACCTTAATGGTTTTAAACCTGAACTTCTACCATTCAACTCAGACGGCACACAAGTTACAACAGAACAGATCTGGCGTCTAGTTAACGAAACAAGAACCGACGATGCATTGTCTTATGCGTTGTCTCCTAGGGACACTGTACAACTGTTGTTGGGCTACCAAAGTTACCTCTCCAATATTATGAAAACAAAATTAGGAATAGAACCAGACAAAGTAGACGCGCATTTCAAAAAAATCCTGTCAGACATTAAAAATGGTAATGAACCCAAGAACGTAGAGACGACAATTGACTGCACATCAATTGCTTTCCGTATGGCTCTCACTGCATTTGTTATAGGAAAATTTCAGGATTCGTCTGAGAAGGAAGCTCTCCGTAATAGAATCGATTCTATACTTGGTTCATCATTCTCACCAAAGAAATGAAACGCAAGATAAAACGATACTACCGCGATGGAAAAGCAAAAGGACATTTCAATCTTGACGAAAATAGCTATATCAATGTTTGCGACATAATCAGCAGCATTACGGATACTTCATTGGCGTTGCATTTTAGTGGCTCTGGCTCTTTTACTGATGGCAAGACCATAAATGTACCTGTTATTATGCCATTTTCAGCAACGCATCTTCCTGACGAAATGACTCACTATACCTTTCTTGAGCACGAACTTGCGCATATTCTATTTGAAACTGACGTTCGCAACTTCTCTCTTTTTATAGAATGGTTCACAAAATACAGCGATAATTACCTGGATGCGTATTTTTTTAGCAATAACTTTGACGACAAACAGATA
>JACAFS010000088.1 GCA_013378385.1 Nitrososphaerota archaeon | reverse complement strand
TTATTCCAATTTGCCGGAGTAGCTAATTTATGCTGTGCAGTCAATTGTAGTGAATCAATAATTCTCAAAAGCTCTTTAAAATTACGTCCAGTAGCCATAGGATAACTTAAATGTAATTTGATCTTTTTATCAGGACCTACAATGAAAACAGATCGGACAGTTTGATTGTCTGCGGCAGTACGACCAACACAACTACCTTCCGTAGAAGCCGGTAACATATCATATAGTTTTGCAATACGAAGTTCTGTATCTGCAATAAGTGGATAATTAGGTCGGAACCCTGTAACTTCTGCAATATCATCCAGCCAAGCTACGTGATCATCTACTGGATCAACGCTTAAACCTATAACTTTTGTATTTCGACTAAGAAATTCAGACTCGAGTTCAGCAAGTGCGCCAAGCTCAGTAGTACACACTGGTGTGAAATCTTTTGGATGTGAAAATAACACAGCCCATCCTTCGCCAATCCAATTATGAAATTCGATTTCTCCTTGGGTGGTATCTATTTTAAAATCAGGTGCGATATCATTTATTCTAAGCGACATCAGCAGTTCCTCCGTTTTTACTATTTTGTATATTTTGGTTCATTAATTATAACCCCGTTATCATTATAATGGCGTTGTATATATAAAGATATAGTAAATATAATAAAATAATAAAGATTCATAGAGATAAATTGAGAAATAAATAGTTGTACAGATTTAAATAAAGAATCTCAAGGATGTTTATGAATACAAAGATTGAATTCCCAATAAAGTTTCAAGTTGATGTAAGTTTAACAGAATCCAATATTTCAGGAAAAATTTTTAATGATGATTTAGAAATTCCAATATATATCAAATACGGAGAAAAAGAAATTCTCATTCCTGAAGAATTTCAGGATGTTGGAAAGAACATTAAAATAAATTTTACAACCGAAAATGAGAACATAGTAACTACGATAGGAAAAACAGAAATGAACGACATGCAATTAATTCAGATATATGATACTGAATTATGGAATAAAATGGCAAATGATAACCCTGTATCTATGTACATGGAAAGTATTTAGTAATATTATGAAAGAGATATTGTAAGAAATGAAAATACTAATCACGGGAGCAAGTGGTTTTATCGGTAAGAAACTTGTTCGATTTCTATTAGACAAAAAAATATCTGTTCGAGTAATGTCAAGGAATTTAGAGAGTTTAGATAATTTAGAACATAATAATCTAGAGAAAATAAGAGCTGATGCACAAGACTATAAACAAGTACTGAAGGCTCTAAAAGGAATTGATGTTGCGTATTACCTCATTCATTCAATGGAGGGTGAATCAAAGGATTGGGAAAGATTTGCAGAATTGGATAAAGGGATCGCAAAGAACTTTGCCGATGCAGCAACAGAATGCAATGTAAAGAGAATAATATATGTAGGAGGATTAGCGAGCAGCCCAGATAATGAAATGTCCAAGCATATGTCAAGTAGACGAGAAGTAGGTGAGATTTTAAAAACGTCGAAAGCTAAGGTCACAGTGTTTCGTGCTTCAGTCATTCTAGGTAAAGGGGGTGGAGGCTTTGAAATGATGAGATATTTAGTAGAAAGATTACCAATAATGGTCTGTCCAAGATGGGTTCTGACAAAATTACAGCCAATATACATAGACGATGTAGTACTATATCTCTATGAAAGTTTGAATGTTAAAGAAACTGAGGCGAGAACCTTCGATATTGGAGGACCTGACATACTAGAATATAGAGAAATGATGAAAAAGTATGGAAAAATGAATAACAAATCTATAATAATGATAATTATACCATTTCTAAGCCTGAGATTCACCTCATATTGGGTAGATTTGGTTACGCCGATAAAAGCATCATTAGCGCGGCCATTAGTCGAAGGATTAAAGGATCAATCAGTAATGACTGAGAAATCAATAATGGACCTGATACCAATCCCACTAAAAGGAGTAGATGAATCATTAAAGTTGACTTCGTATGAGAAAGATAAAGAAGAATTAACAAAAAAAGAAAATTATCTTTCTTATTTGTTAATAATATTAGGAATTACAGGGATCTTACATTATTTCATAGATCAGAGATTGATGACAATGCAACCATTAACAGGCATAGTAACTTTGGTCTGGTTAACAGTAATCGGAATAGGTTATTTCTTCGTAAGAAAGAGAGCTAAATTAGGAGCATTGTTGGCAGGAATAGTAGGTTGGACTGCAGCGTTATTCTGGTTAACAGATACCATGTATTTGATTTCATATTTACCAAAAATTGGACCATATCAAGTTAGTAAAGGAATGACAATCTTAGGAAGTTTTCCTGATGTAAACACGTCAATATTGAACATAATAGGTCTATGTGTAGTTGCAGTATT
>JACAFS010000087.1 GCA_013378385.1 Nitrososphaerota archaeon | reverse complement strand
TTATCTTCCATTATTTGCAGAAGCGTTAGGAGCTAATCTTGGTTTACAAATTGCTTTACTTACGACTGGCTTTATGGCTGCTCGTACTCTTACTGCTTTACCTTTTGGTTCTATTTCTGACCAAATTGGACGAAAAAATTCAATTGTTATCGGTTTATTTATTTACGGTGTAATAACCATCCTGTTTTATTTCTCACAAGATTGGACTCATGTTCTCTTATTGAGAACTATACAAGGAATCACTGCAGGTCTAATCTGGCCCTCTTCTCGTGCCATGATTTACGATCTAGTTGGACCTGGTGCACGGGGACGAGCTATATCGGTTCTTAACATATCTGCCGGTGCAGGTATGGCCTTTGGCCCTATTTTTGGCGCATTCTTACTATCTTATTCTCAATCAACTTTAACCCTTGATCCAGTTGATAGTTTTAGGATTCCATTTATCTTTGCTGGAGGCTTTGGTCTTTTTTCATCTTTATTTGCATTTCTTACTTTATCATCTGCTTCTGTTCCTTCTCAAAGAACTCGTTTCTTTAAGATGATTGATAATCTGGACTCTAACTACGTTAATACATTTTACAGTTCTCTTCTGATGAATGTCGCACATGGTTTTGCATTTGGAATGTTCAGACCAGTTCTTGTACTATATATCTATCAAGTACTTGGTTATTCTCTTCTTGAAACTGCAAGTATTTCTGCAATATCTTTTTCATTGGGCGCATTTTCAAACTCTATAAGTCAAATTATTGGCGGACGACTTGCCGATAGTAGAAACAGAAAATACGTAGTTTCTATTGCCGTAATATTAAGTCAGATTGCTACATTCTCAATTCTATTTGTTAACGATATATTCCAGTTGTATATTGTTATTATCATTCGATTTTCTACAATTGGTTTATTCATCCCTTCTTTGGCATCTTTAGAAGGAGATATTATTCCAGCTAATCAACGCGGCCAATTATCCGGTTTAGTTGAAGGTTTTCGAGGTATTGGTTCAGCTATTGGCCCTTTGATATGCTTAGCGTTATATGATTACGTATGGACTGGCTCTCCTTTTGTTGTGTCTCCTGCAATTTTCATTATCTTTTTGATAATATATTATATATATTATCGAGAGCCATAAAAAAAGTAAAGGTTTAATCTAATGAATATGCATAATAGAAGAATTGACTAAAAAAAAATTCGAAGATTCTTTTGTTAAAATCTCTGGACTTATCGGTGGCGATGATTACGTACGAGTCGCTAAATCATTATTAAGTCATGAAAATACTACTGATGAAGAAATCGCTGAATCTACTGAACTAAAAATTAATCTCGTTAGAAAATGCCTCTATGATTTATTTGGCCGTTCATTAATTACTGGAATTCGTGTTCGTGATACAAAAAGAGGTTGGTTTGTATATCGATGGAAAGCACAACGTGATCAGGTAGAGCCTTTTGTAGAATCTCAGAAGAGTAAAGCTATAACTAGGCTTACTCAACGCCTTAATTTTGAAGCTGAACATGAATTTTATCATTGTGGAAACCCATCTTGTATGAAATATGAATTCAATAAAGCAATAGAGGTGAGTTTCAAATGCGAGGTTTGTAGCCAACCTCTGAAATTATTGGATAATTCAAAACTAAAAGCGGCTTTAGAATTGAAAATTCATGAGATACAAAATGAAGAAAACGAATAATTCCACGACTAACTAATTATTTTTTAAATAGGTTAATAACCACCTTCATTTTATAATTATTTAGCGAGGTGGGGAAGCCAGGTTATCCCGGCGGGCTCATAACCCGCAGATCGGTGACTGTATTTGTTTACTCAATACAGCCGAATGTTCAAATCCACTCCTCGCTATCTTTTTATTATTTTCTTTATGTCTTCTCGATTTACATTTAATATTATGTTTGCAGCTGCAATTAATGAAATTCCAACTACTTCTAATCCTTTTGGAACTTCATTTAATAAAATTATTGCATATATTATTGCACTCGCAGGTTCAATGTATGATATTGTAGAAGCTCTTTGTGTACTTACTCTTATGAGTCCGTCAATATACAGAAATTCTGCCACGGCTGTATGAACCAGACCTAGAACTAAAAGTAATGGCAGGTTGCTGATTAACTCTTGCCGTTCCACAAATAGCGCAGGAGATAAAATCATTACCGAAAAAAATAACTGCATTGTTACTATTGTAATACTTGAATAGTCTTTGCTTAATTTCTTTGTAGAAATTATTACAAATGCAAATAATATTCCTGATATTGCCCCTAGCATTAAACCTCTGTCATTTAATTCATCACCTAACCCTTGATTGTACATCAGGAACATTCCTGCTATTGATAAAATTAAACAAATGTTTGTTTTCTTCTCTCTTACTTCTTTTAAGAGTAATGG
>JACAFS010000086.1 GCA_013378385.1 Nitrososphaerota archaeon | reverse complement strand
CTATTTCTTTTTTTATGGATTTTTGAACCTCCACATCGCCTTTGGAAGTAATAACTTGGTCTATCCATTCCGCAATTTTGTCCATTTCTTGTAAACTCATCCCTCGTGTTGTTACTGCAGGCGTTCCCAATCTAATTCCACTTGTTTGCATAGGTGGTCTAGAATCTTGAGGAATTCCATTATGATTAGCAATCATTCCTGAATTTTCCATCCATACTGCTACTTCTTTTCCAGTATTCTCTGGTAATTTATCTCGTAAATCTACCAACATTAGATGGTTGTCTGTACCGCCACTAACTAACCTAAAGCCCCTAGACATCAAACCATTAGCTAATGCTTGTGCATTCTCAACTACTTTTGTCGAATAAACTTGGAATCCTGATTGCAAAGCTTCTCCAAAACATACCGCCTTACCTGAAATGATATGCATCAAAGGGCCTCCTTGTGATCCAGGAAATACAGCTCTATCAATTTTAGTTGCTATTTCTTCATCATTAGTAAGAATTAATCCGCCTCTGGGACCACGCAAAGTCTTGTGAGTTGTAGTAGTAACAAGATGAGCATGAGGAAATGGAGAAGGATGTACGCCTCCTGCAACCAAACCTGCGATGTGTGCAATATCACACATCAAATATGCATCACATTCATCTGCAATTTCTCGCATTTTATCAAAATGGATAATACGAGGATATGCTGAATAACCGCAAAGAAGCATTTTCGGTTTATGTTCTAAACAAACCTCTCTTACTGCATCATAATCTATAGTCTCAAAATTTGGATTAGTCTTATCATAAATTAAAGGATAATGAACTGGTTCGAAATATTTTCCTGAAATATTGATTTTCAAGCCATGGCTAAGATGACCGCCGTCTGAAAGAACTAAACTTGCATATTTATCACCAGGTTGCATAAAGGCAAAAAATGCAGCTATGTTTGCCGAAGCTCCTGAATGAGGTTGAACATTAGCATAATTACAATTGAACAACTTTTTAGCACGTTCAATAGCCAAAGATTCCATAGCATCGTGATTTTCACAACCACAATAGTATCTTTTACCAGGATAACCTTCAGCATACTTATTTGTCATACAAGAACCAACTGCTTTCAATACTGCTGGAGAAACATGATTCTCAGAAGCAATCAATTCAATTGTAGATTCTTGTCTTTCTGATTCTTTAGATATTATTTCAAAAACCTTATCGTCCATTAATCTATGTATGAAACTGTGATTAATATACGTTTCACTATTTCTTTAAATTTTTGCGAATTTCTGTAGCTGATATTTGTCCAATAACTTCAGGAGGTACAAATTCGTTAATTTCATATCCTACGCCACGTCCATAATTTACGCTCTCAATATCGGGAATAGGGATGACTTTAACCATTCCGCTCTCAACCTCATTTGAATATTCCTTCTCAAGGTTAGAAACTACCTGATCTGTAGAAAATGGATTACCCTCATCAACTGGTGTGTCTCGAACAGCAATAAGTATTGGTATATTTTGTTCTAATTTCTGATTAAACAACCATTTATGTCCTGGATGCAAAGGTTGCCATCTTCCAATAAACAATGCGCGCTTCATTTGATAAACTCCTTAATTATTCTTTCCATACAATCTTCTACTGAAACATTTGTTGTATCTAAATCTAGAAAATTTTCTGTAGGAATTTCATAGTCTTTAGCAAAATAATGCTCGCGGCCTCTTATTTCTGTAGTATGAAGATATATCTCATTTACTTTATGTCTTTCTTTGAATTCTTCTCGGAGCCATCTGTAGGGTGCAACTATAGACACAACAACGTTTTGTCCTTTATTATCAAGAAACATTGCAATTGATTGAGCTGTTCGAATATTATTGATTCGCCCCTGCTCGGAATAATCTACATTCGCAGATAAGCCTCTAAGATCATCGCCATCTATATGGGTCGCATTGTCTAATCTTTCAACAAGTTCTTTTCCAAGTGTTGTTTTGCCGCTACCCGGTTGACCTGTGAACCAGTAAATCATAGATTATCTGTTTTCTCCCAAGTGAAATCTGGTTTTTCACGACCAAAGTGACCATAAGCAGAGGTTTCTGTGTAAATTGGTCTAAGCAAATCTAAATCTTCAATAATTCCCCGAGGCCTTAAATCAAAATTATTATTAATTTTAGATTTGATACTGCTTATAGATTCTGTTTCGGTTCCAAATGTTTTAACATCAATCCAAACAGGATTTGGTACACCTATACTGTAGGCTAATGCAACTTCACACCTTTCAGCTAATCCTGCTGCAACAACATTTTTTGCGACCCAACGACCTGCATAAGCTGCTGAACGGTCAACTTTAGAAGGATCTTTACCACTAAAAGCTCCACCGCCGTGAGGAGCATAACCTCCATATGTATCGACAATAATCTTACGACCTG
>JACAFS010000085.1 GCA_013378385.1 Nitrososphaerota archaeon | reverse complement strand
TTGCCGCCAGATTGTACTGAATTTGCGTCATTATCGGCTCCAGGATGTTCTGCAGACCAGATAAGTTTTCCTGTTTCTGCGTCAACTGCAATAACGGTTTTACGATTCAAGATGATGAATGAAACACCGTCAACAATCAATGGTGGAGCAGTAGTCCCTTCGGTCATTCCGAAGTTTTCTAAGCCAGCTCCCCCAAGCTGTGCAGCAGCAGGAATTGGATAAATCCATTTCATTTCTACATGCTTAACATTTTCTTTATTAAGCTGAGTTTGTGGATTAAAATTTGTGCCAAGGGCGTTGTGATTAATATATTCCCAGTTTCTTTCGGCACGGGTAAGTGTATTCTGACCCTCAGCTGAACTAATTGGTGTCATACCTACTAATGCGGATGACATTAAAAAATAACCAATTATTACAGCAGTTAATGCTAGAATATGCTTATGGTTCACAATAAACATACGAATAAATAATATATAAATTTACTAGACATTTATATAGAATTTAGCGTTATTAATGAACGATTATTTAGAATATATATAAAAAAAAATAAATTATTTTAACTGTTTTTCAATTAATTCTTTGACTTTACTATGATCTGCTCGTCCATGAGTGGCCTTCATCACTTGCCCTATTAAGAAATGAATTGCCTGTGGATCGTTTTTAACATCTGCCACAGCCTTGGAGTTATCATCAAGTACTTTTTCAATAATTTCTAGAAGGTTTTCGGATGTAGTGGAATTATTAATTTCAGATTTTAATAAATCATCAATGTGTTCATTGGAAGATATGGATTTCAGAAGAATTGATTTAGCAGTATATTCATTTATTTGAGAATCAGATACAGATTTGGCAAGAGTAGCAAGTGATTTTGCATCAATCGATAGATCTATGAAATTAATATTATTCCGATTTAAATACCCCATTATATCAGTAGCAATCCAACTGCTAATTAACTTAGGATTATTTTCATACTTCAATGATTCCTCAAAATAATCAGCAACAACTTTATTCTTAATAAGAATTCTAGCAATTTCCCCTGGAAGTTTAATATCATTAGTAAAACGAATAAATCTCTTTTCAGGAAGTTCTGGAAGTGAATTCTTAAGTTGTTCAATATAATCATCGGATATATTCATAGGAGGTAAATCAGGATCTGGAAAATATCTATATCCCTCTTCGTCTTCCTTAACTCTTAATGTTACGGTAACTCGTCGTACATCATCCCAATGTCTAGTTTCCATCTTACTTGCAGCTTGAATTGTTTTCTGTCTTGTTATTTCAAAATTCAATGCACGCTCAACTTCTTTAAACGAAGAGATATTCTTGACTTCAACACGTCGTCCGTTTGAAATTGACACATTAGCGTCAGCTCTCATTGAGCCATCCAACTTACTATCACATTCGCCGATAGCTTCAACGATTGATTGAATTGTATTAAGAAACTCACGGGCGTGTTTTGGGGAAACTATGTCAGGTTCAGTTACAATCTCAACAAGAGATATGCCAGCCCTATTATAATCAATAAGAGTGTTAGAAGACGTAGTAATGCTTCCCTCATACTGTAACTTACCTGGATCTTCTTCCATCTGAATACGTGTTATCCGAACACCGCCTAGATTAGTTTCAACATAGCCTTCATTGGCAATAGCAATACCACCAGCCTTATCATACTGAGTAATTTGATAGTTTTTTGGCGAATCAGGATAAAAATAATTTTTACGAAAGAAATTACTTTTTTTGGAGATTTTACAATTAATAGCCAAACCAATTTTTATAGCTGCTTCTAACGCTCTCTTATTCAGCACAGGTAAGGAACCAGGAAGTCCAGCACATATATTACACAACAAGGTATTTGGAGGTTTTCCCCTGTAATCAGCCGAACAATTACAAAACATCTTAGTGTTAAGCGATGTTAATTGACAGTGAACTTCCAGTCCAATTTTTACTCCGTCAGTAGAATTACTCAATCATCGTACACCTGCAATTTGTTCTACTCTATTACCAAGATTAAGAATAGTTTTTTCATTAAAATGAGAAGACATCAATTGAATGCCAATAGGTAGAGAATTTGAATTTCCGCAAGGAATAGATATTGAAGGAATTCCTGCCAAATTTGCAGAAACCGTATCAATGTCGCTCATATACATAGATAATGGATCTGTAAGTTTTTCACCCAATTTGAAAGCAGGTGTGGGCATTGTTGGTCCAACTATAACATCAAATTTACTGAATACTTTTTTGAAATCATTAGTAATCAAAGAACGTACTTTTTGTGCTTTAATATAATATTCGTCGAAATATCCAGAAGATAGTGAGAAGGTACCCAACATAATTCTTCTTTTTACTTCAAAACCAAAACCAGACTTTCGATTGTTTGAGAATAATTCATTCCAATCCTTAGATTTACCACTATGGAGTCCATATCGAAGTCCGTCAAATCTAGCTAGATTAGAGCTTGCTTCAGACATCGCAATAATATAATATGCCGCA
>JACAFS010000084.1 GCA_013378385.1 Nitrososphaerota archaeon | reverse complement strand
GTTATTTGTATTTTCACTAATATAAAATAATGAACTAGCAGATTGTGCACCAGCGCCTTCTAATACGCTACCCGGATTAGAGCACCAAGCTATATCACCATCATATTCATATAATGCATCTAATTGCAAATCAATTATTGATGGATCAATCAATGGACAATCTCCAGTTATTCTAACAAAATAAGGATATTCATATTTCTTCAAGATATCCAAAAAACGTTGGAGAACATTGTTCAAGCTTCCACGATGGACTGCAATATTATTGTATTTACAATAATTATATAAAGCATCATCTGATTGATCAATAGAAGTTGCAACAATTACTCTATCAAGGTTATTACATTGTTGTGCTCTATTTATTATATGCCAAATCATTGGTTTGCCGGCCAATGGCTTTAAGACTTTTCCAGGCAATCTCGATGAAGACATCCTAGCCTGAATGATGCCTATTGCTTGAAGACTCATTTAGGGTGTTTTCTTGTATGCAGAAGAGGTCTTAACCCATCTGAAGGATCAGCTCGCCATTCTCTTTCATTTAGTTCGGACTTTGAGGGTTCAATTTTGCCATTACCATCAGCTAATAATCCATCTTGCACATTTTTTATTACATTAGCAATTTGTTCCGGCAACCAACAGTGACCTGCAGCATATTCTATACCTTTCCTATCAAGGTCAAGGTGAAACTCAATAAATTTTACATCATATTGATGAACTGCACGATATAATACTGCAGGAGAAACTGTATGATCACTATATCCAACTCTTATAGTAGTATCGTCAGGTTTATCAATTAATTTTATCATTTTTTGCAATGTTTCTATACCAGCCAAATTCGCATCAGCTACAGGTGTTGGATAAGCACTATTGCAATGGAGGACCGTAATATCTTTTGACTTTTCTCCTATTAAAGAGTTTAAAGTGTCTTGAATTTCTGCTAGTTTAGCCATCCCTGTAGAAAAGACAATTGGTAAACCAGTTTTGGCACATTTTATAAATAAATCATGCCAAAGGAGTTCGTACGAAGCGATCTTGAAGAAATCAACATATGGTTTTAATTCATCTACTGCTCCAAGATAGAAAGGTGTGCATGAAAATTCTAGTCCATAATCATGGGAAAAAGCTTGTAATTCCGGAATGAATTCAATAGGCAATTCCCATTCTTTCCGTTCCCTCAAATCTGAATTATTCTCCAGAATTTCTGTTGCAAACAATTGATCTATTTTAAATAACTGAAATTTAATTCCATCACAGCCAACTTTTTTTGCAGTTTTAATAAATTGTTTGCAGCGTTTGATATCTTGATTGTGATTGGAAGATACTTCAGCTATAAATTTTAAATTATTCAAAACAATCTAAAATTGATTTTATCACAAAGTCTTGATCTTGAACCGACATATCTGGATAAATGGGTAAAGATAATATTTGCTTATAAGCACTTTCTGCAACAGGACACATACCTGGAGTAGTATTATATTTTTTTACATAAAAAGGATGATAATGGACAGGCATATAGTGAACATTTACACCTATGCCTTTATTTCTTAATTGAGTAAATAAACTATCCCTATCAACACTCATAAAATTAGGATCAATTTTAATAACGTAAAGATGATATGCATGGTTTATATCCTTTTTTGATATTATAGGAATAACCCCGGGGATATTTGAGAATGATTTATCATAATGAGATGCTATCTTTTGTCTATCTCTAACCCAACCAGGTAATTTTTTTAGTTGACTAATCCCAAGGGCACATTGAAAATCAGACAAGCGGTAGTTATAACCAATTTCGGCCATTTCATAATGCCATGATCCTTGTTTTTCGCGCTGCCTAAAATCTGTTGTAATACCATGATTCCGAAATAGATACATACGTTTAGCAAAATTTTGGTTATTTGTAGTTATCATTCCACCTTCACCGGTAGTTATGTTTTTAACGGGATGAAAACTGAAAGTAGACAAATCAGCAAGGGCCCCTACAGGTTTACCTTTGTAACTACCACCAATAGCATGACATGCATCTGCAATGATTGGTAATTTATACTGAGATGCCAGTGCTTGTAATCGAGAATAATCGGCTGGTTGTCCAGCATAATCAACGGCCACAATTGCTTTAGTTCTTGAGGTCATTTTCTTTTCAACATCCTTTACATCAATAAGTAAAGTATCATTTTCAACGTCAGCAAATACAGGTGTTCCACCTTGAAATACAACCGAATTAGCTGTTGCAACAAAAGTTATAGTTGGGATAATAACTTCATCACCAGGACCAATACCTATAGCTGCCATAGCACAATGGAGCGCGGCTGTTCCATTACTAACAACTATTGAATATTTTGAGTTGGCGAAATTTGAAAAAGCATGTTCAAATTTTTCTACTTCAGGCCCAGTTGTTAACCAATCAGATTTAAGTATTTCAACAACACTTTCAATATCAGAATTATCTATTGATTGCCGTCCATAAGGGATTGTTATCTTTGAATTCACAAACTAAACTTCAAATCTT
>JACAFS010000083.1 GCA_013378385.1 Nitrososphaerota archaeon | reverse complement strand
GTTAACTGCTCTACCATACCTGTTCCAAATATCAAGTTTGTTAATCTTGAATGGCAGGACATGGAAGCTCATTTTAATTTAAACATTAGAGGTTCGTTCAATCTTTTGAGAGCATTTATGCCAAATTGGGAAAAAAAACATTTTGGAAAGTTTATTGCTTTAACAACATTATACACTGAACAACCAAAATCTGAGCTTTTAAACTACATTACAGGCAAGGCCGCATTAAATGGGTTTGTAAAAGCATTAGCGTTTGAGCTAGCCCCTAAAGGAATAAGAATCAATTTGGTATCTCCAGGGATGGTTGATACACCATTGATTGCAAATGTGCCGGAAAAAATAAGATTGTTATCTGCGGCACAGACACCTTTGAGAACCCTAGCATCTGCTGAAGATGTAGCAGGTGCGGTTAGTTTCCTGGCTTCTGAAAAGTCAAATTATTTGACAGGTGAGACGATTAGGCTAAACGGCGGACAATTCATGCTATGATGGAATTGAAATATTCCGATATATTAAAATTAAATAAAGAACTCGAGAATCGCCTTCCATCAAGTTCTTATAATATCACTGTACTGTCGAATGTTATTGTCCACCAAATCAAGGAAATATTGGAATACCTGTTAAGGAGCGAAGTTATTAATGCCAATGTTAGGTTAGGTGATTATGATAATATTGTTCAGGATAGTAAGAAATACCAGAATTCAAATATGGTTATTATTTTTTGGGAGCTTTGCAATATCATAGATGGCTTACAGTACAAGATTGAATTAATAAATAAAGGCCAGTTAGATGATATACTTGAAAAAACAAAATCCGAAATTGATCTTGTGCTGAATAACCTTGAGAAAACTTCACTTGTTCTCATTAATAAATTCACATCACTTTCTTTTTCCAGTTTAAACATAAGAAAAAACAAGCTGGATGAATTAGCAGGGCAATTAAATCAATATCTGGAGAACAGAGTACCTGCAAATGTCAGGTTGGTTGAGTTGGCAAGAGTTATTGCCAATGTAGGGTTGGATAACAGTCTGGATTTGAGATATTACTATTCATCCAAAGCACTCTACACAATTGATTTCTTCAAAACATATGTCGAGTATATTAAACCTTATGTTATGTCTGCTAACGGCAAATCAAAGAAGGCGCTTATTTTTGACTGTGATAACACCTTGTGGAAAGGCATTCTGGGTGAAGATGGAATTGATAACATTGAAATGTCAACAATAACCAAGCATGGGGCCATTTTTGCAGAAATTCAAGCTATTGCGTTGGCACTTAATCAGCAGGGGGTATTGATTGGTTTGTGTAGTAAGAACAATCCTCGGGATGTAGATGAAGTGATAGAGTCACATATAGATATGCAGATAAGAAACAAGCATCTTGCCATTAATAAAAGTAATTGGTCGGATAAGGTATCTAATCTTAGGGCGATTGCAAAAGAGTTGAATATTGGTTTAGACAGTCTAGTCTTTATAGATGATTCATCTTTTGAGGTAAACCTGATAAGAGAGCAACTACCGGAGGTCACGGTTTTACAAGTGCCAAAAAGATTATATGAGTATCCGAAAATGCTTCGGGAAAACCGTGGTTTGTTTTATAACCTTTCTTTTACTGCCGAAGATAAAAAGAAAATAGATATGTATAAACAGCAAGTAGAAAGAGAAACCGTTAAAGAGAAATTTATAGATATTGAAGATTATCTAGCTTCATTAGAGCTTAAAATGACCATTTTTGAAAATAAAGAATCCATTGTTCCGCGTATGTCTCAGATGAGCCAGAAGACCAATCAATTTAATCTTACTACGAGAAGGTATACGGAAGGTGATATTCAAAACTTCATCAATGATTCTAATTCTGACGTATATGCATTTTCCGTGTCTGATAAATTTGGGGACAGTGGTATAACAGGCTTGAGTATAGTTACTGCAAATGGTAGCACTGAAATGGCTGAAATTGATACTTTATTGATGAGTTGCAGAGTTATAGGACGAAATATTGAATATGTATTTATGGATTATCTTATTGGTAAAATAGAAGAAAAGAAGGTAAATAATCTTAAGGCGAAGTACATCAAAACCCTAAAAAATGAGCAGGTGAAAGAGTTTTTTGACAGATGCTCATTTGGCCTGATTGATGAAGATAATTCAGTTAGAAACTATACACTTAATATAAACAACTATGATCCAAAAAAATTAAATTACATTGAGGTTATTCATGGGGGTTAAGATAGAGGGCAGGGTAAAAAATGTTATATCTGCGGTTTTTGAAATACCTGCTGATAAAATTGGTGAAGAATCTTCACCTGATAATATCGAATCATGGGATTCATTAAAACATATGAACATAGTTGTTGCCTTGGAGGAGGAATTTAATATTCAGTTTACTGATGATGAGATTATTGGATTGATTAATATGAAACTTATTATGGTAATAATACGTGAGAAATTATCAGGTAATACAAAATAATTGGAGGGAAGGTGAATAAATCACCGATGAGAAAAATGTATAATCCGTATATGGAAGGTAAGCAAGTATATCTTCGTCATCCTATAGAAGAGGATGTCCAAGGCAAGTGGCATGAATGGTTTAGTGATGAAGAAACAACAAAATTTCTCGATGCAAGATTTTGGCCAAACAGTAAAGAAATG
>JACAFS010000082.1 GCA_013378385.1 Nitrososphaerota archaeon | reverse complement strand
AGCAACATATTTATGTTGAAAAAATTCATCATCTAGATATTTCTCGGGCGAACCATTAACCATAACATATGCTGAGAAACCTTTTCCCATTATTTTTGGATTTAGAATTGCATTGTAACCTTTAATGATTCCATTTGCTTCTAATTTTTTTATTCGATGGAGGACCGTACTCGCCGGAATACCCGTTTTTTCGGATATTTCTTGTACTGGAGCTTTTGCATTTTTTTCCAATATTTCTAGCAATTGTACGTCTTTATTGTCTAATTCCATATTTTTCTTTATCCAATATAGTTTATAAAACTTACTATTTTATACAATAAATTTACATTTAATTAGAAATTATCTAATAAATAAGTATTTGTATTAAGAAAATTATATATACTGGTCAAAAACAGAACACTATGGCTTTATCCGTATCAAATGCTAAAACACTGAAGGATGGAAATCCCGATTATAAGGTAGCCGACATTTCATTAGCTGATTTTGGTAGAAAAGAAATAGAACTTGCAGAACATGAAATGCCTGGTTTAATGGCATGTAGAGAAGAGTTTGGTTTGAAGAAACCGTTGAAAGGTGCTCGAATAATGGGTTCTTTGCATATGACTATTCAAACTGCAGTGTTGATTGAAACTTTGAAAAAATTAGGAGCAGATGTACGTTGGTGCTCTTGTAACATTTATTCAACTCAGGATCATGCAGCTGCAGCCATTGCTAATGATGGTTCTGCAGCAGTGTTTGCTTGGGAAGGTGAAAACTTAGAGGAATATTGGGACTGCACTTTTAGTGCTTTAACATGGCCGGACGGGCAAGGACCTGAGATGATTGTTGATGATGGTGGTGATGCTACCCTCTTAATCCACAAAGGTGTTGAATTAGAAAATGGTAGTGATTGGGTTAATGCCTCTTCTGATTCTGAAGAGGAGCAAGTTATCAAAAATCTTTTAAAGAAAGTACATAACGAAAATCCAAGCCATTGGTCAAAGGTGGCAGATGCATTAATCGGAGTTTCAGAAGAGACGACAACTGGTGTTCATAGACTTATTGAAAGAGCCAATGAAGGTACACTTCTTTTCCCAGCTATAAATGTAAATGATTCCGTAACCAAATCAAAATTTGATAATGTATATGGATGTAGACATTCTCTTCCTGATGGTATTATGCGAGCTACAGATGTAATGTTGGCAGGAAAAAAAATAGTTATTTGTGGATATGGAGATGTAGGTAAGGGCTGTGCACAAGCTATGAAAGCCGCCGGTGCTCGTGTTTATGTAACAGAAGTTGATCCAATATGCGCACTTCAGGCATGTATGGAAGGCTTTTCTGTAGTAACTTTAGAAGATATGTTGTCCGAGGGTGATATTTTCATAACAACGACAGGTAACAAAGATATAGTTATGAAAAATCAAATGTCCCAAATGAAAAATAATGCAATTTTAGGAAATATTGGTCATTTTGATAATGAAATAGATGTAACGAGTCTCAATAATGATAAAGATATTTTACGCACTATTATTAAGCCAGATACTTCAGGTGCAGTTGATAAATATACATTTAAGTCAGGAAATAGTATTATTCTTTTAGCTCAAGGAAGATTATTGAATTTAGCGAACGCAACAGGCCACCCTAGTTTCGTCATGTCTAACAGTTTTACAAATCAAGTTTTAGCGCAGATAGATTTGTGGCAACAAAGAAATGAATCTAAGTATGACAAGCAAGTTTATGTTTTACCTAAAGAATTAGATGAGAAAGTTGCTAAACTTCATTTAGATAAGTTAGGGGCTAAGTTAACTAAGTTGAGGAAAGATCAAGCAGATTATATTGGTGTTTCTGTAGATGGTCCTTTTAAACCGGAATCCTACAGGTATTAGGTATTGGTTATGGGTACAAAGAGAATTTTTACATCAGAGTCAGTTACTGAAGGTCATCCAGATAAGGTCTCAGATAGAATTTCAGATTCAATTTTGGATGCTCTTTTATCTGGTGATAAATATTCCAGAGTTGCCTGTGAAACTTTAACTAATACCGATTTAGCAGTTGTTGCAGGAGAGATTACCTCTCAGACCAATTTAGATTATGAAAAAATAGTAAGAAAGGCAATTAAAGAGATAGGTTACACAGGTTCGAAAATGGGATATGATTACAATACCTGTGACGTAAAAATACATTTAGATCAACAATCTCCGGATATTTCTCAAGGAGTAACAGAAGGTAAGGGCCTACATCGTGATCAAGGAGCCGGTGATCAAGGAATGATGTTTGGTTTTGCTTGTAATGAAACTCCAACACTGATGCCAGCCCCAATATACTACGCGCATCGTTTGACTGAAAAACTTACGGAAGTAAGAAAGAAGGGAATAGTCGATTATTTCTATCCTGATGGAAAGTCACAGGTTACTTTAGCATATGAAGATAATACACCTACTCACGCAGATGCAATTGTTATAGCACAACAACATGCAGATGATGTTGAACATGAAAAGATTGTTGAAGATGTTATAGAACACGTTATAGAACCGACATTACCCTCTGAATTTTTAGATCCTAAACCCGATTTTCATATAAATGCTACAGGCCGTTTCGTTATTGGAGGGCCACATGGAGATTGTGGTTTGACAGGTCGTAAGATTATTGTCGATACATATGGAGGTTATGCTCCTCACGGCGGTGGAGCGTT
>JACAFS010000081.1 GCA_013378385.1 Nitrososphaerota archaeon | reverse complement strand
GTGTTTTCAATCAATTGAATATGATTTTTTTGTTTGTTTTCTGGGACATTGGTCTCATTCAGATGTTTCTATTTATCGGAATATGGGGAGGTCCACGCAAACGTTATGCTGCTATGAAATTCTTCTTGTTTACATTTGTAGGCAGTATTTTCATGCTTCTTGCGTTTATTCTTATTTACTTTAATGTTTCACCGCATTCATTTAATATTCCCGAAGTAGCTGGAAAAATCCCATTAAGCTTGCAAATTATTTCTTCAGTACTTTTCTTCATTGGATTTGGTGTTAAACTTCCTGTAGTTCCATTTCACACTTGGCTTCCCGACGCGCATGTAGAAGCTCCTGCACCGATCAGTGTATTTCTTGCAGGCCTGTTATTGAAAATGGGAGGATATGGATTTCTACGTTTTAACATAGGTTTACTTCCCGAAGCATCGGCTCAATATGCTTGGATCTTTATACTTATTGGTATAATCACTATGTTCTATGGTGCAATAGTTGCGATTGTTCAAACTGACATCAAAAAAATGATTGCATTGACTAGTGTTAATCACATGGGATTTGTGTTGGTAGGTGCATTCACTGGAACTATTTTCGGAATTTCTGGTTCAGTATTCCAGATGTTTACTCATGCTGCAGCAGTCGGAATCATGTTCATGTTATCTGGATATCTACACGAAGCTACGGGAACAAGAAATATCACAGTTATTAAAGGACTAAAATTCTCGAGTCCTAGATTAGCTACCTTGTTAATATTGGGTTCTATGGCAGCTATGTGTATTCCAATCTTTAGTAGTTTCATAAGCGAATATATGGTAATTCTTGGCGCAATTCAAATTAATCCAATCTATGCATTAATTGTTGCTGTACCTGCTATTACTGTTGGATATTTCCTATGGATGTTAAGAAGAGTTGTAATGTCAGATCCAAAGTCAAATGTTAAAAAGTGGGATCTAAGTAATGTCTCTACTGTTGCTTTAGTTCTATATCTTGTTCCATTGGTTCTTACTCTAATTGCACCATGGTTAATTCTAGACGTCGTCAATCCACTTTCTACTGTTTATGCTGCTATAATGTCTGGAGGTGCAGCCTAAATTGGATACTCCTCTAGTAGTCCTTATCGTATTAACTTCCGTTGCAGTTACCTCGCCACTATATGAAATGGTATTTGGTAAAAAATCTCTAAAATACGTACAATATCTTACCACTCTTTCGTTGTTAGTTTCTCTGATTCTACTAATTAGTTCCACTCTATCTCTAACACCTCAAGAATCTACTGTTCCTCATCTGCTTCGTAATGACACTCTGGGTTCATTCTTCAGTCTTATGGTTATATTGGTAACATTGTTCGTTTCTATAACATCCTTTGATTATATGAAAGGTAATTCCAATGAGCGTATCTACTATTCACTGTTATTATTTACAGCAATTGGAATGACTATGCTCTCCTTTGCAGTTGATCTTCTTGTTATGTTTGTTGCATGGGAACTGATGAGTCTTCCAACATTCATCTTAGCAGGATATAATAAACAAGATAAACTCTCAAATGAGGCTGCTGTTAAATTCTTTATTCTTGGCGCATTATCGTCTGGTATTCTTCTCTATGGAATATCAATCATGTTCGGAATAACAGGCTCAACAAACCTTGATGTAATCTCACAATCGCTTACTTCGCTCTCTCCTGATATGCTTCCGTTTGTCATATTCTCTACTATCTCAATTCTTGCAGGTCTTGGACTTAAATTATCAATTGTTCCATTCCATATGTGGATTCCAGATACCTATGAGGGTTCACCTACAACTGTTAGTGCATTATTATCTGCCGCTACAAAGAAAGCTGGTTTTGCCGCAGCAATAAGAATATTTGTAGTTATATTCCCATTGTTCTATTTCGATCTATCACTTGCACTGTCTATCGTTGCTTTGGTAACAATGACCCTTGGTAACCTTGCCGCACTTACTCAAAAATCAATTACAAGGATGTTGGCATATTCAAGCATTGCACAAGCTGGATATCTTCTTATAGGTATAGTAGTGTTACCGTATACCGATCTAGGACTCACTGGTTTATTATATCATTCTTTCAACCATGCAATTTTACAAGCTTCAGCTTTCTTAGCTGTTGCATTAGTTAGATTGAAAACTTCAAGTAGTTCTTTGGATAGTTATAACGGTCTTTCTAAAATTATGCCTATAACTTCCTTCTGTTTGGCATTATCATTATTGGGACTTGCAGGAATTCCGCCACTAAATGGATTCTGGAGTAAATTGATATTATTTGCTGCTGCAGTTGACGGTGGATATACCTGGTTAGCTCTTGCAGGATTAGTTAACAGTGCAATATCGGTTGCATATTATTTACTAGTTATAAAACGAATGTATATGGACGAAACATCAATAAAAGCCATAAAAGAACCTTTCATGTTCATCTCAATTCTTGTATTTGCTTCTGCTATAATAATAGTAACAGGTTTACTTCCAAATGTAATCTATGATATTGCCGAAGATATTACGATATCTTTTCTAGCTAATAATCCCGTCTAATTGTAAAATCTGCTAAATCATGGAGAAATTCTTTTTGTTCAGAATCTTTAATCACGTCTAATGAATTCTTTGCATTTTCTGAATATACATTTGCCATTTCCTTTAATTTTGTCAGAGTCACATATTGATTATCTTCATTATCGTTGCTAATTTTCATCTCATTTGAGAACTTTCTGTCCGTTTCCCAATCTAAAATATCATCATGAATCTGATATGCAATTCCAAGATTTACACCAAAACCAGCTAAACCATCTATTTCTTCTTCATTTCC
>JACAFS010000080.1 GCA_013378385.1 Nitrososphaerota archaeon | reverse complement strand
TGTCATTTGTTACAGTGTTATTTAACCCAATCTGGATTGTTGTATAATCCCCTGCACCACTTTGATCCACCACAATTGTTTCTCCTGAACCTTGGCCTAATAGTAAAATGGCAATTATGTGTGTTAGTTTCTTCATGACTTACTCCTTTGTATTCGTTACTGATTAAACCACCTATGGTGGTATTAATCTGGATGATCTTATTTAAAGGACCTCGAAAGGTCTCTGATCCATCAAATATTATGGTTGTTTCTGTTGTTGTTTTTTTTGTTAGATAAATTTTTGCCAGCGAACCCGTACCTGAAAATCCAGGTTCGTTGCCACCGAGTAGTCCAATTAATAAATCTGCACTCCCCGTTGCATTATCTATTTTATGATAAAAAATAAAATCTTGGTTGAGCTTGAACATGCTACCAGCATTAATCGAGTCAATTGTTACAAAATTGTTATCAAATCTCAATACGAATTCAGTGGCCGTTAAATCGTCAACTTCTTCGGCAATAATTTCAAATGATACGCTCTGTCCCTGTGTAGCAATATGCCTTCTTGGAAGAAAAATAAGGGCCGGACCTTCTACCGCATCTACTATAAAATTAATATGAACAGTTAGGGATGTATCTTCATTGGCATATCTGCCCTGCACTGAGAAAGCATGGCCGCCTTCATCTATATAATTAAAAGTATATGTTTCTAAACCAATCCAATCCTGAACTAATGCCCCATCAAAATGGATTCTAAATTCCATTGTTTCATCATTTCCGCCCCAAGTAAATGTAGCGTTGGAAGTAGATATCGTTTCGCCTTCAGTTGGTCCAGATGCAATGGTAGTGACTGGCGATATATAATTTGGGTTTTGGGGATCGTACTGATTATCTAATTCAAAATCTTCAGGAGGATCCATACAGGACCATAATAATACAATTATGATCGCGCTAAAGAGGCGTTTCACTTTTACTTCGGGAAGCTGAGAACAGCTTCGGCCATGTTACCAAGCCAAAACACTATGGTCGCAGTACTAATAGAAACAGCGATATTAAATTGATTTTGCATTTGACTATTAGCATTCTGTGAATTGGCGCGATGTAAATCTATCGCTGACATTTGGTTCTGCTGGCCATAAAGGCTTTTCATCGATTCATAATCTTTTACAGCATTATCATACTCATACCAAGCATATCCTGTTGCCAAGATGGCAAGTGCACCTCCAATGTTGAGGTAAAGTCCAGTTTTTTTTCTGCCTGGATTAGCTATATCACTAGAATAGCGTTGCCCCTGCCCTGGTATAATAGAATATGCAAATGCTTTGTAAGGCGATTTTTTTACTAGGGATATTTCAACTTGTAATGGCTCTCCTTGAATGGCAATGATGGTAGTATCTTTTTGCTCATAACCATTACTAAAAAAATTGATATTATAAGTACCGGCGAACATTGAATCATAATATGGGAGCTTGAATATATTTTCACTACCATCATCAATGGACATACTGATTTGTTGATTACCGAACGGCGTAATTTCTGCTCGAGCAGGATTCGTTTTAACGATAAACGCATCGACCCATGTATTGACATACCCTTCTTCTTCTATATATTCAGCGATGTCGTAAATACCGTCTGGAATATTCACTTTATCTCTATGTATTATTTCAGAGTTATCTTTAATAACATCCTCCAGTCGCATCGTGCAACGAAGAATATTATTTTTATAATCATAATTCATAGAAATAAGAACCAAGCGCGTGATATTTAACGCTTTTACAATCTCAACTCTGCATTCATAATCTGAGCATGCATCAAGCGGATCAAAGCCTTTTTGTTTAATCGCTTTATCAGCATCATCCCTACTGCGGATTTTCCATTTGGTTTCTTCTTTAAAATGATATTCAAAAGCTTCATTGATCGCATTTAAATCATTGGGGTTTAGATTACCTTGGATCCCCTCATCAAGGACACTACCAACATATATTGCCACTTCAAGGCTGCGTTCTTTCAGCACTTCTAATTCAATGATTGCTTTATTAGAACTTGCTATTCTTTCAAGTTCTTGGTCCAATAGAGGAAAATTTTCTTGATTTGGTTTAAGCATAAGTAAATCTGGTAATATGGTAATCTCTTGAAAAGGTCGGCTATCTGTTATTCTTGTTATTTGAGTTACGACTCTTCCAGTACCATCGGTTCTTTTTGAACGAAAGGTGAAATTGCCTCTACCTTTGGAAAAAGTAAATTTGATTGGAAAGTTATTCACGGGCACTTCAGTCAAATCTGTCATGCCTTCATACGCTTCGATATATGCATCAACATTTGCGCCAATTGGATTATCAATTCTTCGATCAAAAGTGCCAGTTATATAATCTTGAGTGGGCTCAAGTCTAAGCCTATCAATGAGCGTATTGAGTTCATTTCTGACCTGATTTTGTAAGTCAAAATCTGAAGCAGGATACTGACTAAGTGCTTCTAGGGCTGTAATTAATAATCGACATCTTAGAGTAATGTCAACATTATCGGTGTTAATAAACTGTACGAATTGGTTACGAGCAGCTTTGATCGCCTCTTGTTTTGACTTTTCATAAGCATCTTTCGGAACTTTCCAATAGACCCAGTACTCATTATCTATTCGTTTACCTTCTACTTTTTGGAGTTCTTTAATATTGCTAATTGTATAAACCAGATTTTCTTGAGAGTAAGACTGCTCAACATCTAATCCTCGCTGCTTAAATATTGATTCAGACTCACCAATTACTTTCACTTGAATCTGTTTGGATATTTCAAGTATCGCCTGATCATCGGCCTCTTTTAGGTAGACCGAAGGGGGACGATTATTAATTTCTACAAATGATATACCGATATAGCTATTCGTATCGGATCGACG
>JACAFS010000008.1 GCA_013378385.1 Nitrososphaerota archaeon | reverse complement strand
GTAAATTCTCGTTTCTTGAAATCTATTCTGTGACAGCTTCTTGTTTTAAATAGTCATCTTTTACATATTCGTAGCATTTTTCACAATATTGATACCCATTAATGAAATGCGTTGACTCGCCAAATGAAAGAATTTGTTCTCTACATCTACTACATGAGGTCCACGCTTCTGAAAATTGCCTTGGATTAATTCCTTCTCTTGTGATTGCTTCATTCCTGTCTTCTCTAGGGAATTTATTATCTTTCTTTTTGTTTAATTTTTTAGGTTTTACTTTCTTTACTTTCTTTTTTTCATCAGATTCAACAACTTCATTTGAATCTTCTATTTGTTCTTTTTTCTCTTCATTTATCTCATTCTTTTCTTCAATCAATCTAAACTGTGATAATATAAAGAATTAGATATATTTTAACGTATTCTAGAAGTTATATAAAATATTAATGTATTATGAAATTGATTAAATGAAGGAAAATCAAATCATTATAGTTTTATTTATTGTTCTCGGGTTATTTGCGGTATATTTCTTCTCTCAATCTACTTTATTTCAAGAAGACAATAACGAGATAGAATCTGTTCCTTCATTATTACAACCTATAAACCAAGAAATTCCTGTAGTCTCTGAACAATCTAATACATCTATACCTGTTCAACCCGAGCCAATTGTCGAAGATGAAGTTGTTCTGGTTGAGGATTCTGATCCAATTATTAAAAATGAACTCTCCGAACCTGATATAGATATTAATATATCCAACACTTTTGCTTGTCCAAAATCGAATTTCTCTCCAGAACCTGACGCCTACGTGATTTACGATATAATTGGATTGGAACAGCTCTCTGTGGTCTTTGGCGAAACATCTGGAAACGAAGTTAATATCACACTAAGTGTCACGAATATTAATTCCACTTGGTTCATTGCTGATTTGGAATCTCGTGCAATAATAGCTGGCCCTGACGTAGAAATTATAGGAAACGTTCCATTATTCTGGCTGCCTATGTATTATGACATAGGTGATACAATTACAAGTCTCGGAGATATTGAACTTAAAGTAGTCTCCGAAGATTCTATGTTGTTTGACAATGAAAATATCAATACCCTTGTTGTCCAAGGGGTCTCTGTTATAGATAATCAAAATAATAGATCTGAAAGTATTGTAACATCTTATTATGATAAAAATACTGGTATTCTTCTACAAATTAATGAACAAAGTTCTACATATGAGGGAGAGAATTTAATTGATCAACAATCAATTAATATAATTAATGTAATTGAAACAAATATTAATTTTAATAATTATTCTGTTGAATCTATCTCACGAGAAATGCCTTTTGAATTTAATTCATTTGTAATTTATGAACATGATAATTTTTACTGGAAATTACAATTCTCTATGCTAGAAGGTTCTTTTGTTAATATTACTGAGAGTAGAAGTTTCTTTAATGATAAATGGGAAGTAATGCGATGGAGAGTTGTAGATCTAAATTGTTTAATCATCAAAGACTCGCATACTTCATCATTTGATCAAAATTTCCAAGATACTCCTTATCTTCTTGGAAAATCTTATGAATTTCTTATTCGATCAGATGTCTCCATCGGTGATTATCTATTCCCTGCTTACGAAGACATTGGATTGGGCCTCGACGTTTCAGCATTTCGTATCATTGATTTTCGTGAATTCGAATACAATGGGGAAATATTTGACGTTATAATCATAGAATCCGTTGGTGATGGAGGTCTAGTTAGAAGATATTTCGATAACCTAACCGGAATAATGTTACTCGAAGAACTTGAATATGAAGGCATTGTAAGACCTATTCTTCGCTTAAAAGAAAGCGGACTTAGCGTATAACTCGAATTCTGAATATATTTCTCACAAAACGAGAAATTTAAGTAATCGTTCCAAGTAGAATAATTTGATTAATAGTTGCCAAGAGATTATGATGTAATTGTTGCCGGTGGTGGAATGACAGGTCTAATCACTGCTACAACAATAGCCAAGTATACTAACCAGACTATGAAAATTCTTGTTATTGACCGTAATGAAGAAATTAATCCTGCACGAAAGAATATTTCTGGCTGGACCTGCGGAGATGCAGTAAGTAAACGCAGTATTGATTTCTATTCAAAAGAAGTTGGAATTACATATGATTATCCTGAGTTAGAACATAAAGTCAAAGGAGTAATTGCTTTCGCCCCTGATCGTAAGACTAAAGTTTCATTTGACGGAGAAGGTTATGTTCTTAATCGTAAATTATTGGGATTACGTCAAGTTGAAGATGCCAAAAAATTAGGTGTTGAATTTTCCTTTGAAACTGAATCTGATAAATTAGTATTAGAAAATGGTTTTATCACCGGAGTGGAAATTCTCGACAAAGATAAACAAAGAAAAACACTTACTGCAAAAATTGTTGTAGATGCTACAGGTTCTGCTTCTAAACTCCGACAAAACCTTCCTATTGAGAATTCTTTCATGGAGAAACAAATTGATCGTGAGAATGATATGGAAACTACTGGTAGATATATACTAGAATTTGACAGAGGTGAAACTGATACATCACTTTTTGACGATGATTATTGTATAATACATCTTAATCAGGATATTGCCCCAGGTGGTTATGCTTGGGTATTCCCAAAATCAAAAAATAAAGTTAATATCGGACTCGGCGTTCAGAAAAAAAGACTTGTTACACGTAATCAGCGATTAGGTAAAAACGACACTCTTCAAAGTTTAATTGACGATTACATTAGCTCAAATACGTCAATTAAGAACTATAGATTATCTTCAGACGATGGCGATTCAGGAAATTCACGAGGAAACTGGCAAGTTCCAGTAAGAAGACAAAATGATTGTATGGTGGAAAATGGCTATGTAATAGTTGGAGACGCTGCTTGGTTACCTAGACCAATAGACGCTGGTGGAATAGGACCTGGAATATTTGCAAGTGTTATTGCTGGTAAAACTATTGCTAATGCATTACAGGCAAAAGACTATAGTCAAAGTAGTTTATGGAATTATAATACTGAATACGTACGAAATTATGGTTATCAGATGGCTAGCTTTGAAATACTTCGTAGATTCTTACAAATAGTATTAAATGAAAAAATCAGTTATGGAATGAAACATTTTCTCTCTGCAGATGATGTAGAAAAAATTACTTCCAGAGAACACCCAAGTTTTGATAAAGTAAATATGTTTAATCCTCTTATGCTCTTTAAAATACTCACACATTGGAGTCTTGCAAAAGAATTACGTTATACTGCAAAAAAAAGTAACGAACTTGTTCGACACAGTCAAGCTTATCCTGAATCTCCAGAAGGTTTTCCTGAATGGAAAAATAAATTAGATTTACTTCTTAATGACGCCTACAATAGGTTCTCTTAATCTATATCATTGATTATTTTTTAATTCTCTTCGTAGAATTTTCCCAATCAAACTTTTTGGCAGTTCGTCTCTAAATTCTATCTCTTTAGGAACTTTATATCCTGTTAATTTTGTTCTACAGAATTCAATTAATTCTTCTTCACTTGAAGTTTTTCCTTCTTTGAAAACTACAAATGCTTTGATATATTCAGATAAATCTTTATTCTTCATTCCTACAGCTGCTGCTTCTAGTACATTTTCATTTTCATAAAGTACATCTTCAACATCCCTTGGATAAACGTTAAATCCCGCTACTTTGATCATATCCTTTTTGCGATCAACAATATAAAAATAACCTTCTTCATCCATCTTTCCAATATCACCTGTTAACAGCCAATCATTTTTGATCATATCATCTGTAGCTTTCTTATTTTCCCAATATCCTTTCATTACAATTGGACCTTTTACCGCTATTTCACCAATTTCATTTACTTCACAAAACTCATTATGGTTCTCACTATTCACTATTGCCACATCACACATTGGCAATGGAACACCTATTGATCCAACTTTTGCTAGATTCATGTCATGAACTGGGTTGAAAGTTACTGCTCCAGTAGTCTCACTTAATCCATATAATTCCACTAGTGGTGACTTTGATTTCTCAACAAATTGTTTTACTACTGCATCTGGTAATGCCATCGCAGCCGCAAAAGAAATTCTAAGTGACGATAATTCTGATTTTTTCATATTTGGATGATCAATTAATCTTGTAAACATGGTAGTAACGCCTGGGAATATTGTAATCTTACTTTTTTCAATTGTTTTTAAAACCTGTTTTTCTTCAAAGCTAGGAAGTAAAACAACTTTGCCACCAGATCTCATCATTATCATCTGGCCAATAAAACCGAATATATGAAATAACGGCAGTACTATTAATGCAGTGTCATTATTTTCTCTTAATCTCACCCATTCGCAAACCATTTCCACATCGGTTATGATATTTTTATGTGTTAACATTGCACCTTTAGATTTTCCAGTTGTTCCTCCAGTATATTGAAGTGCTGCAACATCTTCGGATATAGATGTACTTTCTGGTCGTGTAGTATCACCAGAATTCAATACTTCCATAAAATCAATTGTATCATTGAATTTTCTTTTTTTAACTTTAACAAACGCTAAACGTTTTTTTATGCCTGGTAGAAATTCCGTAACACTTGTAGTAATTACTTTTTCAATATTGAGATTTCCTCTATTCTCGTGGAATCCTTGATATAAATCTCTCACTATCGGTTTTTTTATTAAATCTGTGCAAGCAATAACAACCCTTGGTTTTGCATCAAGTAATTGTGATTCAATTTCTGCTGGCGTATAAAGGAAATTAGTTCCAACTGCAATTGCGCCGGCCTTTAAAATTCCGTACAATACAATTGGAAATTGTGGAATATTTGGTAATAAAAGTGCAACACGGTCCCCTTTTTTTACACCTAATTTTATTAACCCATTTGCAAACTTATTTGAAAGTTCATTAATCTCATTATACGTAAAAGTTTTCCCATTATATTCATATGCTATCTCTTTAGAATATTTCTTGCAAATATTATCTATATAATCTCCAAAAGTTATATCTGGTACATCTATGTTGAATTTTAATCCTTCTGGATATTTGTCTAACCAGATTCTCTCCTGTTCACCAGTATTTGACATCTATCATCTATTGTGTATAATTCCTAATGAATCTTGTCTATTTTTTCCGCCTTTTCGACCCTAAAACCCTTTTTGCACCCAAATAAGCAATTGCTGAAGCTAACAATGTTGAAATCAATAATATACTCAATAATTCTTTAAACATTGAAGAAGGATTAGGAATTATCGCGAAGACTGTTGCTAATGTATTCGGAACCAATACAGCTGTCCCCATTACTGTTAACCAAAGAATTATTGTGGAAAGACGATTTGTTATATTTGTTTGAATAACATTTACACCAGTTGCTAGAACTTGAAGTACTTGTTCTGCTAATTGAATCTGTCTATCTAAATCTGCTAATATTATATCAAACCTAGATAAAATTTCATCTTTATCACTTAACATCTCTGGATCACCATATCTTAATGAATGTACGGTTGTATGTGTTGCCCATACAGCTGTTAAGAATGTAATTATTGATCTCTTTATATTCGACATCTCTTCAGTAATGTCCTCACTCATCGTCCTCTCATCAGTCATTTCAATTTCCAGTGTTTGGGCTTTTTCTACAATCAATCTTAATGTGTCATAATTTCTTTCTGAAATTTCATCAATAATTCTAGCAAATAATATAGTCTGTCTATCTGCCCATAATTCTTTACTATTTGGAAGCTTTTTCATTATTCCTTCAGCAAACCCAGAAAGACGAAGTAATTTCTCGGCTTCCTCATCGTGTATCGAGATTATCTTGTCTTTTGCAATATAGATTAAAACTGATAGAGAATTCACATTGCCTCCAGAAAACTTGATTAACGGAACAGTAATTCCTAATACTTCTCCTGCATCTTCATAGTTTGAATAATATCCTCCCATTACCGACGCCGGTTCTAATGATATTCCTAATTCTTTTGCAATCTCCTTTGAACCTGTTTTTACATCATCTACTACGCATTCTAACCATGATAAAGAATATTCTTCAATATTTGACTTAATATCGCTGATATTTTCTATTGTGTCTTTAACTGGCGTTCCGTCTTTTGATATTGCAGCCAGCTTCAGATTTTTTATCATCGATATCCCCTGCTTAATTAAAAAGTACTATACATTATATTATTAACTCTAAAAATCCATCTTTTCACACTTATTATTGATTGTACGATGCCCGCATGATTCTTCATCCTCAAATGAGTCCAGATTGCCCGTCGATGCAACGGACATCACACAAATATCTAGTAAAAACCATATTATTAAAAATATTTTCTTAATTAATGTTGATTAGTTTACTGATATTGTACCTTTCATGTATGGATGTAACGTACAATAATAATGAAATTCTCCCTTTTCATTAAATTTATGGGAACTAATTCCCAATGTATTAACATCTTCTGATAAATCTATCTGTACCGTTAAATTCTTCTCTATATTTTGCCCTGCGTCAGATGTAATATTATGACCCTCTAAATCCATATTAATCCAATAAACAGTTGTACCTTTAGCTATAGTGATCTCTTCAGGCTGATAATCAAATCTATTAATTATTATCACTTCTAAATTTACAAATACAATTACTAATGATATAGATAATATCAGTAATCCAAAGAAAATCTCTTTCCTCATACTTCTGATAAATATCTCTATTGTTTTTAATTCCTCGTTATTGAAGGCCGCCGGTGGGTTTCGAACCCACGACCTGAACCTATCTGCTTTTCTTGACCCACAGGGTCCTATGCTACCAACTACACCACGAATTGACTAATAATCGGCCACGTGTACAGACGGCCTACAATAAAAAAGTACTAAGATTGATTTAAAGTTGCATGAAAAATCAATTATTTGTCAATATGTTCAACAATACTTCCGCATATACTTGCGATGATTCAACTAGTCTTTCTACTTCGATAAATTCATCAATTGTATGAGCTTGTTTGATAAATCCCGGTCCATAAATTACTGATGGAATATTTCCTTGATTGACTAATATAGACATATCTGTAGTTGCTTTCATTCCTGATACTATTGGATTTATATTTAATATTTTATTTACAGCTCTCTTTACTTCTTGCACAATGGGTTCTGATTCTGAAACTTCTACCGCCTCTCTAACTGTATCTTTTTCTATATTGAATTTCAATCTGTTATCTATTAGACGAAGGTTATCGAATCTTACTCTTAATTCATCTAGTATCTCGTTGGGTTCTTCTTCTGGCAATATTCTTCTATCTATCGAAACTTTACATGAATCTGCAATCATGTTTTGTTTAGTACCTCCTTCAATCAACCCAACATTAATAGATGGATGACCAACTAAACTGTTATTTTTCCCCTCCAATTCTTTACTAATCTTATTAATTTCCTCAATCAGTTTCATCATGTTAATTATTGCATTATTTGATTCTGTATCTGATTCACTTGAATGTTCTAATTTCCCATATGTAAAAATATTGAACCATAAAGTCCCTTTATGCGCTCGATAAATCTTTTCGTCTGAAGGTTCTCCAACTATTGCCATATCTGTTTTTATCTTCTCTTCTACTACTTTTTGTGTTCCTAAACCGGTCGTCTCTTCTGCCATTACTCCTGTAAATATAATTTTTCCATTGAAATTTTCTACATTATTCATGATATATTTTATTGCTATTATCATCGACGCAATAGAACCCTTCATGTCAGTAGCACCTCTTCCAAATAATTTGTTATCTTTTATTATGGCTTTATACGGATCTGTATTCCATTTCTCTATGTTTCCTATTGGAACTGTATCTATATGCCCATTAAACATAATTGATTTTCCATTGTTGCCCCCAAATACTTCTGCAATTATATTTGGTCTCTTTGGCAGAACTTCTTGTAATCTCACTTTCATACCTAATGATTTTAAAATATCTGACAAATATTCACAAACTTCTTGTTCTCCTGCAATCTCATCACTTGGAATTCTTATTAATTTCTGTGCAAGATTTGTTATGTCTTCTTCTTTTATCTTTGATTTAATATCCAAAGCATAGTCAATTTACATTGTATAAACAGCTTTTATAATCGTTACCGATGTATATTATTCGATAACTATGAATGCACGTCTAATTATAACTGGTAACGTTCAAGGCGTGGGATTTCGCGCATTTGTACGAAATCGCGCTATTAAAAATAATATTACTGGATGGGTGAAAAATCTCGACGACGGCAGTGTAGAAGCTTTACTTTCAGGCTCTCAAGAGAATCTAGATAAATTGATTGAAATAACTCGTAGAGGAACTCCTTGGAGTAAAGTGTCAGATGTTGTAGTAACTTATAGTGAAGACCGGGAAGAATACTCTCTATTCGAAATTATATCCTAGTATTTTTGATTAATTAAATTTTTTTAATAGACTCTTTGTTCTGGAATCTAACAATTTTTCATTGATTATTTTAATATCTTCTGGTTCATCAAGATCTAATCTTATCGAATCCTCTAGATAAATCCAATGTTGTAGATTCTTAGCTTTTATCATATCTAAATGTCTGAAGTAACTGTTATTATCATACGAAGTTCCTATGACATCTGGCGGACTCCTGAATAGTAGATTGGTTCCATTTTTCTTTCTTGACGGAGTAATAATTACCTGGTTGTCTTTTATTAAATTAAATAATTCATCTAATACTTTATTGTGTATTAATGGAATATCTCCTGGAATTACTACTGTTGCATCAAATCCTTTTTCTATAAAATATTTATTCCCTAATTCAACGGCATTATCTACACCGTTAACTTCATTTTCTCTCAAATACGTAATACCATCGTAGCTTTCATATTGAGTTATTTCCTCTTCTGAAGATACTAATACAATCTCTGTAAAATACTCTGATTTTATCAGCACATCACATATGTCAAACAACATACTTCTAGACAGATCTATTCTTTCTTTTAATGTACAAATTGATGATAATCTCTGTTTACTATCATTGAACTTCTTAACAGGTATAATTACTCCAATCTTCATTCTGAAATTTTCATTACTTCCTCTGCTAATTGTATCTCCTTTAATCTATCATTCATAATTATATCCGATACATGTGCAACTTTTCCAATCCTTTCAATCTCACTTATACTCTCCTTGTCAATTCTATCAATCACAATATCTGTCATAACATCTTTGTAATACTCGGCTACACCCATAACTGAGACCTCATATCCTTTCGCTTTCATCATTCTTCCTGCAGGTCCACTTATTGGTTTATTATTCATTATTGGACTAATCACGATCTTTTTAGTATTAGTTCTTTGTAACGCATCTCTAATCTGTTTGATATATATTGTTGGACCTATACTTGATATCGGATTACCCGGTGAAATTATTATTTTATCTGCTTCCTCGATGGATTTGATCACATTCTGTGCTGGCTTTGCGTTATCTATTCCATTGTAAATCACATCAGATATCTCCGGCTTTCCTTTATTCTTAACCCAGAATTCCTGTAGATGCATTTCTCTGTCATCTGTAATTATTGTTGTTTCTATCCTGTCATTAGACGCGGGAATAATCCTGTGTTTTATTCCAAATTCTTTTGATAATATGTCCGTTACTTCTGTCAAATTTAACCCATTTTCCATTAAATTCGTTCTTCTTACATGTGTTGCTAAATCCTTGTCTCCAACCTGAAACCACGATTCTTCAGAAATCCTTCTTCTTGATTCTAAGAAATTGAACGTATCGTCCTTTATTCCCCACCCTCTCTCTATATCTAACTTGTTTGATAACCCATAAAGTGTGGTGTCTATATCAGGACAAATATAAACTCCAAATAAATTAATATTGTCTCCTACATTCACAATTATATTGACTTCCTCTTCAATGATTGAATTTAATCCTCGTAATAATCTTATTGATCCAGTACCACCGGTAATTATTGTAATCATATCTAATTCAATAAATTGCTGATTCTATAAATCAGTCCATTTTGTTACTTTCATTGCTATCGCTATTGCTATTATTCCAATTACAAACACAATACTGCAATTCCATAAAGCTGCTTGATAATTGCCATATACCATTATCTCTCTTAATCCATTGTTTAAATAAGTAAGAGGAAGTATTCTTGCGAATGCTTGAATAAACGTAGGCATTGTTTCTAATGGAAAAAACGTTCCTGATAGGAACAACATAGGAAATGTAACTACATTGCCTGCTGCATCTGCTTCTTCTTCTTCACGTACAACCGTCGAAATAATCATACCAACTCCAGGAAATGTTAATGCACCTGATATAATCAGAATGATAATTACTGGATTCAAAATCATATTTATATCAAAAACTAACACTGCAACAATTAGTATAACACTAGTTGAAATAATACCAATTAACATGTGATATAGAACTAATCCTATTATCCATTCAAATTTCGATAGCGGTGTAGTCGCTAATTTTTTTATTACTCCATTCTTTCTATATTTAGTATTTGTTCCAATTGTTCCAAATATTCCTGTCGACATTATTGCTATTCCTACTACTCCTGGCACAAAGAATTCTATGAAACTAATATCATTCGAAGAAATCTGTTCTTGGATTAAAACAATTGGCTGTTCTACCCCTTGCTTCTCGACATTCATTGAATTTATTACTCCATTTATCAATGAACTCGTTCGTGGAAACGTTTGATGCGATTCATCCATGATTAACTTTATCGACGAATTTCCTTCTTCTAATCTTGATTCAAAATTCTTAGGTATTACAATTGTTCTAGTTTGTTCTTCTAAATTCCCTTCATCATCTTCTATATTGAATGAATCTGTTTGATTAATTAGTTGAATAATTCTCAATGAAGCCATTGACGGATTATTTTGATTCATGTCATTATTCTCAATATATAGATCCATCTTATCCGATTGAAGAGAGAATAGTCCACCAAATAATAGCATTAATAGCAATGGAAATGCCAATGTCCAGAATAAAGTAGTCTTGTTTCTTCGCCACGCCTTGAAATGACCCTTGAACACAGTGAAAATTATTGAAGCAGTTCTCATTTTGCCAACCCTTCCGCATTAATTCTTCTTCCCGTCAAATTCAAGAATGCTTCATCAAGATTTGGTTTTTTTATCTCAATCTCAACATTTGGGTCGTCTGTTACAGCTGATAGTATGTTGAATAGTTGCTCGTTATTATCAAATATTATTTGTATCTGATTCTCCATGCCTGTTTCATACTTTATTCCACGATCTTCTAATATCTTCTTATTACAATTCTTTAATATTACTGATTTATTTCCACCATAATTTTCAATTAATTCGTTTGGAGAGCCTCCTGCTACTATCTTTCCTTCTATTATGATAAGTATTCTATCTGATAATTCCTGAGCTTCTTCCATATAATGCGTTGTTAAAAAAATAGTTTTTCCCTGTTCTTTCAATTTCCTAATTAAATTCCAAGTCTCTCGTCTAGCTTGTGGATCTAATCCTGCAGTTGGTTCATCAAGAAATAATAATTCTGGTTCATTTATTAATGATATTGCTATTCCTACTCTTTGTTTAGTTCCTCCTGATAATGTTTTATACATTGAATTCATTTTTTCTCCTAAACCAACTCGATTAATTAATTCATCAGTTGATATCTTGCTTGAATATAGGTCTTTAAAATATTCTAAATTTTCCTTGACCGTCAACCAATCAAATGCATTGAAGTTTTGTGGCATGACTCCAATCTTTCTTTTCACATCATTTTGTTTTTTCTTATCTTTCAAATCTATCCCAAATATCTCTACTTTCCCCTTATCTGGCGTCTTTAGACATTCTATTATTTCCACTGTTGTGGTTTTACCTGCTCCATTTGGACCTAAAAGCGCAAATACTTCTCCCTCGTTTACTGTAAATGAAATTTCATCTACTGCAGTAAATTTATCATAGGTTTTCGTTAGGCCTTCAATATTTATTACTATATTATTTATCAATCTCTAAATTTCTTCCCTAATTTTAATTCTTTTACCTCTCTATATGCTAATAAACTGAAAAATGCTAAAAAATACTGCAATATAGGTATAATTCTTGCTATTGTAGTTGCATCTCTATAAGCAAATGCAACAAAAACCGCTATAATTATTCCTAATATGTATGCATATTTGTTTCTCTTCAAATAAGCAGGTGTTAGAGCAAGTTGCGTTATGTATATGGGAACGATTAACTCATTTGGAATTCCGTACATAAAAAAACCACCTGTATCTAGGAAAATTAAAAACCCACTAAAAAAAACAAATATGGAGGATGTTAGAACCTTTTGAGAAATATTATTATTTATTCCTATTCGCCGAAGAGACTTGATTATACTGCTCATAAAAGGGACTCCATGTGCCTACACTTAAGCTGCTTTATTTGAAATCCATGTTCTATTGGGTCCATCCCAACGAGTTACGGGCAATCTTGAATTTAGAGGTATGCCCATTGAAGATTTTTTCTTTATAATTCCGTTTACACTTGCATCTTTATTATCAATATGGTAGTCTAGCCACTGTTTCATACAATCAAAACTACAATAGCTTGGAGCTGATGTTTTATTTGTACCCCATACTTCAAACATTTCACCGCAATTTTTACATTCTGTATTACCTTCTTTACTCACTGTAGCTGTCTCTTGACTCGATCCAGATAAAGTAGGCAATTTCATCTTTTTGTAATTTGCACCTAGCTCTGTTATCCATTCTCTTGAATCTTGTTCCCATCTAGTTACTGGTAATGCCATTGTGTCTAATTCACCATCTGCTTACTAAAATATCTCTTCATTTTTATTCTATTACCACTATGTTATTCTCTGAATCACTCTTATTATCTTTATTTATGATAATTTCCAGTATGCCGTTATTATATCTTGCTCGTGCCGAATTAGCAATTATTCTACTTGTTAACGGAATCTCTTTATAATAATTCTTTGAATTTATCGTCGTTACAAAAATTATTGAATCTTTTATCTCCACTTTAATGTCTGATTTTTCTACACCTGGTAATTCAATTACAACCGTTACTGCATTCTTTCCTTCAATTATATCTACTAACGGCTCACGTGATTCTGATACCTCTAGATTCTCTTCACCTTCTGAACTTGATTTTATATTGCCAAATTCATTAATCTCTGCTTTCCCATTTTCATCTATATTTATTGAATATCCATAAATAAATGGCTCAGATCTATGTCGGCCTTCAGATTCAATTTTATTTATCATATTGACTAAATCGTCATTCATTTCATGCTCAAATTCGCTAAATATTTCTTCAAAACCATCTAAATCCTTGAATAAATCATTGAATATGGGCATGAAGTATGGGTAATTACTCTTTATTCGCTTGAAAAACTCATTAATATCTGTCATTTATTATACTATTTTGATATTTCTTTCCTTTAATAAAATTGTCTGTTATAAAATTAAAATCTTAAAAAATTAGTTAATCTATTGATAATGTAATTTGAACAAACAACCTAATATGACTGAAATTATAGAAAATTTTCACAATGGCGAATTTATATTCTTACACGATGATGATTCACGAGAAAATGAAACTGACATAATGCTTGCCGCCAAACACGTCACTCCAAAAAAAATTAATCAAATGAGGCAACTTGGCGGAGGCCTTCTTTGTGTGGGTATTTCTCCGGATATCGGCTCTAAATTAAATCTCTCATATATGTGGGATATTCTATTACAAACAAAATCCCCCTCGTTAAGTAATCTTGTTAATACAAATCGAAATACATCACAACGTTCTACTCATTCTATAACATTTAATCATCGAACTCTCGGAGGAGCAACAGATTTACAACGTTCTAGCACAATTTCTTCTTTACACGAACTATGCAAAGGCTATAATTCAAACAATAATCTCTCTCGCGATTTTCATTCTATGTTTGAATCACCAGGACATCTACAAATGCTCATTGGTTCTCCCGGCCTCCTTAAATCAAGAGAGGGCCATACAGAACTTAGTTTATTTCTGTGTGAAGTCTCTAATCTAATACCTATAGTAATTATGTGTGAAATATTGGACAATCAAACCTTTACTGCTAAATCTGCTGTCGATTGTGAACAACTGGCCAAAGAAAACAACATAACGTTTATCGAAGCAAATACAATTCTGGATTATTACAAAACTAATTTTGATAACGGACCCGGTGAGACTTGAACTCACGACCTCTAACCAAGATTGATTACTCAATCTCTACAGCTGTCGCCATGAATTAGGAGGATCGGCTATCTTCTGCCGCGCTAATCCAGATTACGCATTATTTTCATAATTCTGCGCTACGGGCCCATTATGAAGTTTATTAAATAAACTATAAAAGTTCACAATTAATAATAATCACGTGAACGACAAGTTAATCGACGAAGTTATTTCTGTTGACGATCAATCATTTCACTTATTTATTTTAAAATATTCAAATGGATATTTTGTATCTCTTACTCAGGGAAACGAGCCAAATTTAGGATCTATGTCTCTTTCTTTAAAGAAATCAAATTTAGTTAATACTACAATTATCACTCCTAGTAGGTTTTCTCCTATGATTCCTCAACTGATCAGTGAACTAGCTAGTGATTTATCTGACGGTCTTGGTATTTCATCTGTATATATCAAAAAAGACTTGAAAACGGAAACAGCAGTTACTCTTCTTAAAACTATAAAATCATATATTAAAGAATTATAAAACTTCTTTCTCAAAAATTCCTTTCACTGTTGTATCTAATTTCTTTTTATACGCTGCAGTAGTGTAAATTCGAATTATATTCATATATCCTAATATTGCGTTCATTAATGGCAATTCTGTAGCTTTCGTTATCTCAAATTCTTTCTTTCGCGTCTTATTCAGTAGTACTGTAATTTCATTGAAAGATTCTTTTGTTGATGTCGTAGGAACTGAAGTTGCAGTTGACACATCAATGAATATATGACTCTTCGGTATCTTGGATTTCTCTGCAATCTCTTCTGCTAAATTCTCTCGAAATTTTCTTTGAGCAAATATTTTTGTACTAAATTTATCTTTTCCTAAGACAATTTTTTCAAAGACTAATTTCAACATCTTTCTATTTGTATAATCTATTACTAATTTCTTTGCTAATTTTGAGTTCTCACTATTAGAATTAATATTTGAAATATCATACAGAATTCTCTCATCTGTTAATTGTAAAAAACCATCCAAATTATCGAGATCTGTAAAATGTAACTCTTCATCTGATAAATTCATTGCTCTTATTATCATTACTGCAGACGCACGAACACTTTTATGAAAATACACAGCTCTGAACATCTCATACCTTGCTAACATTAAGGATTCTAGCGCATATACGCTGTCTTTATTTATTGCCAGTTTCTTTCCTGCAATTTCATACGCATCAATAATCCTGTGTACATCTACTTTTCCATATTCTACTCCTGAAAAATACGAATCTCTTAGTAAATAATCCATTGAATCAACACTTAGAAATCCAGCAATTATATCGTTCATAAATCTGGGATGATTTTTTGATGTCCCTACACATAAATTGGAAAACTTTTTTACATTAACTCCAAACTTTGATAAGATATCTGCAATTTCTGTTTCCCTAATTATACGATCTGTAATGTTTTCATGCGTCATTCCTTTTTCATGAAGTACTTCTTCAAACAGATGAGAGAACGGACCATGACCAATATCGTGTAATAGTGCAGCTATAGATAACTCATTACTCATATCTTCATTGATTATTTCTTGAGACTTTAGATGATTTGCTGCTCTTTTTGCTAAATACATAGAACCAATACAATGTTCAAATCTTGTATGAAGGGCTCCTGGATATGTCAGGTGTGCGGATGCCAGTTGTCTAATTTTTCTTAATCTTTGAAAAACCGGCGAATCAATTATATTACATTCCAATTCATTCGCATAAATATATCCGTGTACTGGATCTCTTATCTGTATCATTCCATCTTTCAACTAATTCACATCTTTAATTTTATACTTATTTACAACTAAATTCCAAATTTCTTTACTTACTTCTTCTTTACTCTTATTTCCCTTTATTCTGGACCATTTGTTCTTAGTTGCAAGTTTCTTATACCTTGATTTTACATTATTGAGAAATTTCTTATCTTTTTCATACCTGTCACGATTCTCACTCTTTCGTAATACTGATTCTGTTATTGGAATGTCTATTAATATAGTTAAATCCGATTTTGGCAAACCTAAATCTAAATTTTCCAACCACTCCTTTTTCAAGCCATTTGCTAATCCATATGCAATATTTGAATCACAATAGCGATTACAGACCACAAAATCCATGTTTTCTAATTTATACCTTATTTCTTTCTCAGATTCCCATCTATTTGCTGATAGTAATATATGCGACATTTCTAGAGAAAAACTATCATCATGAAGACATTTTTTTACTAATTTGCCTATGCTTGTATTGTATTTTGGAAAAGATATGTATCCAACTTTGTATCCTTTCTTTTTTAACCTATTTCTAAGCAATATCGATTGAGTCTTTTTCCCTGATTGATCAATTCCCTCAATGACAATGAATCTACCTTTCCTCAATAACTGCATTATGTTGTTGATTTATATAAGGTAACTATCAAATTTTTTGATAGTCTAAATTTTTATCTTTGTATTACATAATATATTCTGTGCCATCCCAATTTATCGAAAAACAATATGTTAAATCAAATACTATTGATAAACGGGAATACCAAGTCAACATAGCAGATTCTATTAAATCTCAGAACTCTATTGTTGTATTACCTACTGGTCTAGGAAAAACTGTAATTGCGTTATTATCTATGGCCGAGTCCATGATTAATAATCCCACAAAAACCTGTATGATCTTAGCACCAACTCGTGTACTTGTTCACCAACATTATGAATTCTTGTTGAATTCACTCAATCTTAGCGGAACTGAAATCAGTGTAATAACGGGAGAAGACACAATTAAAAAAAGGCAAACTAAATGGCAGAATCAAATCGTCTGCGCTACACCTCAAATATTACAACTCGATATTAATCGTGGAATAATAGATTTAGAACAATTTTCCATTGTTATTTTTGATGAGGTACACCGAGCTGTTGGAGAATATGCATATGTACCCGTTGCACGATCACTATATTCAAAAAACAGTGAAATTATAATGCATGGAATGACTGCATCTCTTCCTAGCGAATCATCAAAAATCGAAGAAATCATGAACAATATACATGCTATTCATATCGAATCTCGCGATCGTGAAAGTGAAGACGTAAAACCTTATGTTCATGATACAAAAATTGAAAAAATTGAGATTGAATTAACTGACGATATTAAAACAATCAGCAATTTGATCAAAAAAACTATATCTTCTTACTCATTGAAACTTCGTAATAATGGTCAATTGTTGCCCAGAGATCCTTCATTAAAAGCTGTTCTTGCAAAAAGCCATCATATTGAAAAAGATCCATATCTATCAAAACGTTGGGATATTCGAAGTAATCTATATTCTTTGGTTAGATTATTACATGGAATTAATATAATTGAAACTCAAGGCGTAGATAGTTTCTCAAAATATGTCTCTCGCCTTAAGTCAAAACAAAAATCTAGTGGTGTTAAAAAATTACTTGAACATCCAGATTTTAGCCAAGCAATTATTCTTACTGATCGCCTTCAATCTCTTGGGGAAGACCATCCAAAACTTGCTAAATTAGAAAGCATTATGGAAGCAAACCTCAAAGGTACAGATAAGGCTATAATATTTGCTAGTTATCGAGATACGGTTGATAAAATCTTTGAAGTACTTCATGGCAAAGGATATCATGTTGGCACATTAATTGGAAAAAGTGGACAGACTGGCCAATCACAGAAACAACAATTAGAAGCACTTGCAAAACTCAAATCCGGAGAACTTGATATTATCGTAGCAACTCAGGTTGGAGAAGAGGGTCTCGACGTTTCAGAATGTAAACTTGTTGTTTTTTATGATAATGTTTCCAGCGCTATAAGATTTACACAACGACTAGGAAGAACTGGCCGTCGTTCACCAGGAAAAGTCGTATCTTTTATTACTAAAGGCACACGAGACGAAACCAATTATTATATCAGCCAACAAAGATTGTCTAAATCTCAAAGAACTATAAAACGTATGAATAAAAATTATAAAAAACCCGCTGAAAAAAAAGGATTAGATAAATTCCTTTAGTCTATATTTTTTTTATACATTTATTATTCACGTCTTTAAATAATCAATAATGGATTGTTCGTTCTGCAACGTATCAGAAGATTTACCATTTACTTGCTCTTATTGCGAGCTCATTTTTTGTTCTTCACATCGTTTACCAGAAAAACACCAATGTAGTCAATTATACCGTGTTCATAAACCTCGAGACAGTTTATACCAAAATACAAATTCTCAGTTCTCTATTAATAATCTCAATAATCTAGATTCTAGAATGAATCGCATTCTGAATACCGAATTACGTCAATTACTACTTGGTATGGTTTTGGTACTCTTAGTGGGAGTCTCATTTTTTTTGAGTAATAATTCTTCATATTCTGCAATTACAATTGTAATTCTTGGCCTAGTACTGATGGGTTCATTTTTAATTCATGAGATGTCTCACAAATTCCTTGCAATGAGGAATGGATATAGAGCAGAATTTCGCGTCAATTCAATGGGCGTACTTTTAACATCTTTGAGTATATTCCCGTTTATTCCATTGAAGATTATTGCCCCTGGGGCAGTTGTAATATCTGGATACCCTTCTAATTCAACACTGGGAAAAATTGCTTTAGCAGGTCCTGCAAGTAATATAATTCTTGGTTTATGTTCAATATTTATTCTAACATATTTTTCTCTCACCGCAGAGTTGTTTGCAATAATCTCTACTGCTGCATATATAAATGGAATTCTTGCAGCGTTCAATTTATTACCATTTAGTATAATCGATGGAAAGAAAGTATATAATTGGAATAAATATATCTGGATTTCTTCTTTTATTTTTTGTATATCATTTATATTTGTTGCATCTAATATAATATGAATAACATGAAGAAAAAATTTACCGCCTTTGAAATTGGTTCATTTATCTCTACAACTATTTATGACGATCTATCATTAAGTCCTAATACTCGTAAAATAGATAAACAAATAGGTAATCTTATCTCAAGCATTATAAAAAATAAAGAATTTACAGGAAAATCTAATGAATCAATATTACTCAGGACTCCTCAAACAAATGTTCTCCTAATCGGATTAGGAAATAAAAAATGTATATCAAATGATAAATTACGCGACGCCGCTGCAAAAGCCTCAATTACTGCAAAAAATCTAAAAACTAAATCATTTTCATTTAATCATGATGTTTCTGATATGACCAATGACTATATCGAAGCAGTTGTCCAAGGATCTGAATTAGGACTTTATAATTTTAATGTTTATAAAAGTAACAAGAAAGACTTTCGCCCTTTGACCATGAATATAATTATAAAAAATAAAATTAAAACTTCTCTTACAAAGAGTATTAGAAATGGTGAAATCATTGCTGATGCAATAATGCTTTCTCGTGATATCTCTAATCTTCCTAGTAGAGATTGTACTCCTCTACAACTTGCTTCTCGCGCTAAAAAAATCTCATCAAATAGACCACTCAAAACTACAATTTTTAATACTGATAAACTCAAAAAACTAGGTTTTGGTGGTCTTTTAGGTGTAGCTAGCGGTTCTCAACAACCCCCTTGTTTCATAATAATGGAATATAATGGAGGCAAACGAGGTGAAAAACCAATTGTATTTGTTGGTAAAACAATTACTTTTGATACTGGAGGAATTTCTATAAAGCCATCAGCTTCTATGGACGAAATGAAACATGATAAATCCGGTGGTGCTACTGTTATGGCTATAATGCAAGCCGTTGCAGATCTTAAACTTCCCGTTAATGTTGTTGGTTTGATGCCTGCTACAGAAAATATGCCTAGTGGTTCTGCCTACAAACCTGGTGATGTTATCACATTTTATAATAAAAAGACTGCAGAAATTCTAAATACAGATGCAGAAGGTCGTGTAATTCTTGCAGATGCTTTATCTTACGCTCAAAACTATAAACCACGAATGATTATTGATTTTGCAACATTGACTGGTGCTTGTATAGTAGCATTAGGTACTGCTGTAAGCGGTCTTCTTGGTAATGATAAAAAAATTATTAATTCATTATTTGAATCTGGTGAACGTACTGGTGAAAAAGTTTGGGAACTTCCTTTAACTAATGAATATAAAAAACTTATAAAAAGTGATATTGCTGATATTAAAAATATTGGAGGTAGAGGAGCTGGTACAATAACTGCCGCTGCATTTCTCAGTCACTTTGTTGATGATTATCCGTGGGCTCATTTAGATATTGCTGGTACAGCTTGGACTCAAGATGGTACTCCTAAAAAATCTTATATTAAGAAAGGAGCTACTGGAGTTGGAGTTCTTTTAAGTATAGATTTCTTAAGAAATTTATAATTTGTTTTAATAATCCATTCCGCCAGGTGGGCCGCCTGCGCCTCCACCTTTAGCAGATGATATTGTATCATCAATTCTTAATATCATGTTTGTTACTTCAATTGCTGCTTTGATTACTTGTTCTTTGACTTTTAACGGTTCATAGACATTTCTTTTCGACATATCTGCTAATCCTCCTCTTAATGCATCAACACCATACCATTTCTTTCCTTCAACTTGTCCTGCTCTTAAGTTTACTTGTGTGTCTATTGCATCCATTCCTGCATTCTCTGCTAATGTAATTGGTAGTGATTCTATAGCGTCTGCGAATTTCTGTGCGGCTAATTGCTCTCTTCCTGTTAAATTACTTGCCCATTGTCGTATTTTAAACGCAACATTGGCTTCAGGAGCGCCTCCACCTGCTACAATATACGGATATTCTAAAACATCCTTTACTACCATTAATGAATCATGCAAAGATCTTTCTGCTTCATCAAGAACTCTTGGAGAACCTCCTCGTATTAATATTGATACTGCCTTTGGATTCTTACATCCTTCAATGAATACCCATTTATCAGTCTCAATTTTTCTTTCTTCTACTATTGCTGCAGCGCCCAAGTCATCCTTTGACAAATCCTTCAAATTTGAAATTATTCTAGCTCCTGTTGCCTTAGCTAATTTTATCATATCACTTTCCTTTACTCTTCTAACTGCCATGATTCCTTCTTGTGCCAAGTAATGTTGAGCAATATCATCTATTCCTTTTTGGCATATTACAATATTTGCACCAGATGCAACTATTTGATCAACGTATTGTTTTAACATTCTATTCTCTTCATCTAAGAATTGTTTCATTTGCAATGGGTCATTAATTCTAATTTCTGCACTGATTTCTGTTTTTTCAATTTCTAATGCAGCGTTGACAATTGCAATTTTTGCTTTGCTGATTGACTTAGGCATACTAGAGTGGACTACTTCTTTATCGAGCACAATACCTTTAATTAATGAAGTTTCGCTCATTGAAGCTCCTGGTTTCTTATCGATTTTAACATTCGCTAAATCTATTTTTGTTTCTCCACTAGTATTATCTGCAACCAATAATAATGCATCTACAACAATTTTTGATAATTCTTTTGATTCTTCTGCAACTAGTTTACTCATCATACTTGTAGCTGCAATTTTTACTAACATATCTTTATCATCTTTGTCCACTTTGATTGCAATCTTCTTTAAAATCTCAAGTGCTTGTTCAGCTGCTCTTGCATATCCATCAATTACCATTGTTGGATGTACTTCTTTATCAATTAGTTCTTGTGCTTTCTCTAATAGTGCTCCTGAAAATACAACTGACGTTGTAGTTCCATCGCCAACTTCATTATCTGTAGTTCTTGCGACTTCCACCATCATTTTTCCTGCAGGATGTTGCATATCTATTTCTTTCAAAATTGTAGCTCCATCATTTGTTATAGTTACATCTCCTAAACCATCTACCAACATCTTATCCATTCCTCTTGGACCTAGTGAGGTTCTTACTAATTGTGCAACAAGTGTTGCAGCAAATATGTTGTTCTTTTGTGCTTCTCTTCCCTTTGTTTCGCTTGAACCTTCTTTCAAAATAAAGACAGGTTGACTGTTATTATTCGACATTAATAATCACCTTTTTGTTGGTAAAACTAGGTTTTTAACGTTTTCTCTGATTCTTGAACCTTGACATAATGTATGTCAAAAGGCGCTATTTTATCAACTGAGCATTTTATTCTCATCACTTTCCTAAAATTTGGCTCTACTTGTTCATTTTCACCAGATACTAATTTCTTGATATTTATACCTCCCTCACAAATTAATTCAACTGTAAATCGTTTTCCAGATACTTTCTTTAGTTTTATTGACCTAACTCTTCTTGTAAAATACTTGTTTTTATTCATCGAATAAATTGAAATATCTCTTTCACTAAAATAATTCTCTATTTTTTCCAATCTTTTTGCATCTTTTAAATTAGACTCGAAATTCACTATTGCTTTCATAATAAAACCTTGATCAATAATTGGCCTCTTTCGTAATATCTCTGCAGATTTTATTATTATTCCATGATTCATCTTCTTTTCTCTAAATAATGCTTTACGCTTTATTGGCGAAGAGACTTCTGCAAAAAATGGCCTTCCATTATACTTCACTAGACTGTTCTTATCCTCACTTCCTATCCATGATATCTTTACTTCATTTGCATTAAATTTCTTTATTAGAAATTTATGTATCTCATTTTCTACTGAAGGCACTCTCATAAATCCTGAAAATCTACATTTCTTACATCCTTCCCTCTTGCATTGTTTACATCTTTGTTTTTTCTGATTTATTCCTCTTTTATTCTTAACATATCTACCCATTACAAATATAGATCTTGAAGACACTTCAATTTCATCCAATAATGTATTTACTAGAATATTCAATTCAGGTCTCTTCAGACTAACTGTTCTACCATTAGTTCTTTTTATTAATCTTGATAATTCTTTTGTTATTTCACTTTTTATTGGTTCTCCACCTTTTACTTTAAACTCTGATCTAATTACATCTTCTCTTTCAATTATATCGGAATCCAGAATCGTTCCTACCATAAAACTCGAATACTCAAATCTTTCAATCTCATTTAGTATCCGTTTTGCCATTTTATTCAAATTTGACATCATTCCTTCACAAATGAAACATTCTTTCTTGATTTGATTCTTTTCTATAGCCTGACGAATCTGTTTTCCATATATTCTATTTATGTCATTGTTTGGAAATTGCCTACCTAGACAACTGTCACATAATTTATATCTATACAAAACTCTTTTTGCTATTTTTATTCTGGTGCGATCCAGCTCTAATTAGCACCTAACTTCTTTAACAATTGTCGCATTCCTCTTCCTTTACTAGCTTTCATCATCTGCTTGGATTGTTTATATCTATTTAATAATTCTTTTATCTCTTTTTCTGATCGTCCAGAACCTTTTGCAATTCTTTTTACTCTAGACGAATTCATTAAATCAGGATCTTGTTTTTCATCTTTTGTCATTGATTGAATTATAAACTTCCATTTTTCCATATTCTCTTCAATATTGTCTATATCCTTTTCTGGAACTTGTGCCGCACCTGGTATTAATTCCATTACTTTTTTTAATGAACCCATTTTATTAATTTGTTCTAATTGTTCATACAAATCATTAATTGTCATTTTCCCTGACATAATTCTTTGCATCTTAATTTCTTGATCTTCAGATTGAATTTCTTTTAATCTCTGTAATAATGTTTGAATATCTCCCATTCCAATTAGTCTTCCAACAAATCTTGTCGAAACAAATTCTTCCAAGTCATCAATTCTTTCCCCATTACCTATGAAAAATATATTTGCGTTAGTATTTGCGACGGCTGCAATGGCACCTCCTCCTTTAGCTGCACCATCAAGTTTTGTTATGATTATTCCTCCAATGGTACTTACTTTAGTAAATGCTTTTGACTGTGCTTCTGATTGTTGCCCTATTGTCGAATCAATTACCAGTAAAGTATGATCAGGTTTTATTTTGTTAGTTAGTTCTTTCATCTCTTCCATTAACCCACTTTCTTCTTTATGACGCCCAGTTGTATCAATAATTATTACTTCTTTTCCGATTTTCTTGAAATGTTCGATTCCATTATTAATAATTTTTAATGCATCTTTTTCTTTATCTTGTCCAAATATCTCAATATTAAATGGTTCACATAATGAAGTAATCTGGGCTAAAGCACCTGGTCTGAACGTATCTGCCCCAATTACACCTACTGAATAATTTTTCTTTGTTAAATATCGTGCTAATTTACCTATTGTTGTAGTTTTTCCACTTCCTTGTATTCCTAATACTAGAATTATATTCTCTTTCTCTTTATTCAGTTCAAATTTTCTTTCTGAACCTAGCGTTGTAGATAATTCTTCGTAAAGTATCTTTACAATATGGTCACGTTTTGGTATTCCTGTAGGAATCTTTTCGTTCAATGCTCGAGTTTCGATTTTCTTTGTTAAATCAAATACAAGTTTAACATTTACATCTGCTTGCAATAATGACCTTTGTAGGTCTTTTACAAACTCCTTTACTGTTTGTTCATCAATTTCATCATTACCCACAAATTTTTTTATTGCGTCTTGTAGTCCAGTTCTAAGATTATCTAACATTCTATATCACTTCTCTATAATTCTTAATTCTGGAATCTCTAATTTACCTCTGTCTCCATACCAAATTCTTTTCGATTCTATAGGCTCAAGCTTATTTGAATAAAGCGGACCATCAAGTACCAACGTGTCTAAATCTCCTCCTTCTCCAACTGCATTAAACCTATATTTCTTTGCAAGACCAAGTAATTCTTCTATACTCTTTTTATCTAAATGTCTTCCTAACCATTCTTCTCCTAACCCAAGCGCTGCGACTGAAACTATTATCACATCTAATTTATTTTCTAATATCTTTTGATATAAATTCTCAGGTGTAATTCCCCAGATTGGCGCATAGTGTTCCATTCCTGTTTCTTCACATGCGTTATCGAACTTCCTTTTCTGAAAATTTGATTCTATTCCACCAGTGATTAAATATTCTGATTCCTGTTTACTTAAAGCATCTGTTAATGCTTCTATCTCTTTGTCTTTTGATGCACTAACTGGAATCCAATTTAAACCTGTGACTTTTGCTATTGTTTTAACAAGATTAATATTGTGTGTGTGATACAACATACTTTCTTGATCCTCCGGTATCATTGTCATTATTCCCGTAATCTTAATTCCCTGATTATGCGCTAAATGCATGGATAGTACCGAGTCTTTGCCTCCTGATAAAAATGCAATTCCACTCTTCAATTATTTTACATATTCTATTCTAAACTACAATTATTAACTTTGATTATTGATCGTATTTTACTCATAATTTGAAAATCATTGGAAAAGTTTATAGATGTGATTTGGTTACTAACTTTTAGTTAGGAACATGGAATCAGAACAGAAAGACAAACGAGAAATGCACAAAACTAACTGCTCAGACTGTGGTAATGAATGTGAAGTACCATTCAAGCCAGATGAAGATAGACCAGTTTATTGCAAAGACTGTTTCCAAAAACATAGAATGCCAAGAAAATCAACTCTTACTAGTAAAACAGAAATGAAATCACCAGAACCTGTTGTTGAACCAGAACCTGTTGTTGAACCAGAACCTGTTGTTGAACCAGAACCTGTTGTTGAACCAGAACCTGTTGTTGAACCAGAACCTGTTGTTGAACCAGAACCTGTTGTTGAACCAGAACCTG
>JACAFS010000079.1 GCA_013378385.1 Nitrososphaerota archaeon | reverse complement strand
CAGTAATTTATGCAATAATGAGGATAGTTCCGTCATTTCCAGTAATCGGAGCTCCAGGAGCAAGTTTTTCTATGTCAGATATTTTGGTTCCAATTTATGCAATAGTATTTGGGCCATACATTGCGGCAGCATCGATTTTTCTGGGAACGTTCTTAGGAATAGTATTTGGAAAACCGATAATATTTTTGGGATGGGATTTTCTGCCAGCGACAATGGGTGCATTGTTTATCGGGTTTATAATTCATGGAAAAAAGTCTATTGCTTTAGGGTTATTGCTGATTGGAATATTAATTTTCAACTTGTTGCCATACACCGAGTCATTCATTCCAATAAATAGCCAGATTTCAGTCCCGTATAATTGGTTTCATATAATTGCAGCATTGGCATTAATTACTCCATTAACAAAGATTGCAATAGGATGGATTGAAAAGAACTCCAACAAAGCAATATTTGGAGTGTTCATATTGGCAATGATTGGTACATTATTCCAACACATAGTAGGAGGGATAGTATTTGTCACTACACTTGGGATATATTTGGAATCGATTAATCCAGATGCGTTTCCAGGAATTTGGAAAACAATTTTCTATGTTTATCCGATTGAAAGAGTGGCAATTGCGGTAATTTCGGCAGTTGTAGCAGCCCCGATAATAAGGTCGATTAAACCATTATTGTCAAAATCAGGTTAGATTTTTTACAATATGGTCAAAGATTGATTTGGAAAGTTTTTTCTTCGTGTTATAAGGAAAGTTAACTGAATCATGATCGCTAGTAAACATAGTCAGTTCATTATAGTCAGAAGCAAAACCTGCATCTTTTCTAGATACGTCATTTACAATAACATAATCAGCACGAGAATCATTGAAGATTTCCGATATGGATTTCGATACATTGGTAGAATCAGAATCAAATAGTGCTTTAAATGCAATCAATTTAGTAGTTGGAGAAATTTTTTTAACAGAATTAATTATTTTAGGATATGCTTCCAATTGAATGTTAAAAGAATTTTTTTCTCGGGATGAAATTTTTTCTGGAGAAGGGTCAAGTATACGAAAATCAGATGGAGCTGCAGATGCAATATAAAAGTCATAATTGTGATTTGATAGTTCGTCTATCGTAACATCCAATAGTTGTTGGGAAGTAGAGACACGAATCGTTCGTATAGAAGTAGGAGGGCTTTCACGTCCGTCTCCATAAATTAATGTCACGTTAGCTCCGCGTTTCTTAGCTTCGTTTGCTAGTGCTAAACCAGTTTTTCCAGAAGAGTTGTTAGTAATTACACGTACTGGATCAATCTTTTCAATTGTAGGTCCGGTGGTGATAAGGATGTTAGTGTTAGCCAAGTCCTGTATGAATAATTTAGATAATATTTCGTTAAATATATCGTCAAAGTTAGCCATTTTGGCTTTATTGTTTTCAATAAGTGGAGAAACAAATGTCACTCCGTATTTTTGTAAAAGAGAGATATTATTCTGAAGAATAGGATTATCGTACATTGGTTCATGCATGCCAGATGCAATGACAATAGGAACGTCAGAACCAAGAGCGACAGTGCATATTGTAGAAATGGAATCGTCAGAAATTCCCTGTGCAATTTTACCAATAGTATTGGAGGTACAAGGAGCAATTAGAATTAGATCAACACTATTATTACCGCCATTTGCAAGTTGGACATGTTCCATTTTACCAGTGAGAGATGTGATTACCTCATTTCCGGTTGCCCAATGCAATAATTGTGAGCCAATCAACTTAGACGCTGAACGGCTGAGAACAGGAATGACGTCAGCCCCATGTTTAATTAATTCACGGGCAATGCGCGGAGATTCCATAGATGAAACACTGCCAGTTATACATAATAGGATCTTTTTTCCCTCTAGTTCATTGCCTTTAATTGAAGATATATCAAGTTTCATAGGGATTATTTGATATACAATTATCTAATAAAAAACTAACTTTGTTCATTATTTAAATAGCTAAAAATCGTTCTAAATTTTATGGAGAAAGTGAATAATGAAGACAGACTGAACGCAATTGCAGTGGAACTACAGAGTCTATTTATGGAATTTGAGAATATTTACAAAGATTCACTTGAAAAGATGAATAAAATGACGGAAGAGATTGATGAAGAATTATCATCAGATGAAGAGAATGAATAAAAACTTAATAACAAATAATCGGTTTGAATATAGGTGTTAAAGATGGCTGAGATAAACAACAATAACAATGAACGTCCTACAGCCGATGCTCAGAAAGAAGATGCAATGAGAGAACAAATGCTCAAAGTATTATTGACGACTGAGGCAAGAGAGAGATTAGCAAACATTAGAATGGTTAAACCAGATATTGCAAGATTAATAGAAAATCAAATAATTCAACTAGCATCTTCAGGAAAGGTACAAAAGACGATTACAGACGATGAAATTAAAGAATTTTTATCATCATTTCAAAAACCTCAGAAGGATTTCAAAATAAAGTGGGCATAATGTCGAAATTAACATCTGGAATTAAAAAAAGGTTAATGAAAAAAAGGAATCAGAACAGTGCTGTTCCTACATGGGTAGTAGTTAAAACAAAAAGGGGAGTAACAACTAATCCAAAACGTAGACAGTGGAGAAGAACTAAATTGAAGGTGAAATAATGGCCAAAGAATTTGATCGAACTTATAATGTTCCGTTAGGAAGAGCTTGGATATATCCAAAACAAAGACGAAGTAAACGTGCAGTTAAACTTCTTAGAGAATTTGCAATAAGACATGGTAAATCAGATCAGGTAAAGATATCAGAAAAGGTCAGTGAACAAATTTGGGAAAACGGAATTAGAAATCCTCCTCGAAAAATAAAAGTCAGATTGATAAAAGATAAAGACGGGTTAGTGACTGTAGATACATTAGATTCTGCAAAGAATCAAGTAAAAGAAGTTGAGAAGAAAGAAGAACAAGTTATTGATGTTAAACCAGAAATTGAGGTCAAGGATGTTAAGGAGCTTCCTGAAGTAACTGAAGAAACTGTAGCAGAAACTACACCTGAAGAAACTGTAGCAGAAACTACACCTGAAGAAACTGTAGCAGAAACTACACCTGAAGAAACTGTAGCAGAAACTACACCTGAAGAAACTGT
>JACAFS010000078.1 GCA_013378385.1 Nitrososphaerota archaeon | reverse complement strand
GAGGTGCTTGAATAATTATTCCCATTTACGTATTATTATTAAACATTCTCAAAATTATCTGTACTTATAAAAGGTAATTAATAGATTAAGAAAAATATTAATGATTTTCTTCATCAAAAACTGCTGAGTAGCGATGGTCTTTAATCATTGTATTATATGAAAATACTGATATACGAGGAAATTGTTTTAAACGTGAAAGTTTTATTTTATCAGACGCTTCACTTGGTGTCTGATTATAAAGCGCAATCCCCATAATTATTTTTTCACGGTACTTTTTAGGAAAATTATCATTTATAACATCAATATTTCTTGCAAATTCACGCTTCTTAGGTGAATAATTCATCGGAACTACCCAATCCAAATAACCCGCAGCAAGCCAGACATTCCATTCTTGAAAATACCGTTCTCTAGCAACATATAGATTAGGTTTCACTGCAGCAGAGATTATGCAATCTGGTCGTACTTCATCAACTAATGCTCGTGTATCTTTGACCAATGAAGTGACTGCTTTCCTTTTGAAGTTATTCCATCGATTCATATTAGCGATTAATCTTGGGCTAGCAATTGTACTGCGTTCCATCTCAAGAAACCATGGCCCAGGGTCATTCCCTGATTCGCTTTTAAATCGGGCAATTGCATACGGATTTCTTCCATATTCTGCATCTTGATAGCGAATATAATCAAGATGCAAGCCATCAATATCATAATTAGTGATTAATTCTCGAAATACTGTAATTAAGTATTCGTTCACATCTGGGTGATTTGGGGAAAGAAATAATCCCTCGTTGCTATTATTAACTGCTACCATTTCCAACTGTTTTCCAACATCCACTGGCCATTCTTCTGTAGTATCCAACCATTGCTGCTGCATATGTAAGATATGTTGTTCATCTTTGGGCAATGATTTACTTGACCACAAAAAATACACATTTACCCAGGCGTGAATATTAATTCCTTTACCATTTGCTGCATTCAGTAAATATGCCAGCGGATCAAACTCACCTTCAGTTAATATTTGACTTCTTGAAATGAATTGAGATTCATAAAAAGAATCTCCACGTCCTCTTACCTGTACAAATAGATGATTAATATTTTTTTCAATCGCAAAATTGACCATATCATCTATGGAACTTTTTGACTTCAAAACATCGCGGATAACCCATAAATATCTATCGTATAATGGCGATACCTTCTCATCTTCACCAACCACTAGACTAGGGTAAAATATTGACATAAAAAGAAGGGCAATCAAAATGATTGCCCTCAATATGACACGATTCGAATATTTTACTGCTAAGCTAATATGATTTTACTCCGTCTCTTGTGTCTCTTTAGAGACAGGTGTTCCTTCAATTTCTTTAGTGCCTTCCATATCCACAAATTCTATAAGTGATACAGATGCACGATCATTATCTCTTAAACCAAGTTTTATTATGCGTGTGTAACCACCATTTCTTTTTTCATACACTGGTGCAATGTCACTCAATAATATATTTAAGATATTCTTATGGCGAATTTTCCTTGCGATCATACGAATTGAGTTCATATCACCTTTTTTTGCTTTAGTTACAAGCGGTTCAATATAACGACGCAACTCTTTGGCCCTCGCATCTGTTGTTTTAATGCGCTTATGAATTATTAAATTTTCAGCCAAGTTAGCTAACAAAGCACGCCGATGAGATGGATTTACACCAAGTTTCTTACCTTTTCTGCGATGTCGCACTTTATTATACTTCTTCCTTCAAGTATTTATCAACTTCCATACCAAAGCTAAGACCCATTTGATCTAGTTTTTCAACCAATTCAGTAAGTGACTTGCGACCAAAATTTTTGTATTTCAGCATCTCATTCTCTTCTTTACTCACTAATTCGTAAATATACTTGATGCCCGCCGCTTGTAAACAATTATGACTCCGTACCGAAAGTTCCATTTCATCTATGGTCAAACTTAACAATTTTCGGATTTCCATTACTTCATCACTAATAGGCTCTGATATTTCAAGTACTTCAGGTTTACTGATTGATTCTACAATTTGTAGCTGTTCAATTAGAATACTTGAAGAATGACTGACAGCATCCTGTGGCGTTATTGAGCCATCCGTACTGACCTCTAGCGTAAGAATTTCAATAGGTTCTTTCGCTCCAGGCACTGGTGTTACATTAAACTTTACCTTTGTAACTGGATTGTATATGCTATCAATGGCTATGGTACCCAATGGTGCATTTGGAAGTTCATTTGATTCTGAAGGCACATATCCCTTACCCACACCAATTTTTATTTCTATGCTGAATGTTGTACCTTCATTGATTTCTGTAATGTAATGTCTTTTATTTAACACCTTAAATTCATTACTTGCTTTTTGGACATCACTACCAGTGAATTTGCAAGGTCCTTTCAGTTTGATAGATATCTTTTCAGGGTCATTTTCATTGAGCTTAAAACGCACACCTTTTAAGTTTTGTATTATATCTGATACATCTTCTTTCACTCCCTCGATACTTGAGAACTCGTGCAACACACTATCAAATTTTGCATTAGTAATTGCCGCACCTGGTATGCAAGTTAGCAGTACGCGTCGTAATGCATTACCAATTGTTATACCATATCCCCGATCCATTGGTTGTATAACAAACTTACCAAATGTATTAGTAAGATTCTTTTCATCAACTTTTATTTTAAGGTCGAGTTTCTTATTCATTTATTTATTACCCTTTAGTTTCTTATTTTGAATACAATTCTACTATGAGCTGTTCATCAGCTATCACGCCCATATCTTCTCGTGCCGGTATATCAATAAAAGTACCGGTTAACTTTGCCTTATCCAGTTCAAGCCATGGTAAATCAAGGTCACCTTTTATCTGACTAACAGAATCCAATAAGACATCTAATTTTTTACTACGATCGCGTACTTTAATCTTATCACCAGGCTTAACCAAATAGCTAGGTATATTGACCTTTGAATTATTAACCAGGAAATGTGCATGGTTTACTAATTGTCTTGCTTGTGCTCTGGTAGATGCAAAACCAATTCTATAAACAACGTTATCCAGCCTTCTTTCAAGTAATTGCATTAGGTTAGTACCTGTTTCACCTTTGATTTTTTCTGCTTTCGCAAAATATGCTCTAAATTGTTTTTCCAACAAACCATACATTATTTTTATTTTCTGTTTTTCATGTAATTGAACACCATAATTAGAGGGTCTTCTTCGTCGAGCTTGTCCGTGCTGTCCAGGCCTATATGGTTTACGATTCAATAAGCGATCATACTTTCCATTACCAAAAATATTTTCACCAAATTTTCTAACAAGTTTTCCGCGGGGCGTTTTTAGCTTTGCCATTATTTATCCTTTTTCCTATACCCTTCTTCTTTTCGGTGGTCTACAGCCATTATGCGGTAACGGCGTTACATCTTTGATAGACATTATTACTAG
>JACAFS010000077.1 GCA_013378385.1 Nitrososphaerota archaeon | reverse complement strand
TTGCTCACTTCGTCAGAAGGTGTATTGCTCACTTCGTCAGAAGGTGTATTGCTTACTTCGTCAGAAGGTGTATTGCTTACTTCGTCAGAAGGTGTATTGCTTACTTCGTCAGAAGGTGTATTGCTTACTTCGTTTGATGTAGCTACATCAGTTGTTTCAGGAGTGGTTGCTTCAGTTGTTGATGGAGCATCCTGATCAACAGGGGATTGTGTTTCTTCATTGTTAATTTGATTGGATTCTTCAGCCATTTAATTCACTTAAAGTGTAAATTGTCCTAAATAATTATAAATTTTATGCATGATTATGATTAATCGTAAAATATCCAATATACTTCAATAGTAGGATTTGCATAGACTATTATGAATAAAGCATTTGTTTTATTGAATGTGAAATCAGATTATGAAGACAGTGTTAAAGATACATTAAAAAAAACAAGAGGAGTTATAGAATCACATGCAATATATGGAAAATATGACTTTATGATAACAATGGAGTCTTCAACTCAAGATGAGTTAAAAACAGACATATTTGCTTTAAGAAAAATGGCAGGGGTAACTTCTACTCTAAGTATGATAGTAATAGAGTAGATTTCCGTAAGGTTCATATAAAGAAGACATCTTATCAAAATAACATGCCTATTACCGATTTAGAAAAGAAACAATTAGCGCAAAAAAGAAGGCTTTTCTTTAAAATTTGTTTGAAATGTGGTGGAAAGAATCCAATTACAGCAACAAGATGTAGAAAATGTAAAAAGAAAGATTTAAGATTAAAGAACCGTTCAGTAGGCGTCAAGAAAGGATAGTTAAATAATTTTTAAAATGGGCCGGGAGAGATTTGAACTCTCGATCACCGCTGTTTGCCCAATATAATTTGTGAGAGCGGTATCTTAACCAGATTATCCGAAATTAGTCACTAGACTACCGGCCCAATGTACTAAGTATTGTGAACTCTATATTAGTAAGCTTTTGTTAATCAACATTAGCCCCGAAGCCCTGTCGATGGATTAGATCCAGCAGAATCTAGTTGGTCAAAAGTAATGACTATGGACACGAGGTTCTGGAAGTAGGAAATTCCTCGAAACTCCAGTTCGAATCTGGGCGGGGCTATAATTTCTATTTATTCGTCTACTACAGTAATTTTTCCAATCATCCAAGGATGTGGAGGGCAAACATATTCGAATACTCCAACTTCATTAAATGTATAGCTCCATTTTTTACCTAAAATAAGTGAACCAGAATCAAATAATCCATTTATTTCAAATACTTGATGATAATTTACATCGCCACCTGCTCCAAGATTTTCTTCAGTAGTTTTCCATGTAACAGTAACACCTTTTTGTATCGTTAATTCCTTAAATTGAAAATCGCCTTTTAGTTCCATCGTAAAATCTTCTCGAATAACAATCATTTCACATGATTCTACCATATCAATTTCGACTTTGGCAAAACCAAATTCACAATCAAGTTCTGGTTCTTCAACAACAAGTTCGGCAACAGTAAATGTTTGACTAGCTTGTTCACCAACTAATGAATGTGAGGAATCAACTGCACCTACATAAACAGTATGTTCTCCAGGTTGAACATCGGTAAATATATGACTAAATTGATAATTAACCATAATTCCACCAGCGACGCCAGATTCACTTAATTGATTATCTAAATTAATATGCCAATGATCAAAATCACCATCGATATTAACACTAACAGTAACACTATTTGTTTCAATATCTAATGATACAATCGAAATAGAAGTAGGATTTGATGCAGGGGGTGGATTTGCCATATCTGGCTCTGGTTCAGGTTCTACTACCGGTTCAACAACAGGTTCTGGAACTGGCTCTGGTTCTACTACCGGTTCAACAACAGGTTCTGGAACTGGTTCTGCTACAGGTTCAACAACAGGTTCTGGAACTGGTTCTGCTATAACAATATCGTTAGACATATCACTTTCAGTTTGTTCATTAGAACCGAGAAATAGATAACCTCCAATCAAAAGAAGAGGAATTAATATAAGTATAGAATATTTGGGATTGATATTAGACATTAAACTACAAGAAGAATTCGTCGTATTAATATTTATTTAAAAAGTAAACAATAGTGGTAAAAACATCAATGATGAATTCTTGAATAATAAGGAGAATACGAAGAACCTACGTCAACTTGATTCAAATTATTATCAATAATTTTATCCATTGATTTGTTAATCTCAAATCCCAAATAATTTCTATATGATGATTTAGAAACTACCGCAGTAGTTCCGTTCCCCATGAATGGATCGAAGATTAGATCGCCAGGTTTAGATGAATAATCAATACATTTCATAACTAGAGAATGAGGAAGTTTAGTGCCATTTTTTAACTCATTTGGAGAATATGTGCGATTAATTTCCCAAACATCAAGCGGATAGTTATCAATTTTATTAAAGAAATAATCTTTTGATTTTGTAAGGAACAATAAATGATAATGACTGCTGACAAATTTTCGTTTAGTATACACGCCAAATTGATATTTCCAGATCACATGGTTGATTAAATTAAGATTAGTGTAGGAAATAGCGTTTAGAATCGACGACAAATTAGACCATCCGCTGAATATCCAAACAGAACCTTTATCATTTAACATTCGAGAAAGTTTACTAATCCATAATTTACAAAATTCATCATAATATTTGTCGACTTCGACATAACCAGATTGTACATTAGATGATTTGCGGTTATAGAGTGCCTCTTTTCCCGTGAAAGAAATTCCAAATGGTGGATCCGCAATTATACAATTAACTGATTTATCAGGTACAAAATCAGAATATTTTATAAAGTCAAGATAATGGATAGTATTCACAGGAAACGAAAAATTCGAATTTTTATATAAACCAGATGCCTTCTTTTTAGACCAATCGTATGTAGGCCTATAATTATTTATTTTTTTAATCATTGAATAAAACTATCCCAACCGCGTTTTTTGAGTAATTTATTTTTATAATAAACAGATGCACTGCCTTTTTGAACTGTTCCAAACTTATTAAAATCAATATTATATTTATTGAGAATTTGCTCCAATTTATCTACGTTAGAGGGCTTAACAGTAAACACGATATTATATTCTTCGCCAGAATACAAAAGTAAATCATTGATACATTTATCGTATTTTGAAGCGAATTTTTTAAGACCAGTAGAGAATGGAAGGTTATCGATGCATACAGAAACCGATGAACTCTCTGCAAGTTTATACAATGACAAACAAAGGCCATCGCTAGAATCAATACTAGAATTAATTAGTTGATTATTAACTAATTTTACAAATATATCTAGATCAACATTAGGATTAAGAACTGATTGAATTGCTTTTTTTTCAAAACTATTTGAGGGTTCGATTTTATTAAGTAAAAGAAATAAACCAGAGCCAGTTAAACCAAAAGTACCCAAACAATAAACAACGTCGTTATTACGAGCGAATTTTCTTTTAGGTATACGAACATCTGAGAATCCAATGATAGTACAGTCAATAATTAATTCAGAACTAGAGTTTGTATC
>JACAFS010000076.1 GCA_013378385.1 Nitrososphaerota archaeon | reverse complement strand
TCGACGTAAGACACCAAAGCGTAAAGCAGCGCCAAAGCGTAAAGCAGCGCCAAAGCGTAAAGCAGCGCCAAAGCGTAAAGCAGCGCCAAAGCGTAAAGCAGCGCCAAAGCGTAAAGCAGCGCCAAAGCGTAAAGCAAAACGTAAAACTCCTAAGAAACCTCGTTACTCAATACTCATTACCCAAAGTCAAAGAAATAGTCGTGACTTTAGAGTACAAGTATTGAAAAATGGCAAAGTTACAGGCGAGCCAAAAAAGATTATCTCGTCAAAAATTTCTACCACAACATCGAACATAATTAATTATGCCAGACGTAAAAGAATCAATTTAGCAAAAGCTTGGGATTCAGTCGCTTAGATCAATAATAATACTTGATATTCGAGTATGTAGGTCTTAGACTTTTCTATAATCTATCTACAAATTGCTCCTTCTGCTGCAGAAGAAACTAATTTTGCATATTTTGATAATACTCCTCTTGTATACTTTGATTCTCTAGGCTTCCATCTAGCGATTCTCTCTTTAATCTCACTATCTGGTATATCGAGTTCTAATTTTCTATCTATCGCATCTATTGTAATCCTATCTCCATTTTCTATTATCGCAATTGGACCTCCTACTGCTGCTTCTGGCGAAACATGACCGACCATTAGTCCATGAGTGGCCCCTGAAAATCTTCCATCTGTTAATAGCCCTACTTTTTCTCCTAACCCTTGTCCATACAATGCCGCAGTAACTCCTAACATTTCTCTCATGCCCGGTCCTCCTTTTGGACCTTCATATCTAATTACTATTACGTCCCCTTCCACTATTTTGTTCTTCGAAACATCTATGAATGCCTCTTCTTCACTATCGTATACTTTTGCATTACCTGATATCTGTAAATTTTTTACTCCTGCTGTTTTAATTACCGCACCATCTGGCGCTAAATTTCCACGCAAGATTGTTAAAGTCCCTGTTTTACTTATTGGAGATTCTACTTCGTAAACAACATCATTCTTGATATTTATGTTAAATTCTTCAAGATTCTCTTTCATAGTTTTACCTGTTACCGTCATAACGTCTCCATTAATCAGCCCTGCTTTAAATAATTTTTTCATAACTACTGGCACTCCTCCTACTTTATCTAAATCCAACATTACATATTTTCCCCCCGGTCTCATGTCTGCTATGTGAGGAACTTTTTTTCTAATCCTTTCAAATTCATCTATTGTCAAATTTACTTCTGCCTCTTTTGCCATTGCTAATAGATGTAATACTCCATTTGTAGATCCACCCATTGCTTGTAGCACCACTATTGCATTTTCAAATGCTTCAAAAGTTAAAATATCTCTTGGACGAATATTGTTTTCTAATAATTTCATTAATGCTAATCCTGTTTTTTTACATACCTCGTCTCTAGTTTCATGAATTGCTGGAGGTGATGCACTTCCAGGTAAAGCTATTCCTATTGCTTCACTTATTGACGACATAGTATTTGCTGTGTATAATCCACCACAAGATCCTGCTCCAGGACAAGCTTTATCTTCAATTTCCTTTAACTCTTCCAATGAAATATTTCCTGCTGCTTGACTTCCTACGGCTTCAAATACATCCTGGATTGTTATATCTTTACCATTAACATTTCCAGGCATGATTGTTCCTCCATATACAAATATTCCTGGTAAATTTAGACGTGCCAGAGCCATTATTGACCCTGGTAAACTCTTATCACAACCTGCAATAGTTACTACTCCATCATATCTATGCGCATGTACCATTAATTCAATTGAATCTGCGATTACTTCTCTACTTACTAAAGAAGCACGCATGCCTTCATGACCCATGGCTATTCCATCACTTACTGAAACTGAAATAAATTCTCTTGGAGTTCCTCCTGAACTTGAAACTCCTTCTGATGCTTTATGCGCTAATCTGTCTAAATGTAAATTACATGGAGTTGCTTCATTCCATGTGCTTGCAACACCTATTAGCGGCTTACCTAAATCCTCATCATTAAGACCCATTGCTTTCATCATAGCTCTAGCTGGAGCCCTTTGCGGACCTTTTGTAACATCATTACTTCGCCTCTTTAATTCATCGTTCATTACTAATTATGCGATTATCTTATATTTTTGCCTTTAGGAAAGTAATAACCTAAATATTATAATTGAGTTAAACATACTGTTGAAAAAAATTCGTTCAAGTAAATATGTAAAGGAAATTGAAGTCCAGGGACACCTTATTGACTCTATGATTCTTACTCGTATCTTTGATCATATTATGGACTTGCAAGGAGATTTCAAGGTTAAAGAATTTCGAATAGGACAAGGTAAAAATGATTATAGTTATGCTAAACTCGCAGTTTATGGAAAAAATAAATCTCATTTATCACAAATACTAAATGAAATATATTCTGCTGGTGGCATCTCTGTTGAATTACAAAACATTCAATACACTAAGATTACGAAAAATTCTGTTCTCCCTGAAAATTTCTATTCTACAACTAACAACCCTACTTTTGTTTATTTGAATAATAAATGGATTAAAGTCAAAAATCAAATGATGGACAAAGCAATTATTATTGATCCAATAAAAAATACTGCAGTTTGTAGTATGTTGCGCAATATCAACAAAGGTGATTTTGTAGTTGTTGGAGAGGAAGGCATAAAAATTGTACCTCCAGAACGACCTCGTGAAGGCCTAGATTCATTTCAATTCATGAGCAGTCATACATCTACTGAGAAACCTATTCAGTCTATATCCTCAAAATTAGCACGTGATTTAGTCTCAATAAAGAAAAACAAAGGAAAAATCATTGTAGTTGGCGGCCCTGCAATAGTACATACAGGGGCTGTTGATGTACTTGCTCAATTAATACGATTGGGTTTTGTACATGGAATATTGGCAGGTAATGCATTATTAGTTCATGATGTAGAACATGCGTTATTGGGTACTTCTCTTGGAATAGACGTTAAACACGGTTCGTCCACTCATATGGGCCATCGTAATCATATAGTCGCCGTAAATGAATTGTTTAAAGCTGGATCTGTAAAAAAATTGGTAAAGTCTGGAAAAATTAATTCTGGAATATTCTATGAATGCGAAAAAAATAACGTTCCATATGTATTGGCAGGGTCAATTCGCGACGATGGACCTGCACCTGACGTCATTACTGACGTCGTTGAAGCACAGAAACAATACCAAAAAATTCTCTCTAATGCTGATTTGGTTATTATGCTTTCTACAATGTTGCATTCAATTGCTGTCGGCAACATGATTCCTTCTACTGTGAAAGTTGTTGCTATTGACATTAATCCCTCCTCGGTGACAAAACTCTTAGATCGAGGTACTGGTCAAGCAATTGGTGTTGTATCTGACGTTGGTTCATTTCTTCCTATCTTACTTAATGATATCAAGAAAATGTCCAAAACTAGATAAGTTGATTAGGCGAAAACTAATTATCTATTTGAAGAGTGATGAATAAACAATCTGTTGATGATCCATACTCTTGGCCTGTTGTTGCGCTATCTCTTGCAATTGCAAATATGACATTTGGATTTGGTATATTCTTTCCTT
>JACAFS010000075.1 GCA_013378385.1 Nitrososphaerota archaeon | reverse complement strand
TCCTGAGAAAATTACCATACCTCGCGACGAAGCGCCCTCTATATTATATGAACACAGGAATTCACAGTTGTCTGCGAATCCCTTCAGTTATAATGTCTTTTTACCTACAACATTTTAGCAGAGCCGACTATGCTTCCAGTGAAGGATGCAGCTAACAAAAATATTGCAAATAAGTAGGCTTTGCTCATACTTGAGCAAGGTTGTAGGGGTTATAACCTTTTTACTTAGGAATATTGTTGAATACCATCTTCAGCAGTCCAGAAAAAGTTGCAATTGTAACCCCCTCCTCCATCATACACGCAAATATCATACCCTGCACCCATTGAATCTCCGTTGTCTAAGAATGTTATAAGGCCAGATGCGCCTTCATAATTTGTTCCAACAGCTTCGATACTGTCTGTTAGATCTTGATTCTCTTGTTGTTTTGCAATGGCTTTACCAATAATCATTGTTGTATCATAGGCCGTCAAAACATAGGTTTTAATGCTACCTACTTCAGCTACATTTGCATCATACCTTTCTTCAAAGTCTCCATATGAGTAACCTGCACGAGGTGCAGATACAACCACGTCTTCAGCATCATAATTATACTGTAAGTAATCATACAAACCTGCGCCAGCCGGACCATCACCAGCAAATATTTTTCCAGTCCAACCTTGGTCGTGAAGCTTCTCTATAATTCCTGCTGCATCCTGAATATATGACGATAGGTAAACTGCAGTACAATCATCACTATTAACGATATCATCTACAACATAACTAAAATCAGTTTCAGTGTCAGAATAGCCTTGCATCCCGGCACTACAAAGGCCATCTCCAAATTGACCCTTTTTCTCTTTCCAAGCATCTGCAACTGAATTTGCTAAACCAGAACCATAATCATTGGTCATGTGAAGGATAGCTAATTCGCCAGTGTCAACGCCACCATATGCCATCATATCAGCACCAGCTGGCCCTTGAATAGCATCACTAGGTACAACACGATAAAATAATGGATAATCAGTATCAACACTAAGACCGGGGTTAGTACTAGCGTAAGATATCATTGGAATACCAGCCGCAGATAATACTGCATTAGCACCCATGGAAGCACCAGAACAAGCTGCACCGACAACGGCTACAACACCTTCATTAACTAACTGTTCAGCTGAAGCTGCAGCAACTGAACCATCACATCCTGAATCCATTTCGATAAGTTCAAAATTGTGGCCTGGATACATTTCGTTCAAATCATTAATGGCTTGATCTGCACCCCACCAGAATCCATATGCATCAGGTTCTAGAGGTCCTGTTATAGGATTCAAAAAACCAATTTTTATCGTATCCTCTTCTTCTACGAAACATGTAGAATGATAATCTAGATCATACGATGTAGAAGCGCTATTACCATCATTATCATAAACAGTGAGTGTAATTGTTTGATTTACTTCTTTCTGAAGATCTTTACAAACGTCTGAAGCGAACCAATCATAGAGGGCTAAACAGCCACCATTATCGTCCATCAAGAAATCTTCACATGCTTCTCCGTCAGACATGTTAATACTATCAGCTACAGACGATGACCAAGCAAATCGTTCTATTGCTCCATTAACATCGAACGCTTTAGCAATTAGATAACAGTTTTTTTCTTCATAAGAATCGGCATCATTATCTTCACAGAATAAGGTGCTGGTCTCATTGTGATCTATGAAATAAACCTGCGGCTTTTCGTATGCACTAATTTTTGCATTGAGAGTATCAATATCTTTCTTGAGACTACTCATGTTCTCTTCTCCAACAGGAGTTATTGTTTCTTCTTCTTCTTCAATAACAGTTTCTTCTTTTTCAATATCATCTTCTTTTTCGGTAGGTAAATCCTCCCCACCAATACATCCCGTGAAGGATGCAGCTAGTAGACAAATCACCCACAAGTAGGCTTTGCTCATACTTGGGCAAAGTTGTTGAGGTTATAACCTTTTCATTTAATAAAAAAAGATTAATAGTATATAGCTGCGCAGATTTTTCAGAATTATGTTGTCTAATCTTGCCTTTTCAGATTTTTCACAAAAAATCTACGCATTTCTGCTTACATTTGTTTTATTGTTAAGCACGATTATTATGTTTTCACCTCAATCAGAAGCAGAAAATGATGATATTTGGATGGAGGTTTATTTCAACTATGACAAGGGTCATTTATGGAGCGATATAGGGTTTGGAGGTAATTATTCTAAAAATTATACAATAGTTTGGTCTATATCAGATGAGGAAGGTACGGTTATGGACTATGATCACCAAGAGTTCAATGAGACTAGTGATCGTTGGATGGGGATACAAGTTGATACATTTTCCTACCCATCTGGTGATTACAATTTTACGGTAGACTTGTATGAAGGGAGCACATTGGTTGAAGATTTTGAAGAAAGCTTTGAAGTACATCCATGGTTAATAGTAGATTTTCCTTATCATTTGCCTGAAGCGGGAGACGTTAATCTTTCAATAGCTGTAGTTGCAGCAGAGTCTGATACAAATTACTCAATTGAATGGAATTTAGATGATTATGATACTGGAGATGATGTAATGAATAATGCCACAAATTTTACAGATTATAATTGGACTTTTAATCTTTCCAAAGGGCATTATAAGTTATATGTGACTTTATATGAAGAAGTAGAATCAAATAATAGTGGTAATGACACTTATTGGGTTGAAATAGATTGGACTTATATGAGATTGTACATTGGAGGAGCATTTCTGTGGATGTATGTAGATAATGAGGACGATCACCTTCATGTGAATATGGAAGTTGAATTTGGAGATTATGATACAAATTACACGGCAGTTTGGAATATTACAGATTATAATGGCAATTTAATTGATAATGGTGTAACTAGCTTTTCAAACGGTGAACCATGGCATTATTTTTCTATTTCTACAGTAAATTATTCAGCGGGAGACTATTGGTTAAATGTAGATTTATACAGCGGAGCTGCAAATTCAACTGACGTTTATGAAAGTAGCACCGATAAACATTTTTGGATACATACAGTAGTTCCAGTTCGGCCTCAAGAATATGAATATAGAAATGAAGGAAATGTTACTATCTTCTTTGATACTTATCATGTCAATACAAGTAGAGATTATAGAATTGAATGGAATTTATTTGACGAAAATGACTATTTTGAGGTTGATAGCGGAGAGATTTATATTAACAGTACCACAAGTTTTAGTGGAAATTTCACTACACCTTTCTTGACAGCATCAGATTACGGCATTGAGGCTTATCTTTACGAGTGGGCTCCGTTAAACAATGGTACAGATTGGAATTGGACATTTAGTGATCATTCTTACCGTTATTTCCATGTTGGTGGAGCTGAGCTAGATGTTTGGCACGGGTTTGAAGGAAATAGCTTGTATTTCCATGGATGTGTACAGTATGCTGATTGGACGGTTAATTACACTGGTGACTGGGAAATAACCGATGAAAACAATATACTTGTAGCTCAAGGGGCCATTCCGTTTGATGAATGGGGGGAGAATTGTTTTGATTTTACTTTGCCAGCAAATGACTTTGAATGGCGAGAGACTTACACGGCTGTTTTTGATTTATATGAAAATGGAACTTATTTGAACAATTACACATTTGACCTCGAAGTATATCTTTTGTTTGATTTTTTCATAGATTATCATTGGGAT
>JACAFS010000074.1 GCA_013378385.1 Nitrososphaerota archaeon | reverse complement strand
TATTAATTTAAATTTTTCCATCATAGATTATGCCTATTACTTTGTATGTTACGTCTTCAAATTTCACCAAACAATTATCTGATAAATTGTTACCATCGCCCTTTGTTTCAAACACAATTTCTCCATCCATGTCATGAACCTCCTTTATTCTGTGAATTATTCTCTCGCCCGTGTATCTGTCGCACAATGGCGTTAACCTTTCCTTGAAAATTATTATATCTCTTTCATTTATGTGATTAAATTCAGGTTCATATACAATCACTTTGTCCGAACAGTCAAATGTGGGTTTCATACTGTCCGTTCCGCAAATTACTTGCGCTATTGTTACAACGTTTGAATCATAATATACTGGCGCATCATTCTCAAATGCCGTTGTTATCCATACGCCTCTCCTTTCGGCTATCAAATTAGACAATTCCCCCAATCTTAAATTCAATTTTATAAACTTAGTTCTCTCTGCCTCCTTCATACTCGTGATGTTTTCGTTTAACCATCTGATGTTCTCATTTGCTAGGCTGAGTTCTTTTTCCAAATCAGATTCTCCAGAACTTAAACCTACCAAATCTGTCATTAAACCAGTAAATATCCCTAGAACAAAGATTATTGTTAATAGAATGGCCTGATTCTTTCTCATTTATTCTTCTACGTCATTTTCCCAATTAAGCCTTGACCTTATTGTTAGTAACAAATAAATCTTGTAGATTCCATGTTCTCTTATGCATCCAAATATAGGTAAATCATCCAGAATTGATACTCTGTTTAATTCAAATGATAATGCATTTGTTGTCGCTTTTGATCACGGAATACTGATGGGACCTATTGATGGAATCAAAGATATTGAAAGTTCCGTCTCTAAGGTTGTTCAAGGCGGACCCGATGCAATACAGGTAACTCCTCCTATTGCTAAAGTTATATCGGAAAATTTCCTTGGTAGAAATTCTCCTTCTTTAATTGCTAGACTAGACACTTCAAATTTATGGAGATCATCTCCAGAACCCAAGTCAGGTTATTACACTGACTTGTTTTCTGTAAAAGACGCTGTTCGACTTAATGCACAGGCAGTAGTCACGTATCTTTTGGTTGGATTTGAAAACGACCACGACGAGGCTTGTAATTTAAAAATTCTTAGTAAAATAGCACACGAAGCACACGATTATGGAATGCCATTAATAATAGAACCGTTGGGCATAGCAAAAGGCTACCAAGCAGTACGTGACAAGGACGTAATCTCATTAGCTGTACGGATGGCTACTGAAGTTGGCGCGGATCTTCTTAAAGTCGATTACACCGGGGATAAAAGTTCTTTTCGTGAAATTCTAGACTCTACTACTTGTCCTGTTATGATTCGTGGAGGCCCTAAAACAAAAACATTGGCAGACTCTCTTCAGATGGTGTCTGACTCCTTGGAGATAGGTGCAAATGGCATTGTCTTTGGACGTAATATTTGGCAATCTGACGACCCAACAAAGATTACTAAAGTATACTCTGATTTTGTTCATAATAATATTGACATCAACGACGCATTGAAGCAATTGGAGTAATTCTAATTGCCTACTTCAGAAATCAGTTCTTTACCAGTTGATGAGACATATTTTGATAATTCATCTTCTAATTATCGTTCTGTACATGACTCTTCCCTGAAAGATTCTGAGCAATTCTGGGCAAATATTGCCAAGGAATTATCTTGGTTCAGTGAATGGGACGAAGTTCTTGAATGGAAACCCCCGTTTGCAAAATGGTTTACAGGTGGAAAAATTAACGCATCATTCAATTGTCTGGATCGCTATATGGACTCTGAACAAAAGGATAAAGATGCCTATATCTGGGAAGGTGAAAACGGAGACAAAAGAACGATAACTTATGCTCAACTATACGACGAGGTCAATCATTTTGCCAGTGCATTGCTCAATCTAGGTGTAAAGAAAGGCGATAAAATCGCATTCTATATGCCTATGGTTCCAGAATTTCCTGTTGCGATACTTGCGGCTACCCGAATCGGAGCCACGTTTACAGTAGTTTTCTCTGGATTTAGTGCTTCGGCACTTGCGGATCGAATCAATGACTCACAAGCCAAGTTGGTCATTACCTCTGATGGAGGTTTCCGAAGAGGCAAAATACTCAAGCTTAAAGAAATTGTAGACGACGCACTTACGAAGACGTCCACCGTTGCAAATGTAATTGTCCTCAAACGTGCTGGAATAGAAATCAATATGGAAGAAAATCGAGATATCTGGTGGGAAGACGCAATAAAGGATACTGATGACTTTGTTGAACCTGAACAACTTGAATCCGACCATCCCTTGTATATTCTCTATACTTCTGGAACTACTGGAAAACCAAAAGGCGTGTTGCATGGAACTGGCGGATATCTGACTTATGTATATGCAACAACGAAATGGGTGTTTGATATTAAGAAAGACGATGTATATTGGTGTCCTGCAGACATTGGTTGGGTTACTGGACATAGTTATTTCATATTTGGACCTCTTCTTCATGGAGCCACATCAATAATGTACGAAGGAGCTCCAGACTATCCTAATCCAGAAAGACTGTGGGAAATGATTGACCGATATAATGTTACCATATTCTATTTCACACCGACAGGAATCCGTGCTTTGATGAAACATGGAAATGAATTGCCACAAAAACACGATCTTAGCAGCCTTAGATTACTTGGCACTGTTGGGGAACCGATTAATCCCGCAGCTTGGAGATGGTATTACGATGTAATCGGAAACAAGAAATGTCCTATCGTAGATACTTGGTGGCAGACTGAAACTGGCGGAATCATGCTTTCTGCATCTCCAAACCTTGGACTTGTTTCTCTAAAGCCAGGTTCTGCAACATTCCCTCTTCCTGGAATTGAAGCCGATATAGTTGACGAGAAAGGCAATTCTGTTGGACTCGGGGAGAAAGGGTTCATAGTCATCAAACGTCCTTGGCCTGGAATGTTCATGACTTTGTACAACGATTCCGAAAGGTACAAGCAGGTGTATTGGGAAAAATTCCCTGGTTATTATTACCCTGGAGATTATGCGATTAGAGACCACGACGGATACTTCTGGTTCCTGGGCAGAGCAGACGAAGTTCTTAATGTCGCAGGCCACAGATTGGGGACTATCGAAATCGAAGATGCAATGGTTGAACACCCTGCAGTCGCTGAAGCTGCCGTAGCAGGAAAACCAGACGAGATAAAAGGAGAATCAATTGTTGTATTTGCGATACTTAAAAAAGGCAATGAACCATCAGAAGAACTCAGAACTGATTTGTTTAATCATGTAAGAAAAGTTCTTGGCCCAGTAGCCACTCCAGAAGAAATTCATTTTGTCAATATGGTGCCAAAGACTCGCAGTGGAAAGATTATGAGGCGTGTCGTCAAAGCAGTTGCGTCTGGAACTGATATTGGAGACGTTACTACGCTTGAAGATGGCGCATCTGTTGACGAAGTCAAGAGAACAATTGACGAATTCCGTCAATCAATGAAGAGTTGATTATGATATGAGTAAACCTATGGACAATGCGGTGGAGATAATGCGAAAAGGCGGCACTCTGCTTGGCGATAAGTGTCCTCGATGTGGCGGAGTACAGGTGAAATACAAAGGCAGGGTTCTTTGCATCGCCGAAGATGATTTATCTGAAAATCTTCAGGCAACAACTGTATCCAACGATGCAACACTTTCCAACCTTCGTAATGTCATAATTGAAAAGATTGATGTCACAAGTCATGCAATTGAAAAAGAAAACGACGTTGCCAAGCAAGCTGTATTGGTCGACTTACTTCAAAAATACGTGACCCTGTTGAAGGAATGCGAAGACGACAATGAATCTGATACAAACTCCGAAGAAAGCTAAGATCTGAATCTAAGATGAAATCGATAAACTTCACTGTATTGGGAGACCAATCAATCGCAAATAATTTT
>JACAFS010000073.1 GCA_013378385.1 Nitrososphaerota archaeon | reverse complement strand
TGCAATTAATTGTTCAAGTTTCTGTTCAGTACCAGTATTATCTGCCTGAACTACTATTGGTTGTTGATTTCTTAAACTTGCCATAGTTTCAAGTAAGTTTGGAGCGGCTGCCCAATCATCATTTGGTGATAATTCTCTAAACTGACCCTCTTTTGTTGCAATTTTGGTTGTTTTACCTGCTTCTCCCATAACATCACCGGCTGCCATTGCACCTACTTTACCCCCAGCGGCGTATCCTAATCCGGCACCGAGTCCCATCATTGCGAGTGCTTTCAATCCTGCCCCTACTCCTCCCAGACCAAGTGTTACTGCCGAAGCTAATCCAAAAGCAATCATACCGATTACAGCTCCTGCTGCCCTACCATACGCTGCCCATTCTTTTCTCTTTTCTTCTGCTGCCGCGGCCGTTGCCGCTTCTTTTTGTTTTTCTGTCTGCATAAATTTTGCTAATGTCGCACCTTGTAATCCAATAGTTTCTCCAAGTTGTTTTCTTTGAGTGGAAGTCATTTTTGCGAATTCTGCTTCACCACCGGCCTGTCTTTTCACTTCTTCCATTGCCTCTGTAATTTTATCATCATATGCTAATCTTCGAGCCCTATCAAGATTTATTGAACGACCAAGTATTACAGATGTTTCCATTTCTGCATTAATAGATGTTTCCCAATCTAATAATGATTCAGTAATTGCTTCTGCTTCAGACAAGGATAATCCTAATGAAGCCATATGTTTAGCTGCCTCTCTTATATTCTTTCCACCTTCTCTCATATGTAATGCGAAGAAATCAGAGTTAGATGCCATATCTGCCATAATTTTGGATGCAGATAAACCTTCCTTTTTAATTTGTTTCATCCACTTAGATTGTTCTTCTATTGAACTCTCTATATCTAAATCTGAAGTTGCAACTTGTAATGCCGCTATCTTTGCCATATCATCGGCCTGAACACCATTCCAAAATGCCATCCATTTCATATTGAGTAATGTTTTATTACTTACACCTTCTAATGTACCAAAATTATCTAATAATCCCTGTGCTTCTTCTTTAGCAATTAATGCTGCGGTTGGAATTGAACCAAAACTCACTCCTAACTCATTCGCAGTTTTTAATAATTTAAGAGCCCCAACTACCATTAAACCGATACCAATGGCAATCCCTTTCCCAAGTTTTCCCATCTCAGCCCACTTTTCACCTATCTTTGTACTCCAGCCTGATATCTTCTCCATTACCTTTGCTTTTTCTTGGGCTATCGGACCTTTTGGTCCATCTGATGCATCTCCATTAGGTTTGGCATCTCCACTCTTATCTTCTGGACCACCACCATTTCCACCAAGTCCACCAACTCCACCGGCTCCACCACCTTTACCTTTCATAGCAGCAGCAATAGTTGGTATAAGTCCTTTTATTTTATTAATAAGTTCATCAAAATTACCAACATGAGTATGAATACTTCCTGGTGTTGTTCCAGCATCCGTTAATCTGGCTATATTTTCTGCCATTGTACCCATCGCGTCCACAGGTAAGGCTTCCGTTGCAATATTAGGTTGTGCAAATCCTTCCATATATTCTTCATAACCTCTATGTGCATGAATACTTTGTTGTGCTGCTATTGTTGCATTACCTATGGATTTATTCCATTCATCAAAATTCATCATATTAGCACCAGCAATATCTGTACCACCTGTTGCTGATTCTACAACTCCGCCTGTAGTAGTTAAATTACCATTCACATACATTGTAACATTTCCAGCTATTGTTAAATTATCTGAAGTAAGGTCATCAGGAGCTCCGTATACATTCCCAGCACTCATTTCATCAATGGTAGCTGATGTCGGTCTGGCCAGACCGCCCATAGCCTCTGTTATCTCGGCCATTTCTTCTTCCGTCTTTTTTTCCCATTGGCCTATCTCGTTTTTAATAAAATCATTATCAATCCAAACTTTCTGCTTGGCTTCCATATCGGACATCTGCTGCTGATTTCGTGCCTCTTGATTGGATTTGCGAGTCGCATCATCCAATCCAGTAAATTCTTCTCGTGCTGCTTCTGAAGCACCTTCTCTGAATGAATCAGATATTTTCTTTCCCCAATCTTCAAATGGCATAAGTGATGATAATAATCCACCAAAAATAGGTATTTGTTTTATCCAATCATCTATAGCAGTAAATGGTTGTTCTAATAACTTTGCAGTTTCATCTATCTGTGTATGAATACCTTTCATCAGATCTTGTTGTTCTTGTAAAATTCTTAGGCGATCGACATCTTTATCGTTTCCATACGCCTTTGCCTTTGCAATATCTCTATTTAAATCAAGACTTATAAATTCTGAAGTTCCTATTGAAAGCATATTTCCTGCAAGTTCTCGTGATCTATCAACCGTATTGGCCATGATTGCGGCTTTGGATTTAGAAAATTTCGTTCCTATTTGTAATAATTTATTATACTCATCTTCCCTACCGACCAAGCTTTTAGCTACAGAGTGCATAGCGGTACCGCTACGTACTTGGTCTTGTATAGCTTCACTGGTTGAAACGGCAGTTGAATTGAAATCTTTGGCCAGATCGACCATACTATTCCACTTCTCAACTCCCTTGTTTAAATCTTTATTAAGTGTTTCGGTAGAAATTAATTGTAACTTTTGGATTTCAGACATGCTATCCCACATATCAGAATTTGAGGCAATCCACTTTACAATGAGTTGTGATTGCTCATCTTGTCTTTTCGCTAACTCTTGAAATGCTAGAGTTGACTTACTTAGATTTTTGTTGAATTGGTTTTTATTTACCGCCACGAATTATACCTTGTTAGAAGTTGACGTATTTAATCCGAGAGAAATTTAAAATATATCAGGGAACACCTTTTTTAAATCTTTTTCAAGTTGTGCGTCGTCCTGTGTTATATGCCCATAGAGTTCATCAGCAGCTCTCTCTGCAGCCTTCATCTTTCTTTGGAACTCTGGGTCTTTAAATAAAGACTTTACATAATCACGGCCTTTCTTTCGGCCAAGACGTCCCCAAAGTTTATCCATAAACTCATTTAGAACTTGTTCATTTTTGACAACATATTTGTACTTAGGCATTATTCTTTGCTCCGAATTAAATAAAACTGAATGTTACTTATCAATTATAAATATCAAATTAGAGAAAAAATAATATTATCTGTTAGATTTTTTTATGCTAGGACGACTTAATTTAGATGACTTTTTTGTAGCCTTTTCATAGGCAGCATTTTCTTCATCATATTGTTGTTTAAGTCGTTTAAGATAATAAAGTCTTAAATACACGGGCATATTGTAGACTTCATTGAATGTGAATCCGCCTTTGGCGTTATAAATTAATTGAAATATTTGATTGTGTATATATGGTTTATCCTCTGGTCGAAGGCCAAAAAAACTGAGCGGTCACAGGGACCGCTATCTCCTCGACTTCTCCGTTGTCGAGTTCGATCATAACAGTCATATCAACATCTGGACTAATTGATGTCAAATAAGTTCTGTATGCAAATGAATCAACGGAAAGAAATTCATTATCTACGAAAGTATTAATAGTATTCCTACTTTCATCACCATCTACTGCTACAATAGAAATTTTTAATCGTGTAGTAATTTCAGGGTCAATTCCAGATTCTTTCGTAAATTTTTTCATTGCCTTCAGTTCATCATCTATTTTACGTTCTTCTTTCTGTGTAAGAAACCTAAATGTAACAACTCTCTTTGAAGTAGGTAATTCAAACTGATGTTCATTAACTCCCTTAGTAAATTGTTTAAAATCTACTTTTTTATCTTCAAGTAAAGTTAAATCTATTGTTTCATCCCTTTTTCTACCACTACTTGCATCTGTAAATGTTATTGGATATTCTTTACCATATGCCAAAACTCTTGAAGCTACCATAATTGCATTTTTATCACCTATTAGAACATCATCAAGTGTTACTCCTTCTGTAACTATTAGTGCCTCTAAAAGTTTATCTAATACAATTCCTTTTTGTATTAAATTTCCAGA
>JACAFS010000072.1 GCA_013378385.1 Nitrososphaerota archaeon | reverse complement strand
TTTCGAGCTTTAAACCTTTCTTCTTTTCGAGCTTTAAACCTTTCTTCTTTTCGAGCTTTAAATCTTTCTTCTTTTCGAGCTTTAAATCTTTCTTCTTTTCTTTTTTTACTACTGGAGTTTTATCATATTCTCCATAAATCATCAAATCAAGCTTTTCAAGTCGAGTATGAAGCTTTTTAACAGCAGTATAGATATCCTTTTCTTGTTTAGTACCTGTACAAACGAGTTTACCGCTAGAAAATATCAAAAAGACAGCCTTTGGTTCACTAGCCCTAAGAATTACGCCAGGAAATTGTTCTGGTTCATACATAGAACGAGGTAATTGTCTAGCAACTTCTTCTAAATCAATCTGTCCGCCAAGATCTACAGAAGCAACTATATTTTGTACTTCGCAAATTGGTTTATTTTTAATTTTAATACCGCCTTTCTTTAGTTCTTTTACTACTTTATTGATTGCAATCACAGCTTGTTCCTCAGAGCGAGAACCTGTACAAACCATTTTTCCAGTTCTGAATATTAAAGTAGAAGTTTTTGGTACTTTTATTCGGTATACTAGTCCAGGAAATCTGTCAGGATTATATTCAGTTGATTCAAAAGTAGTATTAATTTCTACTAAATCAACACTTTGACTTAAGTTGCCAGTAGCAACAACATTTTCCACACTTATAACCGATTTAGTCTTAGGCAAAACTCTATCAATATAGTAAGTTCCCTATATAAAAGGCTTTGATTCAAGAAAAATGCAAGCAGCATGTAATTCAGTACAAGGCTTAAATTTTACTTATTGAAAATATTAGTATTGACATACTCATTAATCATAGCATTTGATTCGATTGATTCTATAGCGAATGTTCTATGGTTACCAATATTTATGTTTCTTATATTATACGGTCAGAAAATACAGATGTTTATGATACTTAGAAATGTTGGAAAGAAACTGCGGAGATTAGAACAGATGAACGTTAGTTCAAAAAACATAGTTCTAAAGAGTTTGATTGAAAAGAGTGATGACGAGAAAATTGTAAAAGAGAGATTTGACAGATTATTATCTTCATTTGTAATACCTCCTGTATCAATAGATCCAAAGGGAATAATGACTAAATTAGAACATATACTGAATACTCAAGAAGACAATATGAAAGATGAAATTAAGTTAATGACGAAAGATCAAGACGATACAGAAATAAGTGTTCTTATGAATTTAGTAGAAGTATCTTTAGGAATTAATTTAATGCATAAATTTATTCGACATTTCTACATAAGTGCAAAAAAGACAGGAAACATGATGATAATAGCGCAAATTCAAATGATATTACCGCAGGTTATGGAACAGGCAGAAGCCTACAATGCAGCAATACCATCCTTAAAATCGAAGAAACCAATAGGTGACGGAATAGGACCTTTAGTGGCATCAAGATTAAGTGGTGAATCTGAGAGTAAAGAAGTAGTCAGAGACACTATATTAAATGAAGTAAAAATAGAGAACAGAAATGCATTCATCATTAAAGCAAAAGGTCCAGGAGGAAATGTAGGAAAACCAGGCGAGGCAATAAAAAGAGTAGTAGAAGAAAATGAACAAATTTCATTGATAATTACTATTGATGCAGCATTAAAACTCGAGGGAGAAGATACTGGAGAAGTTGCAGAAGGAATAGGAGCTGCAATAGGAGGACCAGGAATTGAGAGATATAAAATTGAAGAAATTGCTACAAACAATAAAATAAAATTTTTAGCCATAGTTACTAAGATGTCGGAAAAAGAGGCAATTACTGAAATGAAACCGGAGATAGAAAAAACTTCAGAGATATTATTGAATAAAGTAAAAGAAACAATCAGACAGCATTCAGAAGATAATCAGAACATCATAATTGCAGGTATTGGAAACACGCTCGGTGTAAAATAATCACTTTACTATGTCGGATATGCCCAGAGATAAAAACAGATAAGAAAAAAATACTACAAAAAAAGCCAGAAAGAAATCAATTACATTTGCATCAGGAATGCCTATAACAAGAAATCTTGGTGAAATGAATATTAGAATTATAGACAAAGCAAAGTAAACTAAAGACTTGGTATTCATAACATGTAGAACAGAATTATCGTTAATAATATTATAACAATCTAAGAATATGCCAAATATGGAAATCAAAATAAATTTTATATTTGATGACAATAAAAATTAAAGGTCTGACTTTTCATAATATCGCATTATGGTTCACAAAAAAGTTAGATCGAGGCGTATTATTTCAATACGCCCCGAATCAATGTCTAATGATTGGAGAGTAATCCGATTAGACCCTTCTAGTTCGTTGATATAATACTCCTGCAATGATTATTGCAACAATACCAAGCCCGATTATCACGTATGAAATAGGGCTAATTGCTTCAACTGTAACTTCTTCTATGACAGTTACTTCGACTTCCTTTTCGACTTCAACTATCTTTTCGACTTCTACTTCGACTTCTTCGATGATAACTTCTGGTTCAGGAATTACATCAGGTAATCCATAGACCATAATTGCACCGGGTGAAGTAGTCATTCCTGGACCCCAATTTGCATTACCTACGAATCCTGCACCTTGTGGTCGGAATAGTTTGATATCTCCGTTGGAATCAGCGGCAACTGTTGGCATGACACTGGATCCCAATCCCATATTTAGTTTATACAAGACTTCGCCGGTGTCAGCATCTAGTGCAGTAGAAAAGCCATCTACGGATGACATCCAGACTACACCGCCACTAACAATTACTCCTCCTCGGAAACCAGTTCCAAGCATATGATATTCCCATTTCAGTTCACCAGTATCTACATCATATGCGTTAATTGTTGCATTGACGAGCTCAGGTGTATCCTCTAACCATTGAGTAAACCAGTCAGCTGCGGCAGCTCCGAAGTTTATGCCCATGTCTCCACGGTTTTCAACTGGAAGCATTTGAACAAAGAAAGGTGCATTATATGTGCCGAAGAATATCATATTACGTCCTTCGTCAAATACAATATCAGCTTCTAGACATCCAGCGCCCCAACAGTTTTGATATGTAGGTCCGGTATCAGGAGCATTCTGCCATGGTTTTAGCATATCTTCTCTGCTCATTGGGTCTAACAATATTGCATGAGGAGTTCGTTTGATAGATGGAGGCTCCAACAAATGAAGTGCTTCACCAGTTGCTGCGTCTAATACATAGACAATTCCGTTCTTACAACCTTTGATTACTACCTTTCTCTCGACATCTTTAACCACAGTTGTAGTCAACATGGTATTCCAAGAACAATCATAATCCCAAAGGTCTCTGGCAGTAGTTTGATGAGCCCATATAAGTTCACCGTTGTCTGCGTCTAGTGCCATTACGGCTGAACCAAATAATCTAGGACCAGGGCTGTAAGTGGCATTCCAGTCAGGACCAGGTTGTGCAGTGCCGAAATAGAGAATTCCAGTCTCTTCATCGACGACACTTTGACCCCAAACATTGCTTATACCTGAGTTAGAACGCATGTCTCCCCAGTCGTTTTGTAAGATGTCTCTTGGCATATCACATGATTTGATTTGTTGAACCCAAATCTTATCACAGTTAGCGACTAACCAATCACCCCAAGCGGCTTTCTCTTCTACGAATATTGGGCCATCTTTACCAGGACCACATGTTATAGGATCGCCACATGGAGGCATTAGATATGTACGCCATGCTAGATCACCTGTTGAATAATCGTAAGCAGCCATATACATACGACCGCCCCAAGTTCCCTCAGCAGCGCCACCGTCAGAATAGAATATCAAATTACCTTTTTCATATTTGATAGGTGCATGTGGTTGAAGACTTCCGTACAAACCACTGTTTCCAGGAAGACCGTATCCAACTTTATCATTTAAATCCAAAGGTCTTTCTAAACAAAGATTCTCAAAGTCTCTGACTCGTTCTCCAGTTTTTGCATCAAGGCCAGTTAATGTACAGCCAAAATCAGTAAACCACAATCGACCTCCCCAATAGTTCATTGAGTGAGTATGTACAAGTTCA
>JACAFS010000071.1 GCA_013378385.1 Nitrososphaerota archaeon | reverse complement strand
ACGGTTGTTCCGTTTGGTTTGTTTGAATCGGCGGACATCTTTGCGATAAGTTTGTTTGGACCAATGCCAATAGAACATGTTAGTTTCTCTGAAGTTTTGATTTCGTGTTGTATTTCGTTTCCATACACCGTTGCATTTTGATAATCGTTGTTCATTTTATTAGAAATGTCTATACAGGCTTCGTCGATACTAAGTTGTTCAAATATGTCGCTATATTTTCTTATTATATTCATAATGCTTTCAGAAATTGACTCGTACAATTCATGATTTGCGGAAATAAATACAGAATCTGTGTTTTGGAGAAGGTTTTTTGCTGTTTTAATAGGAAGTCCTGATTTTACATTAAATTTACGTGCTATATAGTTGGTTGTTGCAACTGCACCGCTATCTTCAGAACGACCGGAATATTGGCAGATTACAACGGGTTTATTTTTAATCTCGGGATTTCGTGCTTCTTCAACTTGAGCATAAAAATAATCTAAATCAAGATGTAGAATTATTCGTTGCATTCAAATGAATTATATTATCATCTTTAATTAATTTATAAAAGCCAAGAGATAATAGACAATGTAAATCAGATTAGGGTAATTTAATGAGCGAAGAATTCTTGGAATATGATGTAGCAGTAGTAGGAGCAGGACCTGCAGGAAGTAATGCAGCTTATGAATGCGCAAAAAGTGGTTACAAAGTCATTATACTGGAAGAAGATCCTGTCGTTGGAGTTCCTGTACAATGTGGAGAGGGTTTAAGTTGTTTTGCTTTACAGCATTTAGATTTGAAGCCGGAAGATGAATTTGTCTCTGCGAACATTTCAAGATTAAGGGTGATTTTTACAAATGGAAATTGGATGTCGGTTCATGACGGAGGTTATGAATTGGACCGTGACAAGTTTGATCAGTTCCTGGTAAAACGTGCGACTGATGCAGGAAGTGATTTATACACTTCTGCGAGAGTAATTGAATTTAATTCTGAAGAGAAAATTTTGAAATTGACGTACAAGAAAAAAATTATTTTTGTGAAAGCCAAGATTATTATTGGCGCGGATGGTCCGAAATCAAATATTGCAGCATGGTCAGGATTATTGCAGAAAGAAGAGTGGAGAGAGAAATTAATTCGAGCTTATGAATTGAAAATGGAAGGTGTCGATGTAAATGGGTTTGATATGTATTTTGATGTGGATATTGCGCCAGGCGGTTATCTTTGGGTATTTCAAAAGGGAGACAACATAGCTAATGTTGGAATTGCCACAACGGCGAAAGACAGTGCAAATCGGTTGGATAGATTTATTCAGCAGAAGAAGATAGATGGAAAAGTTATTGGTAAAACTGCTGGAGCAATTCCATACAAAGGTCCTTTGGAAAAAACCTACGCAGATGGAGTTCTTATCGCAGGAGATGCTGCCGGAAGTACTAATCCCGTATTTTTAGGTGGTATATCCACGGCCATGCAGACTGGAAGTTTGGCAGGCAAGACTGCAGTTGAATCGTTAGAAGCGGATGATTATTCTGCTGGTTTCCTTTCAAGGTACCAAAAGAAGTGGATGAAACTTCCTTTGGCAGACAAGTCGCTGTTAGAAACTGCAAAGGTGATGCATCAGTTTACACCGGAGATGTGGGAAAAGATGGGAGAGCTTGTAGGAAAGAGTGATGTTACCAATATTACTACTTTAGGTAAACTTCGAGTAGTGTTAAAAGCATTCTATCCAAAGTATTGGAGTCTAATTCCAGTTGTGCCTTATATGCCAACTGTAATGAAAGCGTTTTCGATTACAAGAAAGTGGGGTTGGTAGAGATTACTGTGATGGGTAATCATCACAGCAATCAATCTACTGGGTTTAAAGTTTAAAAAAGTCGTCGGCTGCAGTCGGTGTAGAAGTTGTTGATGAAGATGGGGATGGGAATTTTTCTTCATCGTTTACTTCAGCTACTGCTGCTGCTTCAGCTAAAATGCTGTTGGTTTCTGCACTTGAAGATTCAATTAATGGAGAGCTTCCACCAAATTGACCTGCGTCGGCAATTAGACCGTTCATCATTTCACCAATTTCTGACATCTCTGAGCTAGCTTCAGGTAGAATTCCTGACATTGAACTGCGCATTCCTTTAATTACAGAAGCAATCGGTGTGATTGATGTTACTATGTCGCCGAAGTCTTGTACAGTGCCCATTCTCAAATTAATTTGTTCAAGAACTAATTTCATCTGAGTGACGTTCGAAGTTATCTTTCTTAACTCGGCTAGTTCGTTGGCAAATGCTGCCGCACGATTTTTGTCGTGTTTTTGGGTTGCCTCAACCACTTGATTAAACAATGCTGTGTCGTGTGATTTCAATCTAGATTGTTTTTGATCTAGACGTGAAATGAGTGTTTGCATTGCACGTTGTGTAGTTTCTACACGATTACGTAATGGTGGTTGTGGAGTTACTTTATCTTTGACCTTTGCTAGCAAAGGTTCCTTTTTCTCTTTAGTATTCCAGTTATTGAGTATACTCATTACTATCAAAATAATGAAGAATAATCATGAATAAACAAAGAAAGATTAACAAAGTTCAACAAAAGTATCAATCATATTTTATTTTTTTAACCTAAGTGTGGTTTTTTTAAAAAAAAATACCGATTTGCTTAGATATTATTAATTTTTGTTTAATCATAGCGACATGAACGACAAACAGCGTATGTTAATTTTTTTCAGTATTCTTTTCATTATCTTCTCTGTCTTTATAATTGATCAATTTAGAAAAACGGCAACGAACGATCCGTTGCAAGATATGAATTTTGTTGTGGTTAATGAACAAATAATTTTTGTTGAATTGGCAATTACACCACAAGAAAGAGAAAAAGGTTTGATGGAACGTAAAGTATTGGAAGACAACAACGGAATGTTGTTTGTGTTTTCGGATGAAGGCGAATATTCATTTTGGATGAAGAATATGGAAATGAGTCTCGATATAATTTGGATAGATGCAGACGGAAACGTAGTTTATTTTGTAGAGAACGTTCCGCCTTGTGTCCAATCACCCTGTCAGACTTACTCACCGAACAGAGATGCATTATATGTGTTGGAAGTTAATCCGGGAGTCATTGCTGCGTTAGGAATAGAAGAAAATTCGGAAATTGTCATATCATTAAATAAGCTGTAAAAATTTTTTGTTCTAATATAAAAAAACATTGTTAGGAATTATGAATTTTAATAATAAGATTTAATATCGTTAATGAGTTGTTTTAATCTATGGCAAACGTCGGGGAAAAGAAGTTTAAAAGTACAACTGAAGAAGTAGAGTATTTATTATCAAAGTATCCAGAAGCAAAGAACAACGATTTCTATTTGCAATGGGTTTGGTTAAAGGACATCGAGGGATTAGATCTTCCTGAAATGCCTTGGCAAAGATTCCAGCAACTCGCTGGTAAAATGGGAAGTATACGAAGAGCTAGACAGAAAGTTCAGAGTATGGGTAAACATTTACCAAGTGATGAAAAGATTCTTCAAAGAAGAAAACGTTGGAGAAATATTAGATTGCAAGAAAGAAAATTATTACAGCCTCTTGCATCAAAATCAAAAGCAAAAGCAACCGCATAATTACAAGAATTAATTATGCGTCAAATGTTTTTTATTTAGTCTACCTTTAGGTTTGTTGTGACTCATAAGGTAATTATAATTGGATCTGGACCTGCTGGGTTAACTGCTGCTCTCTATACAGCCAGAGCTAACCTAAATCCCCTTGTTTTAGGCGGTTTAGAATGGGGAGGACAATTAATGCTGACCACTGAGGTAGAAAACTATCCGGGTTTCATCGATGGAATCAATGGTCCGGACTTGATGGAAAATTTCAAGAAACAGGCAGAGAGATTTGGAGCAGAAATAATTAATTCTAATGTTACTTCGGTGGATTTTTCGAAAAAACCTTTCAAGATTGTTGCCGGTGAAAACTCTTACGAATCCCAGGCGGTAATTATTGCAACGGGAGCAAGTGCTAGATGGTTGGGTTTAGAGAATGAACAAAAATTGATTGGCAAAGGTGTTTCGTCTTGTGCAACTTGCGATGGATTCTTTTTCAAAGGCAAAGAGATTGCATTGGTTGGAGGCGGTGACTCTGCAATGGAAGAAGCTTTGTTTCTCACAAAGTTTGCAAGCAAGGTTACGGTCATT
>JACAFS010000070.1 GCA_013378385.1 Nitrososphaerota archaeon | reverse complement strand
TAACTTCTTCAGGTTCTGTAACTTCTTCAGGTTCTGTAACTTCATTTTCTAGATCTATAGAATCATCTAACATATTATTTCCCACTTCAATATACTAATAGGAACAGAGAGTAATAACATTTTTACTTGAAAATTATTCACTTGTAAAATGAAAAATAGATTGAAATTAACCTAATTTATAATTAACGCCTTTGCCGCCCTGCGGATGATTCCACTCAATAGCGCCATTGCCGAGTTGGTCACAAACAATAGTACAAAGACCCATTTCAATACAGCCTTCAATATTATAGACTAATTCTTCTTCATTAAGGGTATAAACCTCAGATGGGCACACGTATAAACAAGGTTGCTTTTCACAGGTTTTACAAATTTCAGTATTTACTTTAATGAATTCTGAGGAATCCCAATCAAAAGACAAAAGGCCTAATTTGGATTCTAATGATAAATTTTGTTCATTTTCATCAGGCATATAATAGTCATATTAGAAAACTAATAATAAAGATATCTGATAAGTAAAAATCAAATGGGAGTTAAATTAAAGGATCTATCCAATCCAAGAAAAACATCGTTTGAGAATCTATCTGGAAACAAAATAGCAATAGATGGATTTAATATAATTTATCAGTTTTTAACAACAATTAGAGGCCCAACAGGTGAACCTTTAAGGAATAGTAAGGGAAAAATAACTAGTCATTTAACAGGATTATTTTACAGAAACATCAATCTTTTGAATAACAATATAGAGCCAATATACGTGTTGGATGGAAAACCTCCACAATTAAAATCTACACTTATTAAAAAGAGAAAAGAAACCAGAGAGAAAAATCAAGAGAAATATAGAAAAGCTATTGAAGACGGAGACCAAGAACAAGCAAGAAGATATTCTCATTCAATGATTAGAATTAATGAAGATATAATCAATGATGTGAAAAAAGTTTTAGAATTATTAGGCATACAATACGTCCAAGCTCCTGCTGAAGGTGAAGCAACGGCAGCTTATATGAACGACATAGGAATGGTAGATTATACAGTAAGTCAAGATTATGATTCTTTGCTTTTTGGAGCAAAGAGATTGTGTAGAAACCTGACTGTCTCTGGAAAAAGAAGAATACCAAGAACTAATAGATTTATTGACGTAGAACCTGAGATTATTGAACTAAAAGAATTTTTAAGATTAAACGAGATAAATAGAGAACAATTAGTTGATATTGCAATATTAATAGGAACGGATTATAATCCTAATGGATTTACAAGAATTGGTCCAAAAACTGCCATAAAACACATTAAAAAATATAAAAAAATAGAAGATATTCCAAATATGGAAAAAGAATTAGAATTAATAAATATAGATGAAGTAAGAAATATGTTTCTAAATCCTGAAGTATCTAAACCAGACTTTATTCAAAAAAAAGAGATTCAGAAAGAGAAACTTATTTCTTATCTATGTGATGAAAATGATTTTTCTATAGACAGGATTTCAAATATGATAAAAAAATTAGATAAAGTAGAGGAAGAAAAATCTGAGAGTTTAGATAAGTGGTTTAATTGAATATTAATGGATTAAATGAATTTTTTCTAATAACAGAAAAATTAAAATCAGTAAAAAGAAAAGGTTGGGAGATGAAATCAACTGCAGAAGATATAGAATCAGTTGCGGATCATAGTTATGCAGCGACGACAATTGCAATGATTATTTCAGATTTAGCAGAAATGAATACGGAAAAGGTTATGAAAATGATGTTAATTCATGATTTGCCGGAAGCAATTATTGGAGATTTACTGCCAGGAGAGAATCCAAACAAAGATACAGAGGAGAATAAAGCGATTAATGATATTTTAAGAAATCTTCCTGACAAGATTCAAAAGCAATATTTTGAGATTTGGAATGAATTTAAAGAAAAAACAAGTAAAGAATCATTACTAGTTCATGAAATAGACAAACTTGAATTAATTTTTCAGTTATCTTTATACAAAGATGAAATGTCAAAAGAAACATTTAATGAGTTTTTGGAATCTTCTGAGAAAATGATAAACGCAGATATAAACAAGAAGTTATTAAGAAAGATTTTAGAATAGATATACTGGATATTCATATATGAATAATATCTTCAAGAAAATATTTATTTATGAATGTATAAACTAGAACAATATGTCAATAAAATATTTACTGTGTAGGAAATGTTCAACGGAATTTAGAGCAGATCTAAAATACGTTTGCGATGAATGTTTTAATCCATTAGACGTAATATATGATTTCGATAAAATTAGATTATCAAAAGACATTATAAAAAATAGGGAAAAGAATCTTTGGAGATATTTTGAATTATTGCCATTAAGAAATAAGAATAACATAGTAGATATCGGAGCAGGATATACTCCGCTTCATAAAGCAGATAAATTAGCAAAGAGATTAGGGTTAAATAATTTATATATTAAAAATGATACAGTCAACCCTTCATTTTCTTTTAAAGATAGACCAGCAGGAGTAGCAGTATCAAAATCAATAGAATTAGGTTTAGAGGCAGTAGGTTCTCCATCAACAGGAAACTTAGCTTCGGCGACTGCAGCTCATGCTGCAAGAGCAGGAATACCATGTTATATTTTCATTCCACATGACATAGAACAGGCAAAGATATTACAAGTACAAGCATATGGGGCCAACATAATACCAGTAAATGGAACATATGATGATGCAAATAGATTGGCATCATATGCAGGAGATAAGTATAACATTGGAATAGTCAATATAAATCTAAGAACTTACTACGTGGAAGGTTCTAAGACTCTTGCATTTGAAGTATGTGAACAATTAGGATGGAATGCCCCTGATCATGTAATAGTTCCAACAGGAAGTGGTGCAATGTTATGTGCAATAGATAGAGGATTGAAAGAATTTGAGAAGATTAATTTGATAACAAATAATAATACAAAAATTACTAGTGCGCAGCCAGAAGGGTGTTCACCGGTAGTAGATGCAATAAAAAATAAAACGAATGTAATACAACCAGTAAAGAAACCAAATACATTAGCAAAGAGCCTAGCAATTGGCGAGCCTGGAGATGGAATATTTGCAGTAGAAACAGTGAATAATTCAGGAGGATATGGAGAAAATGCCAATGACGAAGAGATAAGAGAATCAATAAGACTCTTAGCCAGTACGGAGGGGATATTTGCCGAACCTGGAGGTGCAGTTTCAATTGCAGTATTACTGAAATTAGTACGTGATGGAAAGATTGATGCAAATGAGAAAGTTGTATGCTATGTAACAGGAAATGGTCTAAAAGCGCCAGAAGCTGCATTTCTTCAACAACCAAAATTGAGAGTGGTTGAACCCAAGAGAGAAGTATTAGAGGATATAATAGGTCGATAAAAATGACGGAAGTAAAAGTTTTGATCCCTGCAGTAATGTCATCATCTACAAATGGTGAAAGAGAGATGGAAATAGAAGGCAATACAGTGATCGAAGTGATTGATGCATTAGCAAAAAGATACGGAGAAGGATTCAAAAATAAAGTAATAGACAATAATGGAAAATTAAAACCAATAATTAATGTGTATGTCAATGATGAAAATATCAAATTCCTTGAAGATCTTCAAACAACATTAAAAGACAAGGATGAAATTTTATTTTTACCGGCAGTAAGTGGTGGATAGATTATGGAATTATCAGATGCAGAAATTGAAAGATATTCAAGACAAATTGTAATGGATGAAATTGGTTTTGAAGGGCAGCAAAAATTAAAGAATGCAAGAGTAACAGTAATTGGTGTTGGAGGTTTAGGATCGCCAATAACTCAACAACTAGTAGCCATGGGGATTGGAAAAATAAGAATAGTAGATAGAGATGTTGTAGAAGTATCAAATTTACACAGACAAGTACTATATGGAGATGAAGATGTTGGATTATCAAAAGCTGAAGCAGCTTACGAGAGATTAAAAAGAATAAATCCACTGGTAGATATCGAGCCTTTAACATTATCAATTAATGATGACACGGTAGATAAAGTAGTCACAGGTTCAGACGTAGTGATTGATGGTTTAGATTCAGTATCTGCAAGATATTCAATAAATAGAGCATGTATAAAATTGAATATACCATATATTTTTGGATCTGCAATAGTAACTACAGGTTCTTCTACTTCAATAATTCCTGGAAAAACACCATGTTTAGAGTGTTT
>JACAFS010000007.1 GCA_013378385.1 Nitrososphaerota archaeon | reverse complement strand
TTTAAAAAAAATTGAAAAAAAATATATAAACTAATTAGAATTTTCCTGTTCTGAAAACTCTTATTCCTGCTATTCCTATCCAAAGACCAAGAATTAATGCGTCTAAAAATTCAGGAATCGCCACTCCTTCGGGATAAATGCTAACTATTGGCGTTCCCAATATTCCAAGAACTGCACCTCCAATTACTACCAATGAAACTATTCCCGATACAATCGAAAATATCGCAAAATTCCTATCCTTTGAACGTCTTTCTATTCCAATCATGATTAACCCAATCGGCGTAAAGATAAAGTAAATTATTGCTACAATTTGATGAATCGTACCAGAAATATTATATGGAAATACTCCCACTAATGCCAGATTTATTCCACCGATAAATATTAGCGAATATGCTATTTTACTCATTAAATTATCTGGAATGGTTTTTCTGGTCGAAGAAACGAAAATTGCTATTAAAAGTCCTGCTACAATCATGCCTCCATTAAATGTCCATACTGCAATCTGTGTGTCACCTTCTTGTGCAAATTGTGAGATGAGTCTTCCTTCTTGTGCAACACCCAAGTCACTTAGCGCATGTATCGGCCATTCAAACCACGGCGAGAAATAAATGGAAACTAATACTGCTAAAATTCCGATTATTGGACTAGCTATCCCTACTAATCCAAACTTTCTTACTTTGATATTTTCCGCCATTGTTATAATGTATATACGCCTAAAGACGTTTAAGATTAATGGCAACAGCACCAATGGGATTCATACGATCCCCGGGTCCTTTTCCAATCCTACAAAGTCATTCACGTAGACGTGAAAGCGCAACCACCCCACTATACGGATGCTCCCTCCCGGACCTGTCCGGTTTCAGTAGTTGAAGAATCACTATTTCCTTCGAAATAGATATCTCTTGTGACCACCAATCACGGCGTGATTTCATTCAAGCAAGATGGCAGGTACCTGAAAATTATACTTTAACCACTGGTTACTGGTGCTGCGTATAGCCGGTTTCAGCGAGGAGGACGGCTATCCCCCCAACCCTACCTGTTGCCATTATTGTAATTATTTTCCTGATATATAGATGACTTGTTATTTTGATATTCTACTACTTTTCTGCTGCGCATAAATAGCAAAAACCACTATCAAAAATACCGCGATGTACGCAAATGAAATTTGATTATCAGTTCTTAAATTATTATTTTTGATTTCAGATACAAAAAATACGTTGTCTGGAACATTATCTATTCTTGTATTCCTTTCAATAACATCTGATAATCTAGTGTTTGAAATATCTTCTCTTAAATCTTCCAAGTCAGGGTCGTTCAAATAGAATAAACGATCTCCGTCTCTTGTCCTTTCAAATTGTTCTTTAATTATATAATATCCAGTTTCTCCAAGTGTTGAATCCTCTATATGTTCTTCTGCTAATATCCCAATAATTGGATCCAATTCGTCAACATTTCTATAGGTCTGACTTAATCGTCTGATTACTTCTTGATCTGAATTTATTTCATCAAATTCCGTTATAGGTATTAGACCAATCTCTTTTCGTATTGTATTATAATCTGGTATTCCATGGTCTCTCGCTCTTATGATATCTAATCCACATAAATCTAAACCTCCTCTCTGAGGCTCTCCAAATAAAAAGTTCCTAATGCTATCGTGATAATATATGTCACTCGCTTGTTGCTTTGTCACAAAAAGTCCTTTTATTATCGAATCAATCCCATGTTTCTGAATAATTGACGGATTGAAAAAACCCTCTTGCATTGGAATAGTTTGTTTTATGTCTGTTTCATTTACTATAACGAATTGTTCACCTATCTGACTATGTCCAATTCTAAATGCTACAACAGAAAACAAATGCGAGATTTGTGGGTCCACCGATTTGTCATATTCAACATAGGGCTCTAGTTCTATCCCTAGTGATGGTATGAATTCATTATATGTTATTGATTGGATTATTGCCGTGTTTATCTTTCTTGCCATCTGAAATATCTCCTCATCACTGAATTCAGGATTGTCATTCAATATCTCTTCAGCAATACGATTATGCTCTCTCACAAACAACGTATTTACTGCTGTAAGTGCAATGTTCTCATTCGCTCTTGTATCTCCTGAAAAGAAAGCCAAACCTCTTACCCGCTGTTCTTCTATTGAATTTACAGGAGCTAACCGCAATAAATCTCCATTATCATGTTCTGTTGTAATTAATTTACCCCCTTCAAATGTTCTTAATTCATTTACACGTTGTTCTGACGTTCCATATACTACACTGCCATCCAACCAAGGAGTAACCGTGTTTATTTGTTCACGGCTGTTCTCTCTAGATAATCCTGTCCTTACATCATATAGACTACGAAATACCGACATCATTGTTTGATTTTCTCTATAATACTGGTCATTTTCTGGCGCAATAATCTGAATTCTTTCTAAACTCTGTAACCTTGTATCAAAAACTGCCGTCGGAGTGAAATCTATGTCATGAGAAATGAATTGACCCCATACCCAGTTCATATCTGATAAATTCCTTTCATCAATAATATTCAAGCCTGGTTGTTGATCGCATATTGTATTGCTTATGACTCTGACATTGGGACTTCCTGAATTAGATAATTCTGATACTCCGTCTGAATAAGCCTGATTAACTAATCTTCGAAGAGTTAAATTTGCCTCCCCCCACTCTAAATTTTCTTTGTTATTATTTGAACCATTAAAACTATACGAGTCTGATAAACTAATTGATTGATATTGCCCTAATGCAAATGATGGCAGTAATATTAACAACCCAATTGTTAATATTACTATTTTTTTCATTTGTTATACTCTTTCATTAATTATCTTACTTCGGAAGTGATTTTGCTAATTGTTCTACTCTCTTTACAGTTACTGAACCAATAGTTAATTCTCCAGTAAATGTAAACCTTGGACCGAATATTGCATAATTAACTGGCGCTTCGTTTTCATCAAAGAACGCTGTATAGGAAAATGCTTTTTCATCTACTGCAACAATCTCTGATTTGAATGGTTCAGGTTCTACTCTCGAACCATATATGTTTCCTCCAGCAGATGCTTCAGTAAAACAGTCTCCTGAATCACTTTCTAAAATACATGTTGAGTTTTCTGATTCATCAATCGATTTCACATGAAGTGTTGATGTCGACATCAACATGAAGAACGTATTTGCTTCAATTGGGACTTCACCCATTAGATATGTGGGCATTATGAATGCTTCAGGATTATTATCAACTCTACAAAAAGCATTTTTTTGATCAAAATAAAATGTTTCATTCATTTCTACAGTTGGTTGTCTGTCAACTATATTGGGCATATTCTTTATATTACTTCCACCGCCAAATATTGACCATCTTTGAAGATCTTCTAACTTATCATTCAAATCGCTTATGTCGGTTTGTAACTGGGAATTCTTGTCTCTTTCTTCTGCTAGGTTGCCATTGGAACTTAGAAATCCTAATCCGCCTATTCCTAGACCTACTGCGGCTCCCCCCGCATATTTTATGAAATCTCTTCTGTTTTGCTTATCAGATTCAATGTTTGTCATACTATAATCCATAACCGGCTTATTTATATATATAACGGCATTATAAATACTAATTCTCTATTTTAACATAGACCATATCAAGGCCTTATGCATATGTAATTTATTATTAACTTGTTGCCAAATTACTGAATTCTCACCGTCGATTACACTTTATGATACTTCCTCTCCACGTACTGCTGGCAGACAATGCATGAATATTGCATCATCCTTAGCTTTTGACATTATCTTATCCGTAACTCTGTACTTTGGCAGAAATACTTTCTTCTTTACTTCTTTATTTTTGTCTCCCATTGAAACTATTTTATCTGTAACTACTACATCAGAATCTATTACTGCCTTCATTGGATCTGTACTAATCGATAATGATGATTCATTCTTCTTCATTATCTTCTTCGCAACCTCAATTATTCCTTTATTTGGTGAATATTTGCTTGGGCATGCAATGGAGAAATCGGCTCCCAATTTTAATGCCGCAAACAAGAAGTCATTTAATACATTATTGCTATCTCCTATCCAAGTTATCTTTAGGTTACGTAATGACTTCTTTTTCTCTATTATTGTTTGTATATCTGACAATGCCTGACATGGGTGATTTGTATTTGACAATGCATTAATTACTGGAATAGAAGAATTGTCGATAAACTCTTGTATGTCTGAATTATGATAAGTACGCATTGCTACAATATCGACATATTCTGATAATGTCCTTGCAGTATCTTTCATTAATTCCCCTCTTGATATCTGTAAATCTGATTCACTGAGAAATATTGAATTTCCTCCCATTTGTTTCATGGCAATTTCAAAACTCAATCTTGTCCTTGTTGAAGGTTTTTGAAAAATCAATGCTAGAGTTTTATTCTTGACTTTTTTTAACGATACATCCTTTCCATTCTTAAATTTTCTCGCAATTCTTACCATCTCCGATATGTCTTTTGCATCTAATTCACTCACGGTCATCAAATTTTTCATCATATTCACATCTTGCTACTGAAATAGCCCTGATAAGAATCTCTCTTCATTAAACTTTTCAAGGTCTTTATACTCTTGTCCAGTCCCTATATATATTATTGGTTTTCCAGTTTCACTCAATATTGATAATATTGCTCCTCCTTTTACATCTGCGTCTACCTTCGTCAAAATCGATCCATTGAACTCTGTAAACTTAAAAAATTCATGTGTTTGCGATACTAGGTCATTACCTGCAAGAGAATCCCCTATGAACACAGTAAAATCTGGATTAACTACATTTTTTATCTTCAATACTTCCTGCATTAGATTGCTATTTGTTTGAACCCTTCCAGACGTGTCAATTATTACTGCATCTATGTTGTGAGTCTTAGAGTATTCTACTCCATCTCTTGCTACTGCAGCTGGATCTGAACCGTATTTTTGTGATATTAACTTTAATTCTAATCTATCTGCATGTTCTTTTATTTGTTCTATTGCCCCTGATCTGAACGTATCCCCTGCAACTATTACTGAAGAAATATTGTTTTCTTTTAACAGATGACCAATTTTTGCCACCGTCGTTGTTTTTCCAGATCCGTTTATTCCAACAATTAATATCTTGAATGGTTTACTTTCTTTTGAATTAATTAATTGAATTAAATCAACGTCTTCTACTTTCTGAAATATTTTTTTAATGGTGCTTGTAAATTCACTTTTAATTATTTCTTTGAATTCATCGCTTCTGGCAAATTTCTTATCAATCATTTGTTTCTTTATATTTTCTGATATTTGTTCTACTAGATCAAATGGTATCTCTGATTCCAATAACTCTATTGTTAAATTTTCCATTACTTTGTCTAATTCTTTTTCTGAAATTTGCTTTTCTACAGCTATTTTTGAAATATTTGATACTGCGTTTTTAACTTTGTCTAACATTTTGTTGGCCCTGTACAATATTGTTCAATGCAGCTCTAATACTGTTGTATTGCTGTGCCATGTCCTTCTTTTGTATACTTAATGTTTCTATAGATTTTTCTATATCTTTAATTCTCTCATTGAGAAATTCTTTCACTTCCTCTTTGTCTTTTTCTACCGTAATTCCTGCACCTATATTGACAAAGAATGCTTTTTCATCCCCTACCTTAGTTAATAGCCCTGATCCAATTGGGAATAATATCTCTTTTGGTTCAGTGTCGCTTAAAATTTCCGTTGCTTTGACAGAAGCTCTGCTTTCTACTATCGCATTCATTGACATATTTTCTCTGTTACCGATGTCAGTTAGGTATGATTCTAGCTGCTTCATTTGCTGAAGCAATACTTGAGTTTGTTGATCAACGTTCATTTTATTCTTTTTTCGTTCTTCTTATTTAAAACATTTATGACTGAGTGTTAAATTCTCTAAATACCAAATGCATTAGTGACTATTACCAATTCAGATCCGCTAGTTTGACTCCCGACTAATATATTTTGAGTGTTTGAAATGATTCCTGACGAAACATAAGGCACTCCCCTATTTACAGTTGTATTTTTTACATCTACTTGCAGAACGTCCCTTACTATCTTCAAATTATTATCATTAATTATGGGGTGAGCTACTGCTCCCGTGTTTGTCGCCTTGATCATCGCTCCAATCAAATACATAGATGAAACATTCATTCTTTTCACAGGCACTTTTAAAATTTTTGAAATATTCTTTGATTCTTCTTCACTAATCAGACTTGAAACAATCGCTCCATAATCATTTGCAGCAATAAGATTTCCTGCAGAAGTAAATCTAGAGTTCAATTTTTGTAAAGATAATCCAGTCTCTTTGGTTATTATTTTTTCTTCAAACCCTTCAATTAATTTTGAAACAATTATTCCATTACTATTCATTGCAGCTAAAGCTCCTATAAGCCTGGATCCCCCAATTGACGTTGACACATTTGATACTTTTAGATGTCCTGTGATTTTTGATATTTTTGAGGAAGTCACTCCTGGTGGACTAATTAAAAAATTATCATTCGCTTGAAAAAATACTCCTATATTCGGATTCCTGTAAACATCGAATTTGATAATACCCAATTATATCTGCAACTTTAATTTGAGAGATTACTTATAGGGATTACGTTATTTTTAATTGTTATTGCCTAAATCAATTCTTGATTATCACCTTTCCAAACTCCAAAAATCAAAATTTCGTAGTAGTTTCACGCTTAGTGTGAAAGATTATGATTATTTAGAAAAACATGGAATTTCTGAAATCATAGACCATGCTCATAAATTTATTCTTGATCGATTATCTCCCGCATATCCTATTAATGATGGGAAACAAACGCCATTCAAAAACCATCCTGTTTTTGTGGCCCAACATGCTACTGCTACATGCTGTCGTAAATGTATGAATAAATGGTATAATGTTCCAAAAGGCCTCGAACTCACACCTGATCAGATAGATTTTGCAGTAGATTTGATAATTCATTGGATCAAATTTCAGCAAGTTCATATCAATTCTAATCGCAATTAAAAATAGATATAAAAGATTAGAACTTTTTTATGCTAATGAATTCTGTTAAAAAAGGCCATTTAATGGAATTGCCTAATCGTGTATTAATAGGACATGATATTATTGGAGAATTTGGCAGTTTTCTAAACGATCTTGGCGTGGATAAACCCGTATTGTTTGTTAGCGGGAAAAATGTTCAAAATGTAGTCAAAAGTTCTATTACTGAATCATTGGAAATTTCACAACTTAAATCTGACTGGAAAATAATTGATAATGCAACAACCTCAATTACCGATGAAGTATCTGAACTTTGTAAATCTAATAATTATGGTATTATTGTCGGTATTGGCGGAGGTAAATCCGTCGACGTTGCTAAATTGTCTTCTTACCAAGCAAAAATCCCCTTTGTTAGCTTTCCTACCAGTGCGTCACATGACGGAATCGCTAGTCCATTTGCTTCACTCAAAGGATCCGATCGACCTTATTCTTTCGTAGCTAGTCCCCCTCTGGGCATCTTTGCCGACATCAAAATAATATCGCAAGCCCCTGATCGATTATTATCTAGTGGTTGCGGAGATTTAATTGCAAAAATTACTGCAGTTAAAGACTGGGAACTTGCACGTGATAATTCTGGTGAAAGATTCGGCAACTATGCTGCCAGTCTTTCTTATATGAGCTCTCGAATCTTATTTGACGAATCCTTGAATTTTACTACCAATAAAAATGATAGCGTACGAAATATCGTCGAAGCACTAATCAGTACTGGCGTTGCAGCCGGAATTGCTGGTAGCAGTAGACCATGTAGTGGTTCTGAACATCTGATTAGTCATGCCCTAGATATAATTTCACCTAATAATGGTCTTCATGGAGAAAAATGTGGCATTTCTTCTATAGCCATGTCAAAATTACACGGTTTAGATTGGCAAGAAATTCGTGATGCACTTCAACGAGTCAATTGCCCTACTAATATTCATGATTTAGGCATTAGCGACGATGAAATGATTGAAGCTATAAATTTAGCTCCTACAATTCGTCCTGATCGTTATACTATACTTAATACTACTGATTTAGACCGAGATAATATTCATAAACTGCTTTCTGACACTAATTGTATATAATCAGATTACTTAGTCCTTCTGAACTTCTTTTACCGAATCATCCTGAACTTCTTTTACCGAATCATCCTGAACTTCTTTTACCGAATCATCCTGAACTTCTTTTACCGAATCATCCTGAACTTCTTTTACCGAATCATCTGAAGATGTTTCTTCTAATGATTCATCCGCTACCGATTTTTCTGCATCTTTCTTATCTTCCTTAAACTGTTCAATGTAAGATACCTCATTTACATCATTCACATATTTCATAATTTCATTTGCAATAGCTCTCTTAATTATTTGCAAACCTTCCAATAAGAAATATTCATCGGGAATTACTATGCTTGCAATATTCTGTTCAACTTTTACATTGATTTTTCCGATGCTATTTGGAATTCTTCTTTCAATTATCTCATTAATCATTTCTTCATTCTGTTCAATCTTCTTGACCACTGTAAAGTTATATTCTAATGTTCTTCCTGCATATCTGTGATTAAAATCTATTTGAGCTCTCCCTGATCCGACAAATCTGACAATGCCTATTCTTCCATCTATTTCGATTTCTGCACCCACAGTGACTTGATCTGCTTTATCTCTAAATTTTCTCAACGGTATAAGTCTAGTCTTCGAAGTATCTCTAACTCCAAATCCTTTCTCAGGCGAAATCTCTATATTTACTTGATTTCCTACTTCAGCTTCTTCTAATGCCTCATCTAGGCCTTTTAGAACCCAACTTGCTCCAACTGCTACTAATCTAGGCTTAAAAACGAAATCCTCATCAAATTCACCTATTTTCTTACCTTCTTCTTCTATGGTTGTTTCTATAAGATCCCCTGTATCTTTCACTTTTGCAGTAAAATCTAGTAATATTAAATCTCCATTCTTCATAGATTATTATCTTACAGTGGAAGTATAAAAATAAATTAGTGCTTACGAAACTTCGAAAAAGTTATCTGTATCTATGGATTATATTATTCTGAAAATATATGTCAATAAATGCAAACAATGCCACATTTCAGAAATTAATCATGCTTCCCGGACCAACTAATGTGCCTATTGAGGTAACTCAGGCAATGGTTGCTCCTAGTATTGGACACAGAACAACTGATTTCAGTTCCATCATGAAAGAGATGATTCGTAAGGGAAAGATTCTCTTTGAATGTAACGAAGACGTCATTTATTTATCCTCTTCTGGCACTGCAGCCGTAGAGGCCAGTATAACAAACATTCTTCGAAAAGATGATAAAGCAATAGTTACTGTCTGTGGAGAATTTGGTGGAAGAGTTTCCGAACAAATATCTAGTGTTGGTGCTTCTGCTATTGAACTAGTTGCCGATTACGGAGATTTTCCTTCTTTGTCTGATTTAGAACGCGCTTTGGAAAAAAATCCTGATACTAAAGCTGTGTATATCGTAACTAATGAAACATCATCTGGTGCAATGTGTCACTGGCTCAAAGAAGCTGGAGATCTAACATCGAAGTACGGTGCATTTCTTGTAGCTGACGCAGTTTCTAATTGGGGTGCAGATAAAATGCCTCTTGAAGATTATAATATTGATTTTATTGCTACTGGAAGTCAAAAGTCCTGTGCAGCACCTCCTGGATTAGCTATGATTGCACTTAGTAAACGATACAAAGAACAAATGTTCAAGGATCCTCAGAAACTTCATTTTCTCAATCTTCCACGTTATATAAAAATGTCCGATAAAGTAAAACAAACTCCTTTCACTCCATGTTTACCTGTCTATTTTGCTTTGAACAAAGCATTTGATATTATGATTGAAGAAGGAATGGAGAATCGTTATGTTCGACATCAGGTTTGCGCTAAGGCATTTTATGATGCATTTGAAGCAATGGGTTTGCAACTCTTTGGCGAACCAAAAGCTCGATCCAATACAGTCGTATCTATTGCATATCCTGAGGGATTAGACGACAAAGAATTTCGTGGTTCATTATCTAAAAACTACGGTGTCGTAGTTGCTGGAGGTTTTGGTGATTATGCAGGAAAGATATTCCGAGTTGGAAGTCTCGGCATGATTAATGAATACTATGTTCTGACTACAATTTCTTCAATTGCAAATAATCTTAACCGACTCGGATTTAAGGCAAATACTGACGCAGCAATAAACGCAGCATTAAAAAACCTCTCTAAATTATAGATCTCATTCGTTCTACTGCATTTATTTCTGTTAAATAATCTGCTATTTCAGGTATTACCAATGACTTCCATTCTTTATCTAATTCTAGTCTATTTCTTACCTCTGTAGCAGATAGTACCTTCCTCTCTATCAATGGCACGTTTATTACCTCTTTCTCCTCTTTCTTGAACAATCTTTCTGTTAATTCATCATTTGTGAAAATCAAATTATATTCTCCTATTGTATTCTTAATCGATGCTATCCATTCCATATGATTGTTTGCGTCGTTTATTGGAACAATAGAAATATTATCTTGCAATTCTTTTTCATTTATTGCTAATTCAATCATTCTTTTTCTCTCTTCAAATGAAAAAGGATTTCTTTTCTGATTACTTTTTTCTGCACTTCCTACAATTATGTATAGTTTATCTGAATTGTTTTTTGCGAATTCTATAGCTTCTACATGTCCTTTGTGTAATGGTTGAAACCTTCCTACTAGTATTCCTGCTTTCATATCCCCTATTTTAGTCATAGAAATTCTATTTAAATCCCCATTGTATTTATTGTTCTAATGATAAAAATTAACGGCTCACAAGGAGAGGGAGGCGGTCAAATCTTACGAACCTCTGTTTCTCTAGCCGCAGCTCTTGGAGAACCTATACAGATTGATAATATACGTTCTAATCGACCTAAACCTGGTCTTCGACCTCAACATCTACAATCAATAAAAACAATTGCAGAACTCAGTAACTCTGACGCAGAAGGACTCCATCTAAATTCTACTAAAATTTCTCTATATCCCGATAAAATTTCTGCAAAAAACCTTGACATCAATATTGGTACTGCAGGTAGTATTACTCTCCTGTTCCAATCTCTTTTACAAACAATCAGTATTTCTGGTAAAACGTTTATGTTTACTATTTCGGGCGGCACCGATGTAAATTGGAGCCCTTCTACTGATTATCTTTGCAAAATTATTATCCCGATACTAGAAAAATTTGGATTCTCAATCTCTGCATCAATTGTTCAACGCGGTTTCTACCCTAAAGGCAACGGTAAGATTATCTTCAAGGTTAAATCTCCCACACAGATAAAATCTATTTCCATTACTGAACCTGAATATTCAAATATAAAAATTGACGGAATCATAACTACCGACTCGCCAGATACTCTGTCCCAAAACAAAATTGAAGAACAGTGTTTATATGCAAAAACTTTCTTGGAACAACATAATATTGCTGTAGACTCAATACACACTTCTACTCATGAATCTGATTCTTTTTCATCAGGCATTTGCATTTCTAGTACTTCTAATAATTGTTTCATTGGATCTGATGTTCTAGAAACTAATGCCAACCACTCAACAACGTTAGGTCAAAAATGTTCTAAAAAATTCCTTTCTGAGTATATATCAAAGTGTACAGTTGATCACCATCTTGCAGATATGATTATTCCATTTCTCTCACTCTCAAAAACTTCATCTCAATTCTCCACATCATATGTTAGTTCTCATCTACAAACTAACCTTGATTTATGCAAATTCATTACCGGAATGAATTATCAAATTGATAAAAAAAATAAATTCTGTTATATCGTTTCCATTAATCCTTAAAAAGGATAATAATTAATCCTGTAATATGGCAATGCCTTATCAGATTCCAGGAGCAACTGCAGTTGGTATAACATTTGACAACGGAGTTGTTTTAGGCGCAGAAAAACGCGTTTCCTATGGCACACATCTTGTCAGCCGATCTGGAAAAAAAGTCTTCAAAATTACTGATACAGTGGGTGCAGTCGCAGCAGGCATGATTGCTGATATGAATATACTTATGCGTGAAGTAACAGCACACACAAAAATCTTACAATTAGAGACAAATCAACCAGTTCCACCTAATTCTATTGCAAAGTTAATGGGTGTAATTATGTATCAACAAAAATGGTTTCCTATGATGACTCAAGTGATACTTGCAGGCATCGAAAATAGTAAACCTGCTGTATATGTTCTTGATCCATTAGGTTCTGTTATTCCTGATGAATATGCTACTGTTGGCACTGGTGCCGAATTGGCAATAGGTGTTGTTGAATCAGAATATAAGCAAAACCTTACTGAACAAGAAGCAGTTGATTTGGCTATAAAATCTATTCGTTCTGCAGTAAATCGTGATGCTGCATCTGGCGATGGTATAGATATACTTATTGTCACAGAAAATGAAATCCGTGAACAATCAGAAAAAACTTAATTCATATATCTTATAATATTTTTCGGAACAATTTATAGTCTAATTCATTATAATCTAGTCGTATATGTCCAAATCTCTTTCTGATTATCTTTCTGAACATAAATGGATGACTCTGGTCGTTGTCAATATAGCTACATTTTTGGCACCTCTAGATACCGGTATTGTTGCACTGGTGTTACCAAATATTGCAAGAGATTTCCAAACTGGAATTGAAATTGCAATATGGGTTTCTGTAATCTATTTGATTATACTTACAACTTTTATGACCAGCTTTGGTCGATTCTCTGATATTCATGGAAGAAAAAAGTATTTTGTAATTGGATTGGGAATATTTGTAATAGGTTCATTTTTTAGTGGAATGTCACAAACTATTGCGGAATTATTAATATTCAGAATTGTTCAGGCTATCGGGGCTGCACTATTATTAGTTAATAGTCGTGCAATAATTACTGACGCTTTTCCTCCTGAAGAACGAAGAATGGCAATGAGTATTCATGTTACTGTAATATACCTTGCAATAGCTACTGGTCCCGCATTAGGCGCAGTAATTACTGAATATATTGGCTGGAGGAATGTTTTCTTCATAAATGTTCCTTTGGGACTTGCTCTGCTTCCTGTTGTATCATCTAAACTTACCGAAAGTAAAAAATCTCTCAATAAATCTATGGATTGGCTTGGTTCTTTCTTTTTTGCATCTTCCTTATCATGCCTTCTTATTGCCATTACATTTGGACCTAGGGAAAGCTGGACTAGTGTAGATCTCTACATCGAAGAGATATTTCTTCCAATGTTAGGTAATTTTCATATCTGGTCACGCATTGCTATATCAATTCCATTACTGATTCTTCCCATACTCTCACTAGCATTTCTGCTTGTATTCATTATAGTTGAATTTAAAGCCAAAAATCCTATACTTGATATCAAAATGCTTAGTAAAAATAGGTTATTTTTGTCTACTAATCTTACTGCTTTGTTTATGTATACTTCACATTACAATGCTCTTGTTATGATTTCTTTTTATTTACAACTGATCAGACTAATCGATCCAATTGAAGCCGCTTTTATGATTTCTGCATTTCCTTTTACAGTGGTAATTACTTCTATTGCCGTTGGCAAATACTCTAAACTCATATCTTCTCGAGAACTTAGTGCTTTAGGGATGGCAATTGTAGCTGTCTCTCTCCTTTTAATGAGTCGTCTTACTATGTCGTCTTCGATATTATTCATCGAAGTCTCACTCGTGATTATGGGAATTGGTCTTTCCTTGTTTGCTGCACCAAATACTAATGCAAATCTCTCGTCAGTAAGCTCTGAGGACCGAAGTTTAGCCAATGGTATGTTAGGAACAATGAGACATCTTGGACAGGCTCTAAGTCTTGCTATTGGAGCTTCTACCGTTGGATTGTTTCTTTCTGAAGACATCTATAATGTGGGTGGATCAATATCCGTTACACAATATGTCGGAGGCCTTAGTCAAGCTTTCTTTATTGGCTTTATAATTGCCGTACTTGGCATCTTTATAGCTCTAATTCGTGGAAATAAATGAACAAAAACAATTATTCTAAATCTAAATTAAATTCTTCCAGACAGAATCTTTTTGACGCATCAAAATTGATTGGTCAAATGACTCTTAGTACATTTGGACCATTTGGACTTGAAAAATTAACCGTGAATAATTATGGCGATGCATTCGTTCTTCGTGATGGCAATTCTATTCTTGAGAAATCCGAACTAGACCATCCTGTTGCTAAAATCCTGTTGGACGTCTCGGAAACCATGGTAAAACACGTGGGCGATGGTACAATTTCTGCCATTCTTCTTACTTCATTTTTACTTGAACAGGCACGCCTCAATCTGGAAAAAGGCATCCATCCCAATATTATTGTTGACGGATATAACAAATCTCTAGATTTTTCTCTATCTTTACTTGATTCTCTCAAGTTTCCCATCAAAAGTAAATCTCAATGGAAAACTCTTGTTTACTCCTCTCTATCTTCTAAGTTTGGAAAATTGGAATCTGACAAACTTTCACAATTAACAATAGATGCGATCTCTAGTATTGATCCTTCTTTATCTGATTATAAGACTACCAATTATGTAAACATACTGAGCCATGGAGGAGATTCTACATTGAATAGTAGATTGGTCGACGGAATTGTTTTTGATGGAGACCCATTATCTAAATCTGAACACTTGCCAATTACCGATGCAAGAATCGCAATTCTTTCATCACCTTTGGCAATCTCTACGGACGGAATAAAAAAAGAAATTACGATTGACGACCCAAATCTTTTGGGAGAATTCAAAAAAACTGAAAAACAAATATTATCTGATTCTATTAAACCATTAATTGACGCTGGCATAAATGTATTATTTAGTCATAAAACTATTGATGATTCATTAATTTCTAAACTTGATTCATTAGGTATTCTTACAGTAAAACGTGTTCCGATGAAATCTCTTGAACTTATTGAAAAATCTACTGGTTGTATTATAACAAACAATGTGAAAGAAATAACTTCAAATACTGTTGGTTATTGTTCAAATCTAACATCTATGAAAATGTATGATAAAAACTGGTTTGTACTTGATCATGGATCTAATCATAAATCCAATACTATCCTAATTCGTACCGAAACACAACGATATAGTGATCTTTATGAGGATATTCTTACTAGAATTCTATCATTGATCCAAGTTTCCCTACAAAATCCGTATGCAGTATTCGGACGTGGTTGGTTCGAGTTTATTCTTTCAAATCAACTTCGCTCATTTTCCGTTCCTATTGACGGTCTCCAACAATTGGCAATTAAATCATATTCTAACGCTATAGAACTAATCCCGATCACTCTTGCACTCAATGCAGGTTTTAATAATATTGACCTAATTGTGGCGGCTAGGAATTCTCAACCGTCATCTGACAAGTATGTCTGCCTTGATTATGTAAATAGGAAGTTATCATCTACAAAAAACCCAAAAATTATCGAGTCTTCCTATATGAAGAGACAAATGTTAATTACTGCTACTGAAGCTGCTAATTCTATTCTACGAATTAATGATGTATACCATGGCAAATCTAAATAATTATATTATTTCATCCTGATTGTCGAAAATATATTTAACACGCCAATTAATTGTCCTAATAATACCAGTGCAACAAATACTCCTGTAGGTAAAACAAACGGTTCAATTAAAAATCCTACAGATGCAATGGACAAACCCTGTCTTAATGCTTGACCGCCTTGCCATCCTATAAATGAAATTGTTGACGCAACACCGTATATTGCAAGTTCACTGAATACTATCTGAATTATTGATAATCTCTTAGATGTTTGATGTTTATTGAACATTGATGGCATAGAACTATAAACTATACTCCATCCTAGCATTCCAATCACTCCTACTATTAGGAATACAAAATATCCTACTATGAGCCATGTTCCAGGAAAAGCACCTATAATTAATGGAAGTCCTGAAGTAGGAAGCAGTATTGGTAAAGTAAAACAAATAGCTGCGATTGTATTAATTAAAGCAAGTATTAGAAAATACTTTGACACTAAATTTGTTTCAATTAAATCTGACATACGAATTTACTGTTCTTGTCTTAGCGTTACTAGTATATTTATTATTCCTATTGCCGTTCCAGTCAGTGCCAATCCCATTCCTGCACCTGTTGGAATTACCGTGAATGTAATTAAAGTCTGAACAATTGCCATACCAGCTCCCATACATTGATCAACAAGTACTACACAAGCTGTATCAGGAAGCATTGCTCGCCCTCCTATGAAACCTGCTAATGCAAAGAATGTCGTTGTAACATAAACTCCTAATGCGGTGACAACAAGATGACCTCGTGCCAATAATTTGTTAGTAGTTTTCTTATTCATTACTCTAGAAGATATATAGTAAGTTCCTGCCCATCCTACCATTCCTAATATTCCTACAGAAACGTGTATGAGGAATGCTATTAATAACCAAGTTCCAGGAAAAGTCGCCACCGCCGTGGATAGCGAAAATAAATCTCCTTTAGGTGGGATGTTTCCATTTCCAATTGTATCTGGAAGTAAAAATACTGTAACATATAGTAATGATAAAATTGTATTAATTACTGCAACATATACAAACCACGTTGCTACTTTCTCAGTTTCTACGCGACTAGACATTTACATTTACCACATTAAAACTCAACATTGTAACAATAAAAACCTTAGGTTCAACAATTAAATATTAGTAGCAAAATATGTCGATTTTATGGAAAAATCTGTTCGTTTGAATCCTTATCTTCAACTATTATGGCTTTATATGGACAGGATTGTGCAGCTTCTAAAATTGTTTGGTTACTGGCTCCTTTCTTATCCAATACTTCGAGTGGTGCATATGCCATGAATGAAGATTTTAAACTCGCTTCGTCAATTTTGAATACTTGTGGCGCTATTGCCACGCAACTTCCTACTCCCATGCATGCTTCTTTTTCAATATTTACATCTATGTTTATATTATTTATTCCACTTATTTTTGAAAAACTACCTAACCCCTTGGATCTTATAACAGGAATAGCTACTAATATTACTCCACTAACTAACCATATTCCGTCAGTTAGAAATACACCTGCAATTGTTAATGCCAAACCAATTGAAAACATTGCCAAATCAATAATCAATTGCTGTATTTTCTTTTCCATCATCTATTTATATTCAATATAAATATTTAAGAATTCAAAACTGAAATAATATATTTAACGAAAAACGCTTAACATGTATGGTAAATGACCAACCAACCAAGGGATTAGCTGATGTAGTTGTTTCCCAAACTAAAATAACATCAATCAACGGCGAATTGGGTAACTTATTCCATTGCGGGTATGAAATATCTGATTTAGCTGAAAATAGTACTTTTGAAGAACTCACATATTTGCTCTTTTATGGGAACCTTCCAAATCAATCTGAATTTTCTGAACATAAAAATCTTATATATTCTAATCGTGAAGTCGACGATAAAATTATTAATCTAATTAGGGAATTTCCATCTAATTCCAATACCATGGATTTTCTCAGAACTGTTGTGTCATACTTGTCTATTTTTGATTCTGATAAAGACAATCATTCTCATCAAGCTAATCTGAATAAATCAATACGCTTACTTGCACAAATGCCTACTGTTTTGTCATACTATCATCGACTACGCAATAATCTTGAAATAATTCATCCTGACGATAACCTTGATTTCGCTTCTAACTTCCTGTATATGATCTCTGGAAATCATCCTGATAAATTATCTTCACAATGTCTTGACAAATGTCTTATCCTACATGCGGATCATGGATTCAATGCATCTACTTTCTCTGCTCGAGTTACCGTTTCTACACTCTCAGATGTACATTCTGGAGTAACGTCTGCTATTGGAACTCTCAAAGGTCCATTACATGGAGGCGCTAATGAATCAGTCCTGAAGATGTTGAAAGAAATTCAGGATATAGAAAGTATTCCTAATTACATCTCTGAAAAACTTCAACGTAAAGAAAAAATCATGGGATTTGGTCATAGAGTATACCTCACTATTGATCCTCGCGCTACTGTTCTTCGGGAAATGTCTAAAAATCTTCAAAATGAATTTGGCGGTAATATGTATGATTTATCTTATGCAATCGAACAAACCGTTCTCGAACAAAAAGACCTAAAACCAAATGTTGATTTCTATGCCGCATCCGTTTATTCAATGCTTAATCTCGATTCAACTTTGTTTACTCCTTTGTTTGCTTGTTCACGAATATCCGGTTGGTGTGCACAAATCTTGGAGCAGCTAGATGACAATAGATTAATTCGACCTCGGGCAAAATACGTTGGTCATTCTCCACGTTCTTACGCAGATTCTAATACCTGATAATTATATTCCTTTTATATTTTTCTTCCAAATCGTGTATATTATCACGATTTCTATTGTAATTATTGTTGATAATATGAAAATCCATATGTTTGTTGACATTCCATACATTGAATCTACTATGATTAACACCTCTTTCTCATCCATGGATATCTCAAATTCTGTCTCTCCTTGTATATTCTCACTTTCTAATCTGGCCAAATATCTTCCTTCTGGTAATATTATTTTTACATCGCTTCCATTCCATTCTGTAATCAAAAACTCTTCCATATCTGAACCTAATTTTCTTATTACTATCTCTCCATTTCCTGATATTGAGCCTGTAGAATCAATTACTTGAATTCTTGCTATTCCTACATTTGCAATTATCTCAATAGTTCCATCTTCATTCATTCTACTGTCCAAAATTGAATCCAATATGCTGAACGAATTTATGAATAATTTCGCATTGGTTATACTCCAGGACGATGCAAAATTATTGATTAATTCTTGATTCCCAATAATGTATGTGGTTTGATTAATCTTTATCGCTTCTACATTCTCTTCAAATACTATATTATACTTATCCAACTTCTCGTTGTTTGTTCTATCTATTACATTAATTTTTGTCAAAGCAGGTCTGTCTGTATCATAAAAAATTCTATCTATTCCATTTATCTTACTTATCAAAAGAAATTCTAATTCCATGTTTTCCTCTATGCTTATTATTTCTCTATACTCTATCTTGCCTTCAAATGAACTTACCGGTATAATTAATTCTGGATTGATTATTATCTTGTCTTCTAAAATTATTACAGGTATTCTGTTTACAAATATCTGCCCCTCAAATTCCAGATATACTGACAATAAAGCTCTTCCATATTTGAGTGGCACTGTCCATGGTTCATCCGTCAATCCCGGTCCTGGAATTGTCATATTAATTCCTTTTCTCGCCACATCAGTTATCTCAAAATAAGTTCTATCTGTTTCAACAATCGGTTCATCAACATAGGTAGTAAATCTAGAACTCTCAGTTTTCTTTACTAAAGCAATCTCTGACGTCAATTCTGCCCAGGCATATATGTTCTGTAGACCGATTTCTGAATATTCTCCCTCACTTCTAATGTTGTCTATATATGGCTGTATGAATAGTGTTGTTTCTTTCTCACCAACATTGTATGTTATTCCAATATTGGTGTTTGCTCGTTCTATCACTAATTCTGTTTGCACGGTTGTAAAATCTGATTTTCTATTTTTCGCTATAATTATCTCTGATTCTAGAGGAATATCTGTAAATATAGGCCTAATTTCACCCTTGACGATTAATGAATCATTCATTAATAGGAATTCTACAATATTTTCTTCTACTTCTAATGATTGGTCTACTAATTCTAACTCATAAACACTGTTGTCAATGATTAATCTCCACGTTCCCAATATGTCTGATTCTTCAAATGTGTATATTGAAGTCTGACGCCCATCATATACGTATCCTGAAACTACAATTCCTTCTTTATTATGTAGTTCAATCATGTGAGAACCAGAAACCTGTAACCAGATTGTTTCACCACGTACATATGAAAGCATTCCTAAATCGCTACTAAATAATTTCTCCGACGAATAACCAATCCTAAAGCTTGCTGAATTCTCTACCTGAACTTGTGAATGCGCTAATGGAATAATTAGTAGTAACGCTAAAAATATTACAAATATTTTCATGATAATTCTTTCCTCCATTGATAACTATAAAATAATATGATTATTATGAATGACGATACAATCATCAGACTTACTGTTTTTATTACTGTTGCTACTGATCCAATAATTGTAGATATTCCTAAAATCAAAGTAAAATTCAATAATATTGCAAAAATTAATGTTATGCTTATTCTTCCTAAATTGTTCATATTCAAGAATGTTTGTGTGTTTATTCCATCTGTCTCTACTTTATCTATTGTATGCCTTCCAAATAATCTCATATACAGATACAATGCCGACGATAATGCAAATATTGTATTGACGGGTACGGTACCAATAAATGGCTGAATCGGATTTAGCCTTGATGCAACAGGTAGATCTGTCTGAAATATATTTGCAATTATTACTTGAATGATAAATATCGCGTTAAGTACTATGTTTGTTCCATGTCCAATTAATTGTTGATTTATGCCTTCACCTATGAAACTACTAAATGCTACAAAATTCAACAAACTGAATATTATCATTGTGTAAATTATATGAGAAAATGGCGTTCCACGAGATTTTATCATGCCTGACCATTGTATAATTATTCCTAATATTGGCAGAACTATCACCATTGACGCTATTCCTACTAGATACAAGTCTGCCGCAGCACCAAAATACTGACTAGGCAAGCTTCCGAATGATGTGATTAATAATACTACCATGATTAGTGACGGAAACACTACAGGAGTTGTCAGCGTAGTAATTATTAATGAATCTTGTAAAGCACCTGGACCCTTTGAAATCCTATTTACGAGAGTAAAAATAGTCAATAATGCCATTAATGCTGAAAAAGAATACAGGCTTGCTCCAAACACACTACTTACTAAAGAGAATAAAAATCTATAATATCCTACATAATAAAACTGAATTATATACGGCAGAGAAATTCCTAATAAAAGTAATAATTTGTATCTTGTATCCATATCAATCACTCATTTAGAATTTGTATCCTGCTAAAACTCTCTAAAATCTTCTTTGATATGTTGTCTTTTGTACATAAATCTACTCTGAACCTTTTCTGCCTACCTATATCTAATTGTTTTCGTAAATGCTTTCTTTCATTCTCAAATAATACTGAAATGTTCTGTTGTAATTTAGAATTGTTTTTTGTTGATATGTACGATGTAGTATCTAAGAAAAACAAGTTGACCAAGTTCTTATTAAACAATCTCTTAAAATTATCCATTTCTATGTCTTCTGGAAATGGACTGTCTGCAACAAATAGAAAAATTGAAGCTGGATCTGCATACGTTATTGCATGATTGATTAATGTTTGTGGATTGAATGAACTTTCCGCCTTTATTTGATATATGTTATTGCATAATTCATATTGATTTCCGCTTATTGTCTTTGGTATATTATTGTCACTAAATATTACCTTTAACCTTCCTCCTGCGTTATCTACTACTGATGATATCATTATTGCTGCCTGAATTACTGAATCTAATTTTCTCTCGCCAATTGATCCATCGTTCATAGATTTACTATTCAGTATTACTAAATTCACGTCAATTTTCTGATCTAAATCAAATTGTTTTATTCTTGGTTCCTGATTTGATGATTTTGCCATATATTTCCAAGCTATCCTTCTATATTCATCCCCTGAAGTATATTCCCTTATTCCTGCAAAATCTGAGCCTAGGGGATTAGATCTTGTTGTAGAAGAAAGTGAACCTATTTGCACACTCTCATCAATTCTTCCTCTGCCTATCCTTACATCTGGTAACACGGATACTAGATCTTTATTATCTACCTCCCTTGTCTTGTAAAATAAACCGAACTTATCGAATAGATTCAATTCTAGTTTCCCAAAATTAATTCTTCCCATTTGTAATGCCTCCAATTTATATTCAAATCTGATTTTCTCTCCTGGTGTGAAGTTCATTGCATATGGACTTACATTTTCTAAACTCTGAAATTCTTCTGGAACATCTTTTGACAATTTCAATAATCCTATTGTTCTATATCCGTCATTTTGAATAACCAACGACGATGATATTATATCTCCAACAAACAACCTTCTTCTTGAAATCTCTCTAATTATTTTTACCCTTGATAGCTCTCTGACTGAAAATATGAAGATTAGTAATTCTACCAAAAATATTGAAAATATAAATATAGATATTGTTAGAAACATAAATTCACTTGCAATAATAGAAATAGTAATAAACACGAAGAGTGAACTGAGAACTGAATACCCTCTTCTTGTTATCAACTTTCTCATCTTGGAGGATTTACACTATTTGCTGCCTTGTCTATGATTTCTTTAATGGCTGAATAATTAAACACTTCTGATGGTTTAGTATTACGAAGTAAGTAGTCTGGATTCACTATTAATCTATGATTCAGTACTGGAAACAATAACAATTTCACATCATCAGGTGTTACATAATCGCGTCCATCTAGTGCCGCATTTACTTTACACGCACGCATTAAATGCAATGATGCACGTGGACTTGCTCCTAAATTAATTTCTTCTGTTTCTTTTCTTGTTGCATTCATTATTGATATTATGTATTCTTTTATCTCTTTTGACATTGTTATATTTGATTTAATCTCATCTCTTGCGGCTAATATATCTGTATTAATCGTAGTGAATTCTAAGTTTCTCTCTGAATCCTTTTCGTATGTATTTAGCACCTCTAATTCTTCTGTTTTGTCTGGCAGTCCCATGATTATTCTGAACATAAATCTGTCTAATTGCGCCTCTGGTAGTGGATATGTTCCTCTCATTTCTAATGGATTTTGAGTTGCAATTACCATAAATGGCTGAGAAAGTTTTTCTGTCTGTCCTTCTACAGTCACTTGGTATTCTTGCATGGCTTCTAATAATGCAGATTGTGTTTTTGGTATTCCTCGGTTTATCTCGTCTGCTAATACTATGTTTGAAAATAATGGACCTTTTCTAAAGAAAAATTCTTGTTCTTTTACATTGAATACAAATGTTCCAGTTATATCTGACGGCAGCATGTCTGATGTCAATTGCACTCGTTTAAATTCAAGTTCAAGAATATTCGCGAATGATTTTGCTAATAGAGTTTTTGCTATACCTGGTACGCCTTCAATTATTGCATGCCCCTGAGCTAACAAAGCAATTGTTAATAATCTGGTCTCAAACGCTTTTCCTATAATTTTACCAGATACTTGTTCAATAATTTTATCATGAATTTCCATTGCTAACATTCAATCCAACTCCTAATTCCTAGTATACATCGAATGTAAGAATTTAATTTTTGTGAACATCCTTTCATCTACAAATCCCTTTTCCACCATTCTCTTTGAATTTGAAATTATACGTAAATCATTATTGTTTATACTTTCTTGACGTAAATTTATACCATCTAGTTCTTGTAGCAATATTTGCGTTACTCGATAATAGTTTGGTTCCTTACCATTTAGATCTAAAAACGCATCATAGGTAAAACTACTCTGATTGTTCTGTATGTAGGAATCAATTTCTCTTCTTTTAATGAATGAATAACCTACTGCTGCCAGAGATAATGACACAGTTAATATTATGTACATATCCATTATTGATCATTCCTCCGTAGTATGAAATTGTTGTTTTCTGTTATATCTCTTAATATACTGTTCATATTATCTAAATTCCCCGAATCCGTTATTGTTCTAAATCTTGCTAATTCATATTGTTCATACGCTGATAACAACAACGCCGAAACATTAGCTAGTTCAGGAATGTCACTTACTGTCTTTTTTATAGTTTCATATTCAGTCAGAGAATCATCATTTGGATATTTATCCATATTAGATAAGTTCTTTCTCAATAGGTTATAAGCGAATACTATCCCTTCATTAAAGTTCCCCCTAGAATTAAAATAATTTAGTTGTTCGAACATCTCATTACTTCCAAATGCAGCTTTTCTTTCTGGTTCTATTCCTTTTGATCTTAATTTAATCTGAGGAAAATATATTCCCCAAACAATTACTACTCCCAAAGCTATTACAACTGCAATCAGCAACTGAATAAGTAGAGAACTTGAAATAATTTCCATACATACTACCTTGATCTCTTATCCACATCTATTGAATAGATTAATGCTTTTGGAGGATTGTCTGGCGAAAATATTCCAACTATGAAACTTTCTCTTGGACTAAGCTCCATTATTGAAATTTCTGCTCTATTTGTAACTTCTTTTACATTGAATACTAAGTTAATTCCGTCTAAATCAGAAGATAATTGAATAGAAGAAGGATCAATTAATTGCGGCGGTCCAGTATATATCATTCTGATGGTTTCTTCTGGATATATGATTCCTCCATTTCTGTCTCTAAATTCTAAATTATATTCTTTCAATGCATATTTTGATATTACCCAATCGACGTTGTTTTCATTTCCTGGGTTTATTATAATTGATTCATTCTTGGAAATTCCGTTATAGTCTATTCTTAATGTATATTCTCCAGGAAATAAATCAAACACTGCTTTTCCATCTATGTCGGTATTCGCTGAAACTGTAAATTCCTTCATTTCCTGAGTCTCTAAATCCCTCATATCCCAGAATATCTCTACTAATTGTTCATTGACAGGTCGTAGATATGGTTCAACTTCTTCTTTTAAAATTATATTCACTTCTAATGTATACAGATTCTCATCACCAAAACCTGAAGGAACATCATTATTGCTAAATTGATCATCTTCTGAACCAATTTGCGATTGAGACAAACCTGCACTTTGTACAATCTGCAATAATAAAAATAACAAAACCGCCGCAGTTACAAACGGTGTTATTTTTGTACTAAGAAAACGCACGTCGCTGTGACTATTTCTTAATACCTCGTTCATTTCAACCTCTATTTTTGTTCTTGTAAACCGAATAAATTGCTATACTTACTGCCGCTAATGCAATCAATATGAATATATTTTCTTGAGCATCTCCAATTATGTTTGTTTGCCCTGTTCCATCATCTGGTAACTTGAAAGCTGCAATTATTCCGGGTGTATTTGCAGCAACTTGACCTCCTCCAGATGGCACGAATAACATCATATCACCTCTTGCCGTTGCACCTAATGTGACTGTTCCAGCTCCTAATCCTCCCCATTGTATCTTACGTAATTCCTTGCCTGTTTCTACATCTACCGCGTACATTACACTAGCTCTGTCTACTAAGTATACTACTCCTCCGCTGACCATTACTCCTGAACTTTGATATCGGTTTGGCATTTCAAATACCCAATTAATACTCATGTCATTTACATCAATTGAGAACAACGTTGAATTCTGCCTTTCCCCTGGCACCGAACCATAAATGAATCCTTGAATATCTTTTCCTTTATAGTCTACCGGTCCCTCTGTAACTGTCCAACAGACTTTCTGACTTACGTAGTATAATATTCCTGATGAAAATGCTCCTGCATGTTCAATTCCACCGTTTCCTCCAGGACAAAATGACTTGCCTACTAAAGATCTCTGCGATATTGTTAAATCTGCATTGTTTCCTGCATCATCATTTGGTACATTGAAAGCATTATTTCCTAGCATAAGGGGCGTATGTAATGGCTTTCCATTATCGGCATCCAGAATGAAAACATGGTCTGTTTTTGAACCTGCCATTACAACTTTTTTCATTTCTCCGTTAATTTCTGTTTCTGCAAGAATTACACTCCAACCAACTTCATGGTCATTTATGTCATGTGGTACAACTTGATAATACCATTTCATTTCTCCATTATCTACATTTAATGCAATTATTGAACTTGCAAACAAATTTGGACCAGGCCTTAATGCTGCGTCAAATACTCCAGAACTACTTCCTGTTGTGAAATATATTGTTCTCTCTTCATGATCCACTCCAAACATACTCCAGACAGCTCCTCCTCCAATCAAATCAGTGTTTCCCCAATCTCCAGGATATGGATTGATATTACCCTTACTTACGTCATTTAATCCCCATTCAGGATCTCCTCCTGATGGAGGTACGGAAAACCATCTCCA
>JACAFS010000069.1 GCA_013378385.1 Nitrososphaerota archaeon | reverse complement strand
TAGCGGCAGCCTTTGGTTTAGCAGCCTTTGGTTTAGCAGCCTTTGGTTTAGCAGCCTTTGGTTTAGCAGCCTTTGGTTTAGCGGCAGCCTTTGGTTTAGCAGCCTTTGGTTTAGCAGCCTTTGGTTTAGCGTTTACTTCAGGTTCTATATTTACATTATCATTATTATCTTGACTCATTCTTTACCTCTCCCTTTTTGAAATAAATAGATGCCATCTAGATATACACGCAAGTCTTTGTTCTTTATACGGGTAGATTGTTCAAGATTAGCGGCAGTTTGTGAAACTTCTTCAATATTAATACCAGAAATGATTACTTGGTCGCCTTTAACGGATACATTAGATTCTCCAATAATTTTTGCAATACGATTACCTCGTTCTCCATAGAAATTTTCAACAACGATTTTTCCAGGTTCGGCTTTTACCGACATCGGGAAGTGAGCAAAGGCAGTTTTGAGTTTATACGTATATCCCTCAGTCACACCAATAATTAAATTATGTACATGAGCGACAGTAGTACCAAATGTTGCACGTTGTTTCTTTCTTGATCCTAGAGATTCAACAGTAATTTTATTTGAATCAATGTTTAATTTAGCGCGAATTAATCTAAAATCTTTTGAGGTAGAACCTAATGGTCCAGTAATTGTAAGAAGGTCTTCTGTAAATTGAGCACTAACACCTTCAGGAAGAATAATTTCTCTAGTTAAAGAACTGCGATCAATAGACATATCCTAATAATCTTCCTCCTTCATTTAATTTTACAGCGTCAGTATGAGTCATAACGCCTTTTGATGTAGATACAAGCAAGATTCCTATTCCTACAGCAGGTAGAAAACGTCTTTCCCATAATGAATAATCAGATTTAGCAACAGAGAAACGTGGAGAAACAACACCACATTTATTAATTTTACCAAGAAGTTGTATTCGAATTTTACCACCCAATTTATCATCAATAACTTCAAATTCGCCGATATAATTATTTTTCTTCATAGTATTGAGAGTATCAACAATTAACTTGGAAGACGGAATAACCAAACATTCATGTTTGTTTCTTAATTCAGCATTTTGAAGGTTTGAAAAGAGATTAGCAAGAGTATTGAGTGCGGGCATCTATATCACCTAATCGTATTTACGGAATCCTATTTTAACAGCTTGTTCTCTAAAACATTGTCTACACAGATTAAGATCATATTTTTGAATTATGCCAGAATATCTTCCGCAACGAACACATGATCGTGCGCCTTTACCGAATTTTCTAAATGAACCGTCCTTATGTCTCCAAGTTGGATATCTTTGTTTAATTTTTATTACCATATTTATTCCTCCACATTAACTCCGAAATTTTCTTTTGCAAAGGTAATTGCTTCTTCTTGACTGACTTGTTGTCTTTTTCCAACAGTACTAGGTCGTATCTGTCTTCTTTTTACACCATAACCAGTTTTTTCTAAAGAGACAGCTACATCCATTCCCCATATACCTAATTGAGGATCATATTTTGTACCAGGAATTTCAATATGTTCTTTAACACCAAATGAAAAATTGCCAGTTAAGTCAAAAGAACGTTTGGAGACTTTATTATCACAAGCAGCAAGTAATTTCTTTAAGGTGTCTTCTGCAATTTGTTTTCTTAAAGTAGTTTTTACACCAATAGGAGAATTCTTCTGAACACCAAGTTCACGATATGATTTCTTAGCATAAGTAGTAACAGGAGTTTGATCGCAAATTTCTGAGATAATTCGCTTGGCCTGCTCTATTGGTTCGCCAGATTTACCAACGCCAATATTAATAACAATTTTACAAAGTTTTACTTGATTAATTTGACTAGACATTTTATTCAGTTCCTTGTATATTTATTTCTGAAGTTTTTTCACCAATAACCATAACAAGATCAGAATTAACTTCAATTGTTTTGTTATTGGCAGTAACATCAAGCATCTCTGGACGAGAGAATGATGATTCATTGATTCCTTTAACGGTGCCAATTAATCCTTTATTTTGTCCTCCAATAAGAACAATGAGACTATCTGTTTTTAATTCAATAATTTTCTCGAGTTTTTGTGATGGTAATTCTATTTTAAATGTTGATCCAACAGGAACATTAGTAGAAGAACTAATTTTAAGTGTTCGTCCATCATGTAACGAATACTGGAAAGTATCTTTATCTATAGATTTTTTATTGATTACTTTGCATAATTTAGTATTTCGTTCATTATCTGGGATAGAGATAGGAGTAAGGGTTTTTTTAGATGGAACAAGTCGATATATCGCATCTATTTTTGCAATTTCAATGACGTCCATTAGGCCAACAGGGTAATTTGGATCTTTTCTTATACGTCCGTCAATCTTTACTTGATCTGCTCCAATAATAATTTTAGTTTCAGAATATGTTTTAGTAAGTTTAAGAATATCACGAAGTAATACAGTAAGAGGAATACTCAATTTAGAAGGATGAGGGCCAGAACTAGGTTTTGTAACAAACCGTTTATTTTTTCTTTCAATTTGCCAGAAGTTTGGCGACATTGTACGCTTTAATATTTTAGAACCTGATTTTTTTCCCATATATTTCACCTTTCTAATTTTGTTTTACGTTTAGGATCTTTTAGATCCAATGAGGTCACCATAACGTTAGATGCGTGAATTTTAACTGGAGTTGTACCGCCAGCAAGTTTTTCTCTAGTAATTCCATCAACAGATATCATCCCTTCAGCTAGATAAACATGAGTAATTTTTCCATCAAGATTTTTATATTCGCCACTAAGAATTTTTACAACGTCGTTCTTTCTTAGTCGAACAGTTTTTGTGTTATATTGAGATTGTAAAGAATCAGACAAAGAAGCACTAATACGTTTAGAAACTATATGTTGAGGTGCATTATAATATTCTTTCATAATTTTAGATCTTTTTACCATAACATCACCTAAACAATTGTATTTGCAGCATTTGATACACGTGGCCATCTTTCAGCTGCTTCAGAAGCAACAGGGCCTTTGATATCAGTTCCTTTCATTTCGCCTTCAGGCGTGATAATTACTGCAGCGTTATCTTCAAATGTAATCCTTGAACCATTTGGTCGACGAACTGCATACTTTTGACGTATAATTACAGCAGGAAATGTTTGTTTTTGTAATTCAGGAGGTCCTTTTTCAACTACAACGGTAACTTGGTCACCTACGGTTGCAGCTGGTAAACGGCTTAAACGGCCTTTCCATCCTTGTACCATAACAATTTTGAGTGTTCGTGCTCCACTATTATCAGCGCACACAATAGTTGCGCCTACAGGTAATGCTCTAGTAATATATCGCCTAGAAGCGACTTGAATTTTTGCTTTAGCTGGCATTATTAATTAACCCTCCCAAGAACTACAAAAGAAACATTTTTAGAGAGAGGTCTACATTCTCCAATAGTTACAGAATCATTATCGTTAACATTAAGACATGGAGAGATATGTGCAATGATGTTTCTTCTACGTTTTTCATAACGCATATATTTTTTTACATAATGAAAGAATTCTATTCTTACAACAGCAGTACGACGAGCTTTAGTTTTGATAAGTTTAGCTTGAATTAATTTACCTCGAATAGAGATTTGACCATGAAATGGACAGTGATGATCATCACAATCAGTAGTAGGTTGTTCAATATTTAATCCAATATTTTTCATAGTTTGCGCACCTTTGCTAAACGGTTTTGTGGTTTTCCGATTAAAGTTTTACCATTTATAGAATCAGGGTTATTAGTAAAGTTAAAGACACAATGAGATTTTGGAATAACTTTTTTACGTTTATTATCAAGAATGTGAAAAGTATTTTTTGTTTCATTAATAACAAACCCACTAGCGCCATTTAATGAAGAATCGGTGGAAGAAACAACAGTCAGAGTACGACCGATAAGCTCATTATATTTTAAATCATATGAAGTATTCAATTTTTATCATTCCTTAATTCATTTAATACGGTCAAAACACGAGCAACGTCTTTTTTGACAGGTCGAACTTTACCTTGATTTTCTTTAATCAGACCTCGTTGAATATTAGATTTAATTTGAGAATGTTCAATTTTCAGAGAGGTTAGTTTTTCAAGTAATTCATCTTCTGACATATTTCTATAACTTTGGATATTACTTTTAGTCATAATTTATTCATTCCTTAATATCAGACAGATTCTGAGAATCGTCGGCTGGTGCTTCGGCTGGTGCTTCGGCTGGTGCTTCGGCTGGTGCTTCGGCTGGTGCTTCGGCTGGTGCTTCGGCTGGTGCTTCGGCTGGTGCTTCGGCTGG
>JACAFS010000068.1 GCA_013378385.1 Nitrososphaerota archaeon | reverse complement strand
GAGCCTGAGCCAGAACCAGAGCCTGAGCCAGAACCAGAGCCTGAGCCAGAACCAGAGCCTGAGCCAGAACCAGAGCCTGAGCCAGAACCAGAGTGTGTAAATGAAGAACTTGTTGATGAAGTCTTTTCTATAAAAAGTGATTGCTTCAAAGATGGAGAAAGAATTCCTGTTCGATTCACTTGCGATGGCATTGACATATCTCCACATCTTGCATGGTTCAATGTACCTTTGGGTACTGTGGAGATTGCACTTGAAATGCACGATCCTGACGCACCAGTGCCAGGTGGTTGGACTCATTGGATCGTTTACAATATTAGTCCCGACATTACATTCATAGAAATAGATTCAGTTCCCGAAGGAAGTAAACAAGCAAGAAACAGTTTTGGACGAGCGCCTTATGGTGGCCCTTGCCCTCCATCTGGAACTCATAGATACATATTCACTCTATATGCATTAGACATACAATTGGATTCAGTTAATAATCTCCGTGACTTGCATAACAAAATAGACGGTCATGTTCTCGGAGAAGCAAAACTTACTGGATTATATTCTAGAAGGTAATCAAGTTCCTACGTTTACTATTGGATTAGCTTCTCTATCAGATGTCAGCGTGACAAGAAGATTGTTGATTAATTCTATTCTATGTTCGTCGGAAAGAATAATGTCTTGTTTATTGTAGTGTTCCAATACATCGTCTACTATACCAAGTGCACCTTCAACTAGGCGTCGTCGTGCGAATAATACGGCTTCTGCCTGTTGACGTCTAAGCATAGCAACAGCGATTTCGGGAGAATAAGCCAAGTGAGAAATCTTGGCGTCCTTGATTAGAATTCCTGCAATCTGAAGTTTTTCTTGTAGTTCGCCTACGAGTTTTTCAGTAATTTCTCCTGTGTGTCCACGTAATGATATCTTGCCTTCTGCATCGTATGGATACTGTGCGGCGATAGATCGTATTACAATTTCACTTTGGTTGGAAATGAATTCCTGGTATGCATCAACCGTGAAAATAGCTTTTGCTGCGTTTTCTACACGCCATACAATTACCGACCCAATCTCAATAGGGTTGCCGTTTGAATCGTTTACTTTGAGTTTTGGCGATGTGAAATTAATGAATCTTAATGAGACTTTTTGTTTTTGCGTGACAGGAACTGTCCAAATCAATCCGTTTTTGGTGACCGTTCCCATATAACGTCCAAAGAATGTCAAAACCCGCGCTTCATTGGGATTTATCACAGTAAATCCTGATGCCACTATGAGAATTGAAACAATAACAAATGGAATGGCTACTTCTCTACCTGCTCCAATAATTACTAATGATAAAACAATCATTGAACCAAGTACAATAAAACCATTGACCGATAATGCTGGTTTATCTATTATATCTTCCATTGTTACTGATTAACACTCTGAAACTTAAGATAATTAACTTATCGATCTAGAATAATATTCATAATGGTAAAAATGTCTGCATAAAACGAATCTTGATTTAAAAAAATAAAAGTGGTTCCGTCATTTTTTCCTGATGACTAAAACCACTACTAAATTCTGTTCCAAATGAAAGATAGTCCGTAGACTGCTCCAATCAAAGCCATTGCATTGATTGCCTGGTTGTAGCTGCCTGTCAACATGCTGTATGTTACATACATGCCTCCAAGTACCAAGAGCTGCGAGTCTTCGTTGCCCTTCCATTTGCTTGTTAGATTATTCAAGCCGCTCATAATCAAGTATACAACTCGCTAACTGTTATCTGATAAAGTCTAAAGTTACTACCGGCCGGCCTCAATAATTTCAAGCTAATAAGTAACAATCCCGCATTATCTCTCACTTGTCAAATACCAAAGCAATCGATAAGGAAGTAGAGTCACTCAAGCAGACATGCACTGATGTGGACTGCGATAACATTAGCGAATGCTGGAGCGACGAAAAAACTGAATTATTAAAAAAAGATCTCTCAGTTAGAAGAAAAAACTAGTCTATTGTTTCTGTTTCTTAGCGTAGTACATTGCATATCCAGCGTGTCCTACAAATAACGCAAGTATTAACCATGCACTCATTGTATGAGAAATAAGTAGATTGCCCATTCCTGCTAGCAGCATATATCCTGTTGCGAGTTGACCTAAAATAACCAAAGATGCTATGATCATAACGTACTTGGTTATTGGAGTTGTAGAAACTTTCAACGCTTTGTTGGTCATGAATAACGTTGCACCAAACCCTCCGACTCCGATTACTACATGTGCTATTGTTATAGGAGCCATCATTACAGGTGTTACTAGACCTAAAAATCCTAGACTAAGTTGAACAACTACTCCTGCAAGTATAATCATTCCGATTACTCGTGTTTCCATATCGAGTAATTTGACCTCCTAATTTATAACTTTGTCTAGTGGAAAACTATACAATGAGCAATGCGATATCAATCAAAGGCCTCACAAAAACTTTTGGCGATATTACCGCCGTTGACAATCTTACACTAGACGTTCCTAAAGGATCAGCTTTTGCTTTTCTAGGACCTAACGGAGCTGGAAAAAGCACAACGTTGAAAATTCTTACATCTCTGATTAAACCAACATCTGGCGAAGCACATTTCTTCAATATCAATGCATTAGAAGAACCACATGAAGCGTTGTTACAGATTGGCGCTGTTGTGGAATCTGCTGAATTCTACCCATCACTAACTCCTTCAGAAACATTGGACTATTTCGGAAGACTGCGAGGAATGAATTCTGACAAAATCTCCAGAAACTCAAATAAATTCCTCAAACTTGTTGGCTTGGACAATTGGTCAGACAAAAAAATTGGGACATTCTCTAGAGGAATGAAACAAAGGCTAGCGATTGCACAAGCATTACTCCATGAACCGCCTATTCTTCTCCTTGATGAACCTACTTTCGGTCTTGACCCGCGCGGAATGGCAGAAATTCGTAATGTCTTCAAGGACCTGACAAAAGAGGGAAAAACAATATTCTTTAGCTCGCATCTCATTGGTGAAATCGAAGAAATCTGCGATACTCTTGCTATAATCGACAAGGGCCAAGTGCTTTTCTCAGATACAATGAAGAACATCATGAAGAAATTCAAAACAGACGATCTCGAGGAAATATATCTAAAAACCATAACGGAGTCCGTCAGATAACCATGAAACGCACTAAAATCAACCGCGGAAAGCAATTTCAGGATGTGATAAAGTTTGAACTCATTAAGTTTCTACGCAGTCGCAAGATTCGGGCTGCCTTAATCCTTACTGCTACTGTTCCACTCTTAATATATTTACTAACAAATTTTGTTCTCGATTCGTTTATCTCTCAGATCTACAGCGACAGCGGCGTTGTCAATGACTATCAAATCTTTGTGAACTTCGTCCTTACACTCAGTCTCGTTAACGTCATAATGTTTGGAGGAGACTCTCTAACCAATGATTTCGAAAACAAAACAGGATATACCTTGTTTATCAACCCAATATCTAGAACAAGCTTTCTCTTCGCTAAATTCGTAGCTGCATCTATAGCAATAACATCCTTCAACATTATGTTTTACATACTAGCTTCAATTTTTTCATACGCTAAACACTCTGCCATACCAGAAAACGTACTTCTTTCACTCGTTTTCGCATCGTTGTTTAGTATAGGATTGCTGTCAACGTCATTCGCACTAAGTTCATTATTCAAACGAAGTAACATGTCTAATATTGCATTCATCTTTCTCTGGTTCATAGTAATGGGATTGATAGAATATTTCTTGGTACTAGCTGAGATTAAACCTTGGTGGTCTCTTACATACGCTGCTGGAATTATTATATACATCTTCGAAGTTCCTTATCCTAAAGATTCAGTCATAGACATTCCGTCCCTTCTTGTTCCTGGACAGTCGCAAACTATTGTCAATCTCATTCCTGAAATTAACCTAAGTATAGGGGTCTTCCTAATGTACACCATAATTGGATTAATGATATCTGTGTTATTCTATAAACGCAAGCAGCTCAGTTGATCAGGAAACTCTAATTATTCCTGTCATTCCGTGAAACTTGATCATACATGAATAGAAATACGTTCCTGGAGTGTCAAAAGTAACACTATAAGTTTCTCCTGGCAGCAAAGTCTCATGAAAATATACTCCGCCATCGGAAGTAACATTTGCACTAGATACCGTATGGACTTCTGAATCAATGTTTGTCCAGGTTACTGTGTCCCCTAACTGTATGTTCAACATAGCAGGTGTGTATACAGACTTGCTTACTGCATCAACATGAAACTCCTCGGGCGGCCTTCTTTCTTTCTCATCCTGCTCTTCTTTTTCTTTTATATCCTGTATAGAATCCCCTTGCCGTAACATGTTCATACCTG
>JACAFS010000067.1 GCA_013378385.1 Nitrososphaerota archaeon | reverse complement strand
TATGAAAATATTGAATAAATTAATTGAAATAAAATTAAATGAGTTAGGAAAAACATATTTCGAAGTTGTTAAAGAGAATAAAACAAGAGAAACACAACTCAGAAAACTAAATGCATGGGCAATTTGGCTTGAAGAAAATGACGAGATATTAGAATAACATATATTATAAACTTCGCTGATTAACGTATTATATTGGAAAATACAGATTTAGACATTGTAGCAAAGATTGCGGGAAATGTAGTAGTTAGTAATAACCCAGGTGAAATGTTAAAAATCTGGAGAAAACGATTAAAGATTAAACAGACAGTATTGGCAGGGAAAATGAAAATTTCTCCGTCTGTATTAAGTGATTATGAAAGTGGCAGAAGGTATTCACCTGGAATTATTTTCATTAAGCGGTATATAGAAGGCCTAGTAATTATTGATAAATCAAATAATAAGACGTTAAATAGATTATTGAAAGAAGATCATTCAGCAATATTAGGAATTGGAGAATTCAAGAAACCAATTAGTGCAGAAAAATTAAAGAAGATAATTAATATCGATGTATTAAACGGCGATGATAGATTAGATACGAAAATATATGGATACACAATAGTAGATAGCATTAATACGATATACATGTTATCAGGAATAGACTTTTACAAGATATTTGGCGCAACGACAGAAAGAGTATTAATATTTACTAGAGTAGGAATAGGACGTTCTCCTCTAGTAGCAATTAGAGTTTCGCAATTAAAACCTAGAATGGTAATATTACATGGGCCCGATGAAATTGATAAATTAGCAGTAGATTTAGCAGATAAAGATAAAATCATATTGGGATTAACAAGAGATAATGAGAATAAGATTAAAGAAAAATTAATGAAATTATAGAATTTTATATATAAAGGCATTAATTGAGAATTACTATGTTGCTAGATGTACAATATCTAATATTCATCATAATAGTCATTCTAACATCAACAATTGTACTAAAATTAAAAATATTGGATTTTAAGGGAACACTAAGTTCAATATTTATGGGAAATCTAATATATCTAGTTACAGGAATTGAAGGATTTATTTTAGTAATAGAGTTTTTTATTATAGGATTCATTTGTACAAGATTCAAATTTAAACAAAAACGAAAGAAAGGAATTGCACAAGAAAAAGGGGGAATTAGAAGTTGGGAAAATGTAATTGCAAATGGTTTTGCTTTTTCTCTTTTTGGAACGTTATATTTTTTTACAAGCATTGAATCGTTTTTAGCGGCATTTATTGCATCAATAGCTATTGCGACAGGAGATACATTAGCAACTGAAATAGGATTATTAAGTTCAAATAAGCCCAAATTAATTACAAATTTTAAAGAAGTAGAAACAGGAAAATCTGGAGGAATAACATTGTTAGGATTAATTGCATCAATAATAGGAATAATTATTATTACTATTTCTTCTTGGATAATTGGATTTTCATTTAATTATTATTCAATAATGGCAATTATGATTGGAGCATTCTTAGGAATAATTATTGATAGTGTCATAGGAGCAACGATACAAGCGCAATATTATTGTGATGAATGTAAAAAATTCACAGAATTACAGATTCATCATGAAAAGAATAATAGATTAATCAGCGGATTTGGATTTGTAGATAATAACATAGTTAATTTATTAGCTACCACAATAGGTTCTGGATTATCAATATTAATTATTATAATATTCTAGTAATTTATTTTTAATCTCAGATACAGGAACGCGAATTTGATCCATGGAATCACGATAACGAATAGTAACATCGTTATTTTCAATAGAATCAAAGTCGATTGTAATACACATAGGAGTGCCGATTTCATCCTGTCTTCGATACCTTCTTCCAATGGAACCTGACGAATCATAAAATGATTGAAAATCCAACTTAAGATCATTGAATATTTGTTTTGAGAAAGAAGGAAGGTCATTTTTATTAGAAAGTGGGAATATAGCAACGTCAAAAGGAGATAATCCAGGTTTAAGAGAAAGAAGTAATCTATCGCCATCTTTGTGGTATGATTCTTCTACTATAGAATATAGACTGCGATCTACTCCCATAGATATCTCAAACACATGTGGAAGAACTTTTTCCTCGTTATCAAGAATCTGAAGGTCTTTGCCACTAATCTTTTGATGTCTACTTAGGTCATAATCAGTACGATTGTTACATGCAACTAATTCCAGCCATCCAACTGAAGTAAGAACTTCAAAATCAAAAGAATGAGTAGCATAAAAAGCGCGATCGTCGTCTGGAAGAATACGGAAACGGGTTTTTTCTAGAGAAAGGCCATTACGAGTATAAAATTGCTGGACTAAACCAAGATAATATGCAATAAATTTATTTGGAAGAACTCCGCGATTTACTAATTCATTACAAGTAGCAGTAATGATTTCATCGTCAGAATTATGAATATTCAATATACAATCGGAAACTGTGGAAAATTCATCCAAAACATCTACATTATTTGGATTATAGAATACTTCAATCTCAGCTTGATAGAATTCTCTTAATCGGAGTAGACTCTGACGAGGTGATATTTCATTACGAAAGCTTTTACCAAATTGAGCTATGCCGATAGGTAATTTGATTCTCATTGTTTTTGAAAGACGAAGAAAATCAACAAATATATTTTGGCATGTTTCAGGTCGTAAATAAGAAGCATCTCCTTTAGGACCTATTCCAACATCATACATCATATTAAATCTAGAAACGGAAGACAATGAATTTTTGCATTTTAAGCATTTAATGTCAAGCGATTTAATTTTTTCATCATATTCAGCATCAGATAATTTTTCAGAGATCATATCGCCAGATATATCAGTAATCATCCTATCCGCGCGATAGACAGAATTACATTCATTGCAACGAACTATAGGGTCGGAAAAATTATCAAGATGTCCAGAAGCTACAAATACGTTTTTCGATAGTATTTGACTGCCATCGATTTCAATCATACTGTCTCTTCGAACGATATTCTTTCTCCAGGATTCAATGAATTTATTCTTGAAATTTACGCCCAAAGGACCATAATCCCAGAATCCTGCAGGAGCATCAGAATAAATCTCAGAGCTAGGAAAGAAAAATCCTTTTTCAAGAAATAACTTCTGAATATCGTCGTAATTCATTATCAATATGATAATGATTAACAATAATTAACGTTTTAGATTTAAAAAAAATTGTAAGTTGCCCCGAAGGGCAACTTAGATTATTATGCGTTTCTAGTTCGTGAGTAAAGTACGCCAGCAACGACGACGAGTATTACGCCTAATCCAATTGCAACATATGAAACTGGACTAATTGTTTCTACTTCGACTTCGACTTCCTGTATTACTTCAACTTCTTTCACTACTTCGACTTCAACGACTCTTTCGACTTCAACGATCTCAGGTGCTGGAGGTTCTGGGATGTTATCAGGTAGACCGAATGCAAAGATTGCACCAGGTGTTACTGATTCTACTCCCAAGTTTCCAAAGCCGAACCAATTAGCGCCACCGACAGTACGGAATAGTTTGACATTTCCATCACTGTCTGCACCAATACTTGGTTGGACTACAGATCCTTGACCAATGTTGAATGAATGTAAGACTTCGCCTGTTTCAGCATGAAGTGCTTGGGATGTACCGTCAACACCAGAGAAGAATACCAAATCGGCAGTTGTAATTGTACCACCGCGGAATCCTCTGTTGTCAATGAAGTAATTCCAAACATTTACGCCACTGTCGACATCATATGCGTTAATTGTTGCATTAATCTGCACGTCATATGATTCAGGTTGTGGAATGTTTGCGGCCATACCACATACTGAGCATGGTCCTACTGCATTACCGGCCTGAGTCCATCTTGGTTCATTGAATGTACTGAAGAAGACCATGTTTAGATCACTGTTATATGTAATATCAGATTCTAAACAGCCTACTGCAGGGCAGTTAAGCCAGTATGGTCTATTACCACATTCTTCATGACCTGCATATTTAATCTGTGCAGAGTCACATGTGTTAGCGGTTTTTCGTACCATTTCAACGTCGTTAAGTGGGTCTAATAATTCAGCGAATGGTGTTCTTCGTGTATTTACTGATTCAAATATGTGAAGCGGTGCACCGTCAGCATAATCTAGAATGTGAACTCTTCCGTTCTTACATCCTTTGATTACTACTTTATCGCGGAGTTCTCCCTTAACTACGATATCTTCAGCTAGAATTGTGTTCCATGAACAGTCATAGTCCCATGGGTCTCTTGTTGTTGTCTGGTATGCCCAGTCAATTTCACCTGTAACTGCATCTAGTTTAAGAATTGCAGCTGCAAAGAGATTTGGACCTGGTCTGTATGTTGCATTCCAATCAGGGCCTGGTTG
>JACAFS010000066.1 GCA_013378385.1 Nitrososphaerota archaeon | reverse complement strand
TCACTTCCACTGGGGGTGGTATATCCACAACGGCTTGTTTTACTACAGGCTGTTCTACTCCAGGCGGTTCAACAATAATTACTCGTTCTACTACAGAAGGCTCTTCAATTATGGACACTGGTTCTATAATTTCCGTTTGGTTTGAAAACGGATTGAATATGAATAAAACAGATATGATCGCAATAATTGCAAGTATAGTCTTGCCTTTTCGTACTTGATCTTCCGCTTTTGTTGCTCTTTCTCTTGCTCTTCTCGTTCTCTCTCGCTCTTCCCGTCGAACCCGTTCATCGTATTCCTTATGTCTTTCTTCTCGTTCTCTTTTCCAATCCCATTGTTTATTTTCTTGATTAGTATTTTTTGATGTGTTGTCGTTTCTTTTTTGTGAATTAGAAGACGACGACTCATAATAATCCTCTAAAGCACATTTTGCAGTGTTTATTTTTTTAAATTTTTCTTCATAGGCCCTTCTTCTTACATCATTTTTTCCTGCTCTGTCTGGATGAAATTGCCATGCTAGCTCTCTATAGGCCTTTTTAATTTCTTTTATACCTGCGTTTGGTGAAACGCCTAAGATACGTCTTGCTTCTTCAGGACTCATTGTTTAATTTCAAAAAACAGTAGAATTCAATATAAGATTGGCAGTAAAATATTTACCTACCGTTAGTATAAATTAACAAACCAAAACCAATCTATATATTACTCAGAGTTCAACAATTTTTTAATTGAAAAGAATTACGTTGGCGGTTGGAATAGTCTCACTGGTGTTAGGTATTCTTGCATATCAATCTGCAATGGGTCAGATTGCTGATATTTTGAAGATAATTGAAGATTCACGGGCTGGACTCGGGCCGCGGTATTCAAATGAAAGACTCCAGGCATTGAATGACAATGCTGAAGTTACTCTGATGTTTGCAAGGGGATTTCTTGGGTTTTCGGTTTTGATGGTACTTTATGCATTATATGATGACATAATGCGTACTATAAAGCGTGTTAGATGATAATTCGTAATCAAGCAAATTTATTTTGCAATTGAGATATAGTGAAGTTCTGATACTCCGTTTATCGTAATCACTGAACCATAGTTGATTGCTTCATCGTCTTCCCAATAGTAAACTCGAGTAACATCGTATGGAGTGACCCATTTACTGATAAACTCGTCTATGGCATTTTGTGTGGTAGCAACGTCTTCGGTTGAATCAAGTCGGTGTTCATTGAATTTGAACAATGAAGGTATTTCATCAGGACGAACAACGTTGACGCCATTAGCAGTGAGTGAATCAACAAGTTGCGATTCAGTATCTTTGTCTACAGATACGGGAACAATGCTTTCGCGCCGTATGTTGCTTTCAACTCCACTCAATTCAATCAGGAACTCTTCAAATGCTTCTTCAGGAGTGTCGCCAAATCCTATATAGTATTCGCCTGTGAAGGTTGCTCCAACGGCTGCTACGGTACCCAGTTGTGTAACCACACCACCGGCACCGGCGGTATATACAGGTAGGAAGTATACGTCATGATCGCCGACTCTGTAAAGGATATTATCTCCTACTCGCGGACTTCTAAGTAATGTTCTAAGTGTTGCAAAATCAGGATTACGTTCTAGCGCCTCGAGTATAGCTGTTGGACCTAGAAGTTTTGTGCTTGCATCCAATGGAACTTCAAAGAACGTCATATCTCCAAGGGTATCAAAGTCGTTTTCGATTATCATATATCCTGCGAGGTTTTGCCCAGGCGAACCTCTGAGTTGCAAAGAAAGCAGCCCTATGAATTTGTTTTCTTCGAAGCCTGGTGGCTTTGCTTCAATGAAATAGGTGTCTAATCCAGCAGGTGTCTCAAAGAATTCTCGTGCCTCGATGAATGTTGCAGCGTCGGTAATGTGATAGAAATTGTACATGTCAACGCGATAATTGAATAGTTCCTCGGGGTATCGTGTTTGTTCTTTTAGCCAGTCAGGAACGTCTTCTTCAATATAATCTGAGTAAAGTAATTTGAATAGATCGCTGTAATAATCATCTCCTATTATATACAGGGAAATATCTCCATCGTAGGTATTGATTAGGGAATATCCAACATGTCGTACGAAATAATTGTCTTGGCTCCATGGAACTCGGTCGGTTTCATGCGCAGTCATCAGTGGCATAAGCCAATAGGTTTCCTTACCGTCTGTTACAGGGTACATATCTATCGGTCTGCCGTTGATTTCATAGAAGAAATACGGGAATAGCAACTCCATTTTTTCGTGAACGTCTTTGTATCGCATTGTATGAATGGTTTCAAATGGTCTGGACAAGAGCCAATTTGGTTCAAATATCCAGCTTAATGGAGGTGGAATGTCTATGCCTCCTGATCCAGAGTACATATGTCCGTTCAATTCATCGCTGGTCTGTCTATCAGCTGGGAATGCAGACCAAACATCAGATAAAAGACCTCCTTCGCCATAGTAGATTTTTCTTTGATCGAAGAAATCTGCTGTATCTACAATTTTACCGTCGTGTCCATCAAGAAGAAGAAATCCGTTTGGAACGTGGGTGTAGACAAGGTGTTCATTATACCATCTGTTAGAGGCTTCGACCGTTTCTGGCAAGATTGGTTTTAGAGATGCGCTCCAGTACAACGATCCATTGAATCGCAGTATATCTGTGTCTTGGAAGTCGACGTATGGGATCAATCCGATTTCTGGTTTTAGTTTAGCTTCTGCGCCTTTAAGATCCCATAATCGAACAGTATCGAGAACGTCTGAATGTTTTTGAACGTAGGGTTTGATTTCATTTAGCGGCAACGGGGATAAACTGAAATTATATGGAACTTCTTTGACAGATTCAAGATTAGCGAGATATCTATTTACTGCAATTTCTTGTGTGGAGTACGGTCCGTTCCATTCAACTTTTCTAGTGTCAGCTATACTGCCTTGCACACCCGTAGATGCTCCGATGAGGAGTGCAATGAGAATTATAGCTCCTATTCGTACTGAATTAATTTGTGACGGTTTTATTATTCGCTTAGTATTTGGCGAGTCAAGATATGAAAAAGCTGCAAATGCAATACCTGCAAGAAATACGCCGGCAATTACGAATTTGGAGTTGTAATCTATGTATGATGGGAAGAACATATTGAATGCAGTCCAGAATAAGAAGAGAGCAACCAAAGCTTCAATGGTTGATATAGGTAATTTTATTTTGGCAAGGTCTGGTCCTACGTCAAATCCTTCTGCTGTTGATTTTTTAAATTCAGAACCGAGTTCGGTAAGAGTGGACGATGCAGCTTTTAGAAGTTGGGTTATGCCAACAAGTAGAATCAATCTTGTTCCAAGTGCGCCGAGTATCGGTGAAACTAACAGCGTGAGTGCAGGTACCATCGGTATGATGTTTTGTTGTGCAAATGCCATGTCGGAAGGCGGTGCAAAGAAAGGCAATGTAAAAAGATATGGCAAATGAGATATGCCAGAAGACCAACCCGCAGTCATTCCAATAATTGTCATTCCCACGTTAATGTTTGTAAGTAGGATTGATGCAATCAGAATTTTTGTGACTTGCCAAATCGCAAATTTAGGTAAAGTAAGTTGGAAGTCTTTGAATTGGGTTAAGTTTGGTTGTCCTGGCGAGACAGTGTTAGAAGTTCTAATTATCGGAATTGCGTTATTAAGGGCCCACCAGAAAATTGATCGTCTGTTTTTCACGTCTACTCTTACGAACGATATTATGCTTAGAACAAGTCCTCCAATCACAGCGTAATAGAATGGGCGAATAAACAAGGTACCGAATTCTTGTACATTTAGGTAAAAAGAAATTAATTGTGAAATTGTAGAAATCAAAACGAAAAATGCAATTACTGCTAACAGAATAAATATTCCTCTTCGAGGAGGACCTCGACTTACTGAACCTTCAGATTCACTGTAATAATTTTTCATAATTTATAGTTATAATTATAAATTGAATGATTTAACTGTTAAAGTAATAGGAAAGATTGGTTTGTCCCTTGGTTTGTGAAAAGTTTGACACGCGGACGCCAATTCTACGCAGTTTTCGTGGTTCCTGTGATAAGAAAGTCCTAAATAGTTCTTGAGATGTGTCTGCAATTATTTCGTTTGAATTCTGGAAGATTTCAAATGATTTGCTGCGTTGGTATATGGTCAAGTCTTCCATTATAGCAGAAATGCTAACGGTTTTGAAAGTAATTTTCTTTTCTTGGGTTTGATTGAATAGATCTTTAGAAAGATCAATGAGAGATTTGGAGATTGTATCTATATCTCTCGAGTCTTCTTTCAGTGTTACGATGCGTCCAATTTGATCTGCGGGTTTATCTTTTACTGGCTCATTATCAATTCCATGGGCTGAATCATGAAGATAAACGCCAAATTTTTGGCCAAATTCATCGATAAGGATTTCCCTTTTGCTGTTTGCAAGTTCCTCGATTGTTCTTATTTTATATTCAGCTAGTTTTGATTGGGTTTTTGGGCCAATACCATAAAGTTTGTTTACTGCTTGTGGAAACAGAAAGTCTTCAACGTTTTCTGGAGTTAC
>JACAFS010000065.1 GCA_013378385.1 Nitrososphaerota archaeon | reverse complement strand
GTTTGAATCTATATCTACTGATATTTCTACATCTCCATATGGAATCCATATTTCAGGCAACTTGGTTTTTTATTATATTGATTTCATTATAAAGGCTTTTAATATGTAATATCACAGTTGATATTGGCGTTATTCTCTTTTGATAAATGATGACAAAATAACTGAATTAGTAGACGCATTGAATGTTTGTCAATCATTTAAATTTGGTACATATACGTTGAGTAGTGGAAAATCTAGTTCATATTATCTCGATCTTCGATTAATTCAGAGTTATCCCGAATATTATAAAATTATTATTGATTCTTATATAAATTTGATAAAAAATATTGGCGTTGATTCATTTGATTATATATGCGGCATTGCAACTGCTGGTTTAATTTTTTCTGTCCCTGTATCTATTTCTTTAGGCAAACCCCATGTATATATTCGTAAATCAAAAAAGAACTATGGCCGGGAACAAAACCTTGAGGGAAATCTTAAAGCTAATTCGCGTGTATTACTGATTGATGATATATTTACTACTGGTTCATCTTTAATTGATGGATTTAATATAATTCATGATTCAGGCGGAAAAGTCTCTTCTGCAGTAGTTCTTATTGATAGATTGGAAACGCCTCATTCAATTTTTAATTCTCTAAATATGAAACTGTCTAGCGTCGCAAATATCATTGACATTGCAAATGTTCTCTTCTCGAAATCTATAATTGATGATAAACAAAAAAATATGATTCTGTCTAATGTTATTGATTAATACAACATTAAATTCTTCTTTTCTAATAAATTATGAAGATTATTTACTGCATTTTTGACTTGCGACTCTATTTTTGCCCCAGTACATACTAATTTTCCACTTGAAAATATCAAGATTACTGTTTTTGGTTCTTTCATTCTATAAATTAACCCAGGAAATTGTTCTGGCTCATACATAGAGTTTGATAACTGCCTCGCTGCTTCCTCTAAATCTATCTTTCCGCCCAAGTCTACTGATGCTACTATGTTTTGAATAGTGACTATTGCCCTCTTTTCAATCTTAATTTCTTTTTCTTTAAGGCTGGATACTACGGACTTTATAGCAATTTTAGCCATCTTTTCAGATTTACCGCCTGTGCAAACCATTTTTCCCGAATTAAATATCAATATAGCAGTTTTTGGATCCTTTATTCTAAAAACTAATCCAGGAAATTGCTTTGGATTATATTCTACATGTGTAAATTTTTTGGTTATTTCAATTAAATCTATTTGTTGATTAATTGTTGCTGATGCAACTACATTCTCAACTTTAATTTTTGGTATTGTTTCTGCCATAATTCTATAATTCAAAAATCAAATCAATCTATTTAAGTATAATAATTTTTGATTAATAATATTTGATTTAATATTATTTTTTCTTTACTTCATTTGTCAATAAAATTAATACAACAAAAAATATAATGTAATAATTGACTGGAGGTGATAACCATATGGTTATTTTTCCTATTGATGGAATTGATGTAATTACTGTTCCAATATAATCCTTTTCAAGAACTGTCCATCCATCAACTTTCGGATTATTATCTCCTTTAGTTTTAATTTCTATTCCTTTTTCTCCTTCTTCATTTATTGAATTAACTCTATGAACAATTACTCTTTTTGAATCGGTCGGTAATGTAAATACAATTACATCTCCTACTTCTAATTCATTATAATGATTTCTTCCATTTACAATTATTATATCCCCAACTTGCAATATTGGTTTCATACTTCCACTACTTACAACAAAGAATGGTGTATCATTTTGAATTATTGTAGTTCCTCCAATCCAAATTCCTCCAATTATAAATATGAATAATACTAATGGTAAAATATCTTTAACTAAATTTTTTATTATTACTTGCATTTTAATCAAATGTATATTATCTAATATATATTCTTACCATAGAGCATTTGATGCTTGATCTCTGTTCTCTGATAATTCAATTCTTTTTGAATTTTTACCCATCCATCTTACTGATATTAAATTCAATATCTCTAAATGCAATAATACTTTGTTAATGTCATTTTTACTCGTCTCTATGTTTTGCTTTTTTAGTAATTTTATCAACTCTACATCCGTTGTATTCTTTTCAGATTTGATTAAATCATAAATTACGTTCTTTAATGGCAGAACCATGTCTGTTTATTATATTTTTAATATTTAAACCGATTTATACCTAATTTTGATTAAATTGTATCTTTTTTTGTATCTATTGTGGCATTATTTTTTATGTAATCTCTAATATTATTATAATTATCTACATAATTATTAATTAATTTCTTTATTTCAGCAAATAGATTTTCTTTATTACTTTTTGAATCATAACTGGTTAATTTCTCATTAAGATTTATTCTGATTTCATTTTGATTATTAATCATGTTGGATAATTCAGAATTATTAATTCCTATATCCGAATATCCTTTATCTATTCCTTTTTCAATTAATTCTAATTCCTTTAATATTTCAACAAATTCAGGAAAATTATTTGGATGCGCATAGTCTTTAACAACTGATATTATACTGCGATCTAATTCTTGTAGAAATCTCAAATCTTGCATATCTTCAATAACATATACTATAACTAATCTTTTACTATGTGCGTCGTGAAATATCTAAATAATATGATAAAATTTTTGTAAAATTAGGTTAGTTTAACTAACCTAAATGTTGAATATTCTTCACTTAACTCGAATTAAACCTAAACTTCCATTTCAATAATATGGGTATTATGGGAATATTAAAATCCAATTCCAACAATGATGCAGGAAATAGCCCAGAATTGAACTTCTATGATGTCAAAGGACGTCAGAAATTTAATTCTACTAAATATAGCATTGTTGTAAAAAGTGGACGCAGATTTGCAGTGTCAAAAGCTCCATCAGGAATAGATGCATATAGAATAATCGGTAAAGCATAAATCTTTAATGAAAATAACGCGGTAATGCGTTTTTATTAAAATTATGTAAATAACAGAGTTATGGCAAAATGCCATAACTTCTCTTTTTTTTTTAAATCCTTTTCAAGTATTCAATTCCTAATAAATTAAATAATATCTCTAATGAATCTCTAAATGAATTCACAAGATGAAGCCTTGCATTCATTATATCTTTGTCTTCTTCGCGCAATACTGGACTCTTTTCATAAAATGAATTGAATAAATTGCATAAATTATAGGTGAATTTTGCTATTCTCATTGGCGACATATTTATCACGGATTCTTCAATAATTAGATCAATTTTAGACATATTCTTTATCAATTCAATTTCATGCTTTAAGGAAAGATTCCTGTGAATATCTTCAATAAATTCTATTTTAGGTTGATCTTTTGCTTTTTCTAATATACTTGTAGCCCTGGCAAATGTATATAGTAAATACGGACCTGTTTCACCATCTAATCTTAATGAATCTTCTAAATCAAATATGATAATTTTATCTAAATCATTTTTTAATAATTCATATCTAAAGGAAGCTACTGAAATGATTTCAGCGGTATTCCTTATCCAATCTTCATTTTCTTTTGAGTTTCTTAATTTAGTTTCTTCATATACTTTGTTCTTAATAATATTCAATGTATTGTCTACATTAATGTACATTCCTTTTCTTCCAGACATCTGAATAATTTTCTTATCTTCTGTTTTTATTCCTAATGTCTCTGCAGTTCCTTTACTTAATGACACAATTTCATAGCTAAGATGTTCATATGTTCTATCTTCGTTTTCATTAAATCTATTCAATATCTCTTTAATAATCTTCTGCAATCGACTTTGCCTTGCATCAATTAATGTTATTGCTTTTGAATTGTTTGTAAATTTAGTTTTATTATCAGTTTTGTTTAATGTTGAAGATAATAATTTATTATTCTGGCTATCAAACACTTCATAATTAAAGATTTCATCAATTATTCCAATTTTCCATGCAGCTAGGACTATATCTTTTGCAATATATGTAGAGGTGCCATCGCTTCTGATTATTACTTTGTCCGTTTCATTTTTAAATGTAGTTTTAATAATCCATGCCCCGCTTAATTTTCCTTCTTTTTCTAATTTTATTATATTCTCATCTTTCATTTTTTCAAAAATTTCTTTCCATCCATCTGAGAATATTATATCTGATTCAAATACTAGCAAATCATATTCTGCACCTAGTCTTTTTGCTGTTTCTAATTGCGCTTTTAATATTTTATTTGTTATTTCTTTTGCATATTGTCTTATTTCTGATTTTTTTTCTAATTGTTTTAATACATATTCTCTTTTTTCTACTAATTCTTTTCTTGTTTCATATAGTTCATTTATCTTCACATATATTTTATCTCCGGCATATTCGTCGAATTTCATATCATTTTCTGGTTTTTCATTAAATCCTGCATATTTCATACCTACAATTATATCCGCTACCTGTAATCCTGAGTCATCAATGTAATTCATTACTGTCAAATCATGTCCTGTGAATCTTAGCATTCTTGCTAATGTATCTCCTATGAATAAATTTCTTGCATGTCCAATGTGCAATGCTTTGTTTGGATTCACACT
>JACAFS010000064.1 GCA_013378385.1 Nitrososphaerota archaeon | reverse complement strand
TTTATATGTTTTGACTTCTTCTTTCGCTTCTTCAATATGTTGATTTACGATTGAGCCAACTTGCGCTTCGACGTCCTGCTTCTTAGCTAGATTTATGAACTGAGGTATTCTCTTTACCTCGGTACTATTGCAATCTTCTTTGGAGCAGGTGTCTACTGTTTCGCCAAATGAGTGTGAGACTTCAAATTCATTCTCGCAACTCTGGCATTTGTATATGTATCTCGGCACTACTCTGTGAATTCTTGAAATACAGAGGTTGCGTCCGCTGTGTCGTCTTCGTTTTGTGTATCGACTTCTACAACAGGAGAATTAGCCACAATGAGTCCAGCGGGCGAATCCATAAATTTGAATCCCTGTAGGACAGGAACAATATCTGTTTGATTCATAAGTGAGTTTTGTAGCGCCATCATTACTGCGCCGAGTGCTTGGGGTGAAAGTTGCATATTGTCTTCCTTGTGTTTGTTTGTAAGTTTATTATAACATGATATAGTTAACATTTATAATATCATATAATAATAAGCACTAAAAATAATTAGTCAAGTGATATTTTTATTACTCTCGGGAGTAATCGTCTTCGAGTCGTATAACGTCGTCAAGATGTGGAGTGCTTACTTCTATTACCTCAACGCTGCAAGAATCTGCTGCGAATCTATGTATCTGACCTGGTTTGACGTGAAATGACTCACCTGGCAGTATTTTCATTGGCGTGTCGTGCTCATCGTAGTTGTATAAAATACCACTGAGGACATATAAAGTTTCCTCTTTTACCTCGTGATATTGCTTCGAGAGGCGATGCCCTGCATTAATGAACAGCAGCTTTCCGACATAGTTGTCTGTTTTTGCCCAGTGAATTTCATATCCCCACGGTTTCTCTATTTTAGTCATCTATTTCCTCCAATTCGTATTCCTCGAATCTCATTTTATCATTATATTTTGTACGATATACTTCGTAAGTCATTATTTTTCTTCCATAAAAATCGTGAGAGAATACTTTCAGAACAATTCCAGTGCCTGCGTCTTTGACTATCCCATCGGCATAAGGTTCGAGCCACTTTATAAAAGAGCCAACTTCAAACACTCTCTTTCCCTGCAAGCTCTAAATCCGATTCATACATCATTTTAGCAAGTCCGCTGAACTTGACTTTTGGCTTCCATCCCATTGCCTGTTCCGCCTTTGATGGATCTCCGAGAAGGAGTGGAACTTCGTGTGGGCGAAATAGTCTCTCGGATATCTCTACGTGCTCGTTTACATCAAGTCCAGCGTGTTCGAACACAGCATCCAAGAACTCTTTTACTGAATGAGTTTCTCCAGTGGCGATGACATAATCATCTGGTGTGTCTTGCTGCAACATTAACCACATTGCTTCTACATAGTCTCCTGCAAAGCCCCAGTCTCTCTTAGCATCGAGGTTGCCTAAATAAAGCTTGTCCTGCAAGCCCAATTTTATACGGGCGGCTGCAAGGGTTATTTTGCGTGTTACAAATGTCTCTCCACGGCGTGGTGACTCGTGGTTGAATAGGATTCCGCTGGAGATGTGTAGCCCGTAGCTTTCTCTGTAGTTTCTACAAAGGTTGTGGGCGTAGACTTTGGCGCAAGCGTATGGACTTGCTGGAGTCAGTCTAGTTGTTTCGTTTTGAGGGTTCTCTGGATTATCTCCAAACATCTCTGACGATGACGCTTGATAGAAGCGGGCTTCTGGACAAGTGTTTCTGAATGCTTCCAAGAGGCGGAGAGTTCCCATTGCGACGAACTCAGTTGTCTCTTCTGGTGTTTCAAATGATACTCTAACATGTGACTGTGCTGCTAAGTTGTAAATCTCGTCTGGTTTGTGTTCGAGAAGGAGTCTATGTAGGCATCCTGAATCGTTTAGGTTTCCGTATACCATGTGGAAATTTTCATTTTCCATTAAGTGGTTTACCCTGTCTGTGCTTATCAGAGATGTTCTGCGCTTCATGGCTACGACTTTGTAGCCTTTGAATAAAAGGAGTTCTGCCAGATATGATCCGTCCTGTCCTGTTATTCCTGTTACAAATGCTGTTTTCATTGTTTATTCTCCAAATACCATTGTATGGTTTTCTCAACACCAGAGTCGAATGAGGTAAATTTGTACCCTCCGACTAGTTCTATGAATAGCTTATTGGAGCCATCCTTGCGATACTGTCCATCTAGATTACCATTATATCTTATTTCTACATTCTTTTCAATTTTATTATTTGCAATCTCTGCCATTTCTTTTATACTGAAGTTCTCATCTGGAGCCACAATCAATGGTATACTTGAGTTGTGCTTCTCTAAAAGTATGGGAATAATTTCTGCCAAGTCGTCAACATAGAGTTGCTGTCTCTTCGGGCTTCCAGTTCCCCATAGTTCTATAGTCTCCCCGTCCTTTGCTTTTACCAGCTTTGATATCAAGGCAGGAACAAAGTGAGATTTCTCAGTATCGAAATGATCGCTTGGACCATATATATTAGATGGGCAGAAAGTAGAATAATTCAACCCATACTGTTTTCGATATGATAAAGTCTGAACGTGTAGCGCTCGCTTGGTGTATCCGTATGAGAAGTTGGTTTTAGCAGGAGGACCGTTGAAAATATCTTTTTCAGTGAATGGATATTCCTTTACGACATCTGGAAATGCACATGTGCTGAGTGAAGATAGGACTCGACTGATGCCTGTTGAATGCGCTGCTTGTATGATATTGGTGTTTATTAGAGTGTTCTGTAAATAGAATTCTGCCTGATTTTCAGAATTATCTTTTATCCCTCCAACTCTTGCAGCTAAATGAACTATCGCATCGGGATATAAATCCCTAAGTATTTCTTCTGTCTGATTATAATCTTTCAAATCACACATTTCAGAACTGAGATATATCCAGTTGGGCTTGCGCCTTTTCAATCTATTTCCAAGAAATCCAGTGCCTCCTGTAACTAAAACTCTCATTAGTCTAAGCTTCTTAGTGAAGAGTCTTTTAATCTATTCTTTTCTCCTCGTATGGATGGGCACTTATTGTCTGTTTGGTGAATAAGATCATAAAACAAAATCATACACATAACCTCTACAGTGTGGAAATAATCACACTCAAAGCTCAATTCCGACATTCCAGTTCTTAGAATTTCCGATTTTTGCCCAGATACCATAAATGTGTCCATGCCATTGTCATCAGCCCAATGCAAAGCATTAATAATATTAGATGAATTTCCAGAACAAGACATTCCCACAACCAAACAATCTTCAGGATTTTCGATAGATGCTATAGTCTCCAGCCATCTTGTAAATAACATCTCGAAGCCATGATCGTTCGCATTGGAAGTTATAAACCCAACACTGTCAAAGGAGTATACAGCCTTGTCTGGTATTAGCCTTGACAAGTCCGTAGCCATGTGACTGGCAACAAAATGCAGCCCGCCGTTGCCCAAGAGAAACACTTTCTTTGCCTTGTTTAGTTTTGATGCGAGTGTTCCATACTCATCTGAATCGATGGCGTCGATGCATCTCTGCTCAATATTTTCAAAATCAATTTTCATTTTATTATCCTCAATGCTAATGTTTAAATTGTTATCTCTTACCGTTTATAAAGTCTTCAAAATCAATATACTTGTAGAACTCATTTAAGTTGGAATCTGGAGTGCATGAATAAACTTCCAGTCCTTCTATTCTATCTATCACTTCTTTGCCTCGTTTCCATATATTAATAATCTGAGATTCGTTAGGCTTTCCAAAATGCATACCCTTTCCAAAATAATCATTACGGAAGTGATTTACATCAGTGTCTTCAAGAGACTCGTACTCTCCGACGCCATGAACTATTATATCTTTGTTTGATTCCTCGTCGTCACTGTATCTCGCATCGCATCCTATAAAAGCAACTTCATTGTACCCCAAAGCGTGCAAGGTTATAAGTCCCATAAATCCAGAGTTTGGATGATGATGAATGTTTATATCTTTACTGTTCGGATCGAACCTTACATCTCCCAACGACGCTCCGCAGTTTCTTATGGTGAAGACGTTTTTTTTATCAACAAACATCTCTTCTCCACTAACCTTCTCCTCGTCTTGAAAATGCATAGAAGCGTGTAGTTCATTGTCTTGACAATCTGCGAGGAAGAATGCCTTTACATCGCTTTCGAGTATAACCTTGTTCAAATCTTTATACATCGATCTAAGATCGTTACTGTCGATAGATAGATAGTATGTTGGATCAAATCCCCAATCTTCGAAAGCGATATATGCACGGTTAAAAGTTATAGTGTGATAATCCTTAAGCTTATTAATGTCTATCTTGTTTAGTGAGGGACCAGTGCCAATAATCCAAGCCAGTTTCTTTTCCTTACTCATTATATTTCTTTCCTCTTTGCGAATGACTTCTCAAATATCTCGACTGCTTGTTCTATATTTCGCTCAGTCAAGTTTAAACTTGGTCTTAGTCTAATTGAATTAGAACCAGTCTTATTGCAAATCAACCCATTGGTGTACAGTTCACCTATTATTATATCTCTAAACTCGCTATTTTTCAAATCAAATCCGAAGATTAATCCACAATTTCTCAAGTTTAGTATTTCTGGCATTTCTGATAGCTTTGACGACAGTAGATTAGACATTGTATTTACATTGCTTAATATGTCGTATTCATTAT
>JACAFS010000063.1 GCA_013378385.1 Nitrososphaerota archaeon | reverse complement strand
TTAATGATGTAATTGTCTGTGCGTCTAAAATACCGCCTCGATATGAATAGGCTTTAGTTGTCGAATATGTAACGTCGTCTAGAATACTTCGCATAGTAGAGATTATACACCCAAGATTTTCTTAATAACGTCTTTTACTGCAGAATCAAACTTAGAATCAATTTTTTTCTGTAATTTCTCAATATTTAATTTTCCTTTACTGATTATTTCATCTGCGCGGACTTTATCTTTCTTAACATTCTCAGAAATATTCTTATCCTTAGTTTGAATAGCCTTTTTGATTATATCATTTTGGATTTTATCTACTTCAGTTTCAGCCATATTAATTAGCTCGTTTTTTCTTATTTCGGTTTTAGACTTTATTTCTTCTAATTCATTTTCAAAGTCTGATAATGAATTAATAACTTTTTCAACTCCTATTTTTTTATCGGACATTACATAAACCTCGTACATTCCCCATATATTAATTTGAGTGTTTCCATTTCAACTTGATATGTGAATTAATATCGTTATTTGGAGAACTTGGAAATACTTTGAATGCAGAACCGGAACCTGAATAGAATTTACTGAACCATTCGTATAAATGGAGCCTAAGATTTTGAATATAAACTATCATACCTTCAAGTAATATTACTATAACATTTAGAAGGATAAACATAGGAACGGCGATGAATAATGGAAGATCTAGTGCTAGATTTACAACAATTAACAAAGAGGAATGAACAGTAAGTAGAACTGCTAATCTAGTATAACTTAAGATATTAGATAGTGAACCTGCAATTTTTTCAATACCGCCATCAATTACTTGAACTAGCATAGTCATAGGAATGCTTTCTTTTGGAGCTCGGCCAGTAATAATAAGAACTGGCTTTCCAAAGACCAATACGAAGAAACCAGCTAAAAGCAAAGAAGTAGAATACAATGAAAGAGTGGCAATAGGGATAGTAAGATAACTAGTAAATCCAGACAAGAATCTTTCCGTAATAAAGAATAATGGAGCTTCTCTTTGTGAAATAAACAATTGATCTATTTTGAATTCAGTGCCAATAAATGAAAACATAAGAAATACAAATCCAACAAACATTACGAATACAGGAAATGTTTCAACAATAAGTTCGTCATATTCTCGATTTTTTACATCGTTATAGATAGATATCAAATTACCAACAGTAAGATGGAGAATACCCATAAGTAATGAAATTTTCAAGAATGTACGTAATGCGGAGATTTCAATTGATGCCAAATGACCTTCACTTCGATGAATAAAGTGTATAATCGGATGTTCTATGAAATCAAGATGTGCAATAGATTCGATTGGGATAACTTTATGCAATTCAATACCAAATGCTTCTCCAATAAGAACGCCGAAGAATATAGCAACTATTCCAGAAATTGAGAACATCTGCCCCCAGGATTTGAGAAATGGAGCTTTACGATATAGTAAAAACAGTCCGAATAATAACAATACTAAACCATGACCGACATCGCCAAACATCATTCCATAGAATATAGGAAATGATAATGCAATAAGAGATGTTGGATCAACTTCTCCATAACGTGGAGAACCTTGATTAAGTGTTACAGATTTGAAGGATTTAGTTATAGGAAGATTATTCATTAATATTGGAGCATCTTTGTGATTAGGATCGTGATGATTGTATTTACTTATGTCTTCATAGATTACAATCCAGCTAGCAAATAAATTATCAAATATTGATTTTAGATTAGTAGGAATGAATCCATTAATTACAGCGAAATATTTGAGTTCGCCAGTTCTCTTTACCAATTCACATGAATCATACAAAGTTCTAGATAATTCAAAATAGGAAAGAATATCAGATTCATTTTGTTTACATAGTGATTGAATTTCATCGTCAAGAGATTTTACCAAATCTTTTTGTTCTTTTAGGGTTTTTTGTAAATGATTGTTAGCCTCAACGGGATTTTGAGGTAATTCTTCGGAAATTGTAAAACTTTCCGATTCATACAAGCGAAGAACCTTATCAATATTATCTGTGTCTGATTTTTGAATTGCAATAAGAATAAGACTCTTATCCGAAGAGAGTGTAGAACTAGCAAATATAGCATTATCGAAACTTCTTTCAATCTCAGGAATATCTTTCGTATTGCAAATACTAAGATTAATTGTGAATAAACTAAATTGATTAATTTTATCTAGATCAATAGAATATTCAGAAAGTAATTTAATTGCTTCAAGATTTGCCTCGTTTTTAGATATTTCTTCATTAAGATTGTGTAATTCTTTGAGTTTATTATCAAAAGTATCAATTATAGGTGATGCATTTGTTTCAAGAGTCTTTATCATATCTACCCACCGATCTAATTCAATGGTCTTAGATGATTCCTTATAACCAGACTTTAAGACATCCATTACACCAGGAGTTAATTTAAGTTCCAGTTCTTTGATTATATCTAAAATTTGAATATAAATTTTGAAAGAACGTTTTGAATAATCAGTTAATGTTTCGTCATAAGTACTTGAATTAGGTTGAGCGGCATGAAAGTAATCAAATTTAGATAATTGTTCCATGGCATTGGGCATGTGCGATCTTGGAAGAACGATAGAAACTTTTGTAATTTTAGATACTCCCACATGCTACACCTAGATAATATTTTTTGATTAAACTTATTTATAAAGTCAACAGTAGTATGATTAATTTCTAACCAAAGACAATATTCTTTTTGGTCCAAATGACGCAAGTGCAAATACTACAATAATCAAGAATAGAACAGGTAATACAACATTAATTGGTAATTCTTCATCTGCAGGTGCTTGAGTTTCGTCAATAGAATCTGCTATTATTGGAACCATCGGGCCGCCACGAATTTTCAATGCAATGAATACACCGGAAACGGGTTGTCCATATCGTTCATCTAATCCACCAACAGGTTGGAATATATATTGTTCGCCAGAGGCAGCAGCTCCAATTGTAGGAGTGGTTCCCAATGATGCTCCAACGTACTTTGAGTATATATTTTCACCAGAGCTTTCGTCAAGAACATAGAATCGTCCGTCAAGAGCTCCAAAAATGATCATATTGCCAGTTGCAATAAGACCACCACGATGAGCGCGATCCATACTAAATTCCCAATCAGGTAAACCAGTATTAACATCAATTGCATAAACTGTTGAATTAATTGGCATTTCAGCAGTGCGGTCTAATCTAGCATCAGGAATAATACCAGATGCGTTTCTTCTAACTTGAATTTTCCAAGGTAGTTTAGTCATGTCTTTAGCTCCAAATGAAGATAAATCATCTTTAGATTCATGAATCATATAATCACAATAATTGGTTGTCATGTAGAACACTTTACCGTATGCAAAAGCAATAGAGCCGCCAGTTGCACCAGTTATACCTGGACATTGCCAATAAGGATCTAATGAAGGTTCATTTACCCATTTCTTATTAAGATCTACTTCAGGATTAAGCGAGTTATCGACATTCAAGTATTTCAGATTAGGAGGAAGAAATGACCAAATTAGTTCGCCGTTAGCGGCATCAAGTGCCAATAATCGACCATCGTCACATGCTTTGAATATTACTTTTCTATCTTCAATATTTCCTAAAACAGTATTCCAATTGCATCCATGTCCGAATAAATCATGACTTGAAGTTTGATAATACCAAATTAAATCTCCTGTATTAATATCAAGTGCAAGGATTGAAGATGAGAATAAATTAGGACCTGGACGATTAGCTGCATTGAAATTCGGAGCTGGAGAAGAAGTACCTACATAAACAATTCCTGCATCCTCGTCAATTGCCCATTGACCAGTAGCTATTCCAACACCAACATTATTTGCAGTGCCCCAGTCATCAGGAGTTGGATCAACATTTCCTAGACCTTTATACTCCATAGCCCAATCTTTTTCTCCGCCAGATGGAGGCATTAGATAGAATCTCCAAAGTAAGTCACCGGTGTCGACATTATAACCTGCGATATAACCTCTACCTGATTCGCCGTTTCCACTGACAGTTGTACCGGTTACAAGAATTCTACTGTTGGGATCGACTACAGGACTACTAAATAATTGACCGCCATAATAACCGTCATTGCCTTCAACGCCATCGCACATCTGACCTCTTGTAAGTTCTCCTCGAAAATCGGGAGATCCTGTAAGATAATCAAGAAATACCATTCCGCAATCAGCTGTAGGAAATATTAGATAATCATCAAAGATAGTAAGTTCTTCAAGTACACCAGGTCTATGAGGACTAATTCGAGGATAATCTATCATTATATCAGTCATATTCATAGGATAAGTGTAATACCACAAAGGCTGACCAGTTTGTACGTTATGAACAAAAACTGCATTGAAACTAGTAACCAAAAAGACAAGTCCATTATAAACAAGTGGACGAGCACGCATTCCGGGATATAGTTCAATTCCAGGAATATCAGGAGGAATAATAAATGCATTGGTCCAATCATCAGCTAGGTATTGGATAGTATCTGTAGTAATTTGATTTTGTGGACTATAATTGGTTTGTTTGATGTCATAATTGGAAGAGCTCCAAGCAAAACCTCTATCATCATCAGGCTGAGCAATTACATAAGATGTAGATAGACTAGCAACTATCAATAAGAATAATACGAATATCGAGATGTATTTGTTTAAGAAATTCAAACTATAAGGTCTATCTCCGAACTTGAATTTAAATGTTAATAAGAATAGTTAGATTGTTAATAAGTACTAATAAATCATCAAATCAAGCTTTTCAAGCCAAGTATGAATCTATTTAACAGCAGCGTTCTATCAAAGCTTCAAATCTTTCTTCTTATCTAGCTTTAAATATTTCTT
>JACAFS010000062.1 GCA_013378385.1 Nitrososphaerota archaeon | reverse complement strand
TACCATATGTTTTAGGTGTTTTAGTGCTTACGTTTTTAAAGAATTCATATGTTTCATAAGATTTCACATTACTTAGAATAGAATCATGATCAGTCATAGGATCCTGTTCGTAGATAATAGCGCCCATCATAACACCAGATTCTCTTATTTTCAAGGTTAAACTGCGAGTATCAATATTACAAATTCCGGTAATTTCTTCTGATTTAAGCCAATCAGCGAATGTGCGCGTAGAACTCCAATGACTAGGGGATTCGCAAAGTTCATTGATAATAACGCCATTAGTTTGAATCTTTGATGATTCAAAATGAGCTGGAAGAGAAAACTCGTCATGATTTGAATAATCAGGAACGCCGTAGTTTCCAATCAGAGGATAAGTAAATGATAATAGTTGACCGCCATATGAAGGATCTGTCAAGGATTCTGTATAGCCAACCATGCCAGTATTAAAAACTACTTCTCCAACTACTGTAGAAGTTTTACCAAAGCCTTTACCATAAAATTTACTTCCGTCTTCTAGTATAAGTACAGCATTATTTCCTACAGAGTCATCCATTAAGTGTTAAAACAATATTAACAATATAAGAATTTTATTTTGAATTACTATTATGTCTCAACAGAATTGGGCTTTTTTAATTCCGGAGAAGAAGGTTCGTTTGAATTGCTAGTAAGTCTCAACAGAATTGGGCTAACAACAGTAGTAACCATTATTACTCCCATAAGAACTGCATAAGAATAACTGTCAATTAATCCGGATGCATAGCCGATTCCGGCAACGACAATTCCTACCTCACCGCGAGATGCCATTCCAATACCTATACGCTGAGCTTGAATTCTGTTGCGTAAAAATAGATAACCCGGAATACCACAGCCAAGTAACTTTCCAATCATTGCAAGTGCAAGTATTAAGCTAAATGCAAATAGATCAATTCCAATAATTTCTGCAAGATTAATTTGTGCGCCAACATATGCAAAGAATAATGGTGCAAAAATAATGCGTATATGGTTATTGAATATTTCAATTTGATGTTTATATCGAGAACCTGCTACTGCCATTCCTGCAGCAAATGTTCCAACAATAGGAGAAAGACCCATGTAATATGCAATTGCACCCCATACAAGAATTATGAATATCGCAAGTGTTTCAAGAGTAGATGGAGATTGAGGATGTTTTTCAGAGTCCTCAGTTAATTTAAGTTCTCCAGTAAGATTAGTTACGAAATCTAGAAATTTAGGTAGGAAATAAACTGAACCTAATAATAAACCAATCCATAATGACAGAGTAAAGACAGTAGTAGAAAGAATACTTGCGATTCCTGGAATAACACCAGTGCTTCCAATTGCAAGAACTACTCCAAGAACAGTTAAACCAAGTACATCATCTACCACTGCAGCATAGACCATGATTTGAGATTCAACATTTTTGAGTTGGTCGAGTTCTTCAAGAGTTCTTATTGTAATCGCAATACTAGTAGCAGTAAGAGCTGCACCAATAAGAAGAGATTCAGTAGATGAAAAACCGACAAAGATACTACCATAATAACCAAGGATAAAAGGAATGACTACACCTGCAGTGCCGATAACAAATGCAGGAAGTCCTGCCTTTCTAAATTGTTTAAACGTGAATTCTAATCCAGCGCTAAAGAGGAGTATCATACCTCCAATTTCAAAGAAGGTTTCCAGAACAAAGTTTTCATTAACAGGGCCTGAAAAGAGTGGTTCACCTGCTAAAACAATAAGACCGCCAATCGCAAAAGGTCCGAAAATTACACCTGCCAGTATTTCTCCAATTACCTCAGGAAGTTTTATTCTTTTAAAAATTAGTGCAAATATTTTTGCAGTAACAATCAATAGACTGATAGCCAAAATTGTAGTAATAGGATTAAAATCCGACATTGTATATCAAGTACAAATATGCAGATAGATATATATAATTTTTAACAAATTGATTGTAACGTCAACATATCATTATAAAGCAGAGAGAGAATAGTTTTTCGAACACCAACAATAATTTACTATTTTTCCGTAAATATTATCAAATAGTCTTTTTTAGTTTTATATCATAATCTTCGTCTTCTATATGGCCATCTTTGAAGGTAATTACACGAGAAGCTCTCATAGCAACTTCAGGGTCATGAGTGATGAGAATGATGGTTTTACCTGTCTTTTGATTAAGATCGTACAATAAATCAACAATAGATTCAGATGTTTTAGTATCAAGATTACCAGTAGGTTCGTCGCCAAGAATAATAGGAGGATTTACAGACAGTGCGCGAGCGATTGCAACACGTTGCTGTTGACCGCCACTAAGTTGATTAGGATTATTTTTCCATCTATCTTCCAAACCAACCATCTTCAACATTTCATATGCGCGTTTTTTCCGTTCATTAGTACTTACGCCGAGAATAGACAATGGAAGTTCTACATTACTCAAAGCCGAGAATCTAGAAATAAGATTAAATGATTGAAAAATAAATCCAATTTTTTTATTTCTTAGAAGTGCAAGACCAGCAGAATTAAGAGTAGTAGTTTCAATACCATCAACTTGAATTTTACCAGAAGTAGGTGAATCAAGAGCGCCAATAAGATTCAGCAAAGTAGATTTACCGCTACCCGAAGGACCCATAATAGCAATAAATTCACCTTCGTAAATTTTTATACTTACATCATCAAGTGCGACAGTATCTATACCACCTCCTGAATATATTTTACTTAAAGATTCAGTTTGTAATATTACTGAAGACAATGCAATGATACCTAGAAGGGTTGTTTAGAACTACGGCGTCGAAGAATGAACATAGTAAGTAGAATTACAAATGCGCCGACACCAATAATTGCAATAGGGGAAGAAAGAAAAGCAGTAGCAGTGGAACTTTCCTCGATAATAACTGGTTGTAAATCAGAAAGAGATCCTCCGACTAAAAAGTCAAAGCTATTAGTATTCATGAATTTATTTCCATAAGTATCTTCATACATAACTTGTATAATGATAGGAGTAGTACCATCGCGAGCATTTTCATCAACAGTAAATTTTAAGCTGAAAGGAAGTAGACTATCTGCATCAACTTCTCCGATATACTGAGTGCTGTCACTTGATAATATTAAACCGTCGCCAGATAGAATTGAAATTGAGAGAAATTGCGCATCAGTATTTCCCTGATTTAAAAGATTACCAACAATAGTTGCATTATATCCAGCAGGCAATATATCGCGATCAAAGCCAACAGATTTGAAGGTGAGGTCAATTGAACCACGAATAGTGAATCCAACAGTACGAATCTCATCATGTGGAAATCCATGAGAGTCAACATACGATATATGTACTTGAACAATACTGGATGAATCAGCCGCACCAAGGGATGCAAATATCTCGGGATTAAGAGTTAATGAGTCACCAGAAGATAGTTTATTGAATTTCCATGTATTACTTCCAGAATTAAGAAATATTGGAAGTATAGAAGATTGTCCTGTAGAAAACTGTAGATCAATAGATATATCAGATATATCATTATCTCCAGTATTTGCAAGATTAATCAGAGGAGTAGTTATTCTACCAGATTGTAAAACATTATCAGGTATATTGATAGAGAGTGGAGATGACCAGTCCTTGACTATGACACCAAATTCTTGGGAGATGGTTTTTTGCAAGCCGTTGATATTACGATATTCTACAACAATAGTAATTGGATACAACCCTTTCTGTGCATTTGGTGAAACATATGTTGGGAAAGATAAGGATAATTTTTCATTAGTGAGTAAATGATTGATTTTTCGGGTATTGTCTTCTAGAGAAGTACCAAGTATTCCAGAAGAACTACCATAAGATATAGATAAAGAGACTGAATAAGCTGGAGCAGTTCCGATATTTGACACCTCGAGGATTAAATCATTTTCAGTGCCACTTGTGAGAATATTATTTTTAATTTTTAGTTCAATATCACTTTTTCCATCGACGATGACAGAAAATTCGACGGTTTCAGTTCTTAGTATAGAATCTTTATCCAAATAGGAAAAATCTAATTGAAGATTGTACTTACCAAGTTCAATGTTATTAGAAACGTCAACGAGAAAATCTGCAGAAGAAGTTGATCCACTAGGAACCGTTGAACCAAAGAAACCAGTAAGCGAAGATACGCCATTTGAAGCAGAAAATTGATTATTTGAAAGAAGTTTACCTTGAATTCCACTAATAGGACCAGTATCGCGATTTTGTATTACTACGTTTAATTTAACACTATTATCACCTGGTTCAACAGATATTTCATTATTTGAACTACCCCAGAAAGTATCCACAACCACTATTCCTTTGTTTGTTACTTCAGAAACACGAAGGAAAATTGTGCGTGTTTCTGTGATTTTAGTTCCAAAAGTATTATCATAAACCATAGTTGCAGTAATTTGATAGTTATTACCTGCAGTGGAGATTGGAGCAAATAGTGAGACTGAGATAGAAGTTTGTTTGTCGGGGTTTAAGGAAGAAAACTGCCATTTATTATCTGAACCAAGAAGATTGAGTGGAGATGGAATTGTTAGAGACAAATCAATAGAACCGGTATTTGCAGTACCTGCATTTAGAATAATAAATTCGACAGTGTTAGATTCACCAGGTAAAAGTACTTGAGTACTGGAAGTAAGTTTAAGAAAACTTCTTCCACTTACATGAACATTAATATCTTTATCAATAGAAATACCATTTAATCCAGTAGTTGTTTGGTACTTAATTGTTAATGGAAGTGATAAAGTTCCGATAGAAGCTTGATCATTTATGTTTACAAGAAAATCAAATTGATAATTAGTGCCTGCAGACACAGTAGAAGTAGATACAGCGGACAGAGAATTACCACCAGTTCGATTTGTAAGTACATCAGGAAGAGTTATTTCGATAGACAAGTCAGTAATATCATAATCTGCTCCATTTCTCAAAATAATTTGTAGAT
>JACAFS010000061.1 GCA_013378385.1 Nitrososphaerota archaeon | reverse complement strand
TGTCCAAAAGCTCATCTATAGGTCAAATAAGATCCAATTCTCGTGAATTAATAATAGATGAGATTGATCAGATTGACGTACTAACAAAACAACTAATCTTCAAGAAAGTATAGTACATTTTCACTAAAACAACAAACATTAAAAATTTAAAGGAGGCGAAGACTTCAAATGTTTAATTTAGAAAAGCATTATGCCCACACTAATAATCTCAAACGAACTGCTCTAGTTTCTCAGCGTAGACTTCCTTTTTGCCAGTATATCGGCTAAATTTCCTTATCCGTTTCACCATGTAGTTGATTTGAATGTCTTTCCATTCCATCTGCTGCATTTTGCGCAAGTCTATCCGCCGGTTTATTTTGTTCTCTAGGAATCCATTCCAAGGATACCTTGCATCCTTCTTTCTCGTATAATTTTATTTGCGCTACACATGAATCTCTATATTTCTTCAAGTGGGCTGCTTTAACTTTCCAATTACCTTGCACTTGTTCAATAACTAATTTGGAATCGCCATAAATTCTTAATTCGGATATCCCATCAGGACGTTTTACAGAAAGTGCATCTAATCCGCGAAATAAAGCTTGATACTCGGCAACATTATTCGACAAAATACCATTGTCGTCTTTATGATCATATGCAGGTGTGTTCCATCCTTGTTCATATACAATATTATTCCTGGAATCTAAAACAACCGCTCCCATGCCCATGTCGCAAGAACCATCGTTCTTGTATTTACAAGAACCATCAAAATATAATTTGTATATCATTATTTAATTCTAATTAAACGAACGGTTCTAATTTCTTAGCGTAGACTTCCTTGCTTCCAGCGCCGGTCACTCGTTCCACTTCCTTTCCGTCCTTGAATATCACAAGGCAGGGAATTCCGTGTATCTGATAGTCTGAAGCAAGCTTTCCGTTCTCGTCTACATTGATCTTGACTATGTGGGCCTTGCCATCATAGTCCTCTGATAATTCCTCTAAAACCGGGGCAATTGCACGACATGGACCGCACCATTCTGCCCAAAAATCAACCATAACCGGTAACTTTGACTGTAGCACATCATTTCCGAATGAGCTTTCGCTTGAATGTATAATCTTTGACATAACTGTATCTTGAAATTCCTGAAATATGAATCTTCACGTTTTTATCTGATTTTATCATTAGTAAAGTCAACATGGGAGTTCCTGAAAGAATAAAAGAGATCGAGGATGAGATTCGCCGAACGCAGATCAACAAGGCTACTAATCACCATGTCGGTCTTCTCCGTGCGAAAATTTCAAGACTAAAGCAGGAGCAGGAAGAGAAATCAGGACGTGCCAGTAAATCTACCGGCGGCTATTCGGTAAGACGTAGCGGTGACGCAACTGTGTCTATCATCGGTCTTCCAAGTGTAGGTAAATCAACGCTGCTGAACAATCTGACCGGTGCAGATTCCAAGATCGGCTCATACGATTTCACGACACTGGACGTTGTTCCAGGTACGATGACTTACAACGGAGCAAAAGTTCAGATACTCGACTTGCCAGGTATCATAAAAGGCGCTGCATCAGGAAAGGGATTCGGAAAAAAAGTTCTTTCCGTTGCAAGAACTTCAAACCTCGTCATCATGGTTGTCGATGTCTTCAAGCCTGACCAAACAGAACTGCTAAGAAATGAACTTGCACAAATAGGAATTCGCCTTGATCAGAAACCTCCGAACATCACAGTCGATAAAAAAGGCTCTGGAGGAATCCAGATAACAAACCTCGTCCCTGAATCAATCTCCAACACATTGATCGGTGGAATTCTGCGCATCAACAAGATTCACCATGCGAGAGTGTTCATTCCCGAACCGATAACCACGGAGCAATTCATAGACGTTATCTCAGGAAATCGTGTCTACATAAACTCAGTAACCATACTCAACAAGGTCGATTTGGTGGACAAGAAAGCAATGGATGCGATAAAATCCAAAATCGGAACCGACTTTATACCTATATCTGCTGACAAAGACAGAAATCTAGAAGATCTTAAGGATGCAATATACCAGCAACTGGATTTGATAAGAATCTACCTGAGGCCAAAGGGAGGGGTAGCGGACTATGAAGAACCTCTTATTGTTCCTCGAGACTCATCTATCATAGAGATCTGTGCAAAGATCCACCGTGACGTCCAAAAGAACTTTCGCTATGCGTACATATGGGGCACAAGCGCTAAATTCAAAGGGCAAAAAGTCGGCAAGAAGCACATCGTAGAAGACGAAGACGTAGTCACACTTATCAATGCGAAATAGTTATAACCGGAATCTACTTCTAGTAATCAATGAAACCACTCTATGCAATTTCTTTAATCTTCGGAATTTTAGCTGTTCTACTTTCTGGAATGCACGGAGTAGGCGAAGTGCTACAAGATGGTAACCCTCCTGACATATTGATTAATGCTTGGGGAACACCTCCTAATGGAGATGGAGAATGCAACGAAGGAAACTGTTTTCCAGCTATGACGATACTTACATTCTTGCCTTTCCAAGTAGTCGGAATACTTACGATAATCTTTAGTCTTGTTTTGGGAATGATTGTAGTACAGACGTATAGAGAAGCAGAGAACAACGTTCCAGATGTTCCAAACTCAGCACCACCTCCATTGAAATCAATTCCATACAAACGCGGCCAACACATTGTGATCGGTTCTATCCTGATACTTTTGATCGGTGGCGGATTCTTGGCGCCAATCCTAGGACTCATATCAGCTATTACTAGATTTATCGGCTCACGATAAATCTTAATTGACTCAATTCTCATAATCTTATCATGTCCCTAATTTCCAGACCAATACTTGCCGAAGGCGCAATAATGGTCTCAATCGCCGTAGTTCTTGATCTAATATCTACTCTTCTTCCATCATTGCCACAAGGCGGTTCCGTCACATTGGGCGCTATGGTCCCACTATTGCTCTTTGCAATTCGTAGAGGATACACTTACGGAATAGCAGCAGGCATACTTTTTTCAATCGTAACACTTGCATTCCGTCCACCCTTCATAGTCAGTCCGATTCAATTTCTGTTGGACTATCCATTGGCGTTCGGTGCACTGGGCTTGGCAGGAATCTTCTCAAGCAATGTCATACTCGCTACATTTGTAGGAATCTTTGGCAGGTTCTTAGCTCATTTCATCTCGGGAGTTGTCTGGTTTGGAGAATACGCACCTGAAGGAACTCCTGTTGCAGTTTATTCAGCAATCTATAACGGAAGCTACTTGGGAATTGAATTTGTTTCAAGTACAATACTGTTGTACATAATACTCAAGCGTAACATTCTTGAAATAAAATAAAAAAATTTTTTGGAGGACAATGTCCTCCACGTTGTAGTTATTTCGCTAACTATACATCGAAATACAATTGGAACTCATGTGGATGAGTTCTTGATGCAACATCGAAGTGTGCATCTCTTGCGAATTCTAATATAGTTTCCAATAGATCTCCATCGAAAACTGGTTTCAAGAAGTCATGATCGCTTTCTAATGCATCAGCAGCTTCTGCCAAGTCTCTAGGCAAAGATTTGATATTCAATTCACGTTTACGATCCTCGGAAAGCGTATAGATGTTTTCATCAACTGGATTTCCACAATCTATCTTGTTCTTGATTCCATCAAGTCCTGCACATAACATTGCAGGGAATGCAAGGTATGGATTTGCAGTTGTATCAGGACATCTGAATTCTATTCTCTTTGCATTTTCATTGCCCTTGATGTTTACTGGAACTCTAACATTTGCAGATCTATTGCTTCTACTCCATGCTATGTAGATAGGCGCTTCAAATCCAGGTACAAGTCGCTTGTATGAATTTGTTGTAGGCGCTACAATACAGGCTAATGCTCTTGTATGAGCCATAATGCCTCCAATATAGTACCTTGCTTCCTGGCTTAATTCTGAATGTTCATCATTCTCATCATAGAATCTGTTCTTTCCATCCTTCCAAATACTCTGGTGACAGTGCATCCCTGAGCCGTTATCACCAACTAATGGCTTTGGCATGAAAGTTGCAACCATGCCTTTCTGATGTGCGACATTCTTGACAACATATTTGAATGATTGAGCGCTGTCTGCTTGGTTTACCAATGTATCATACATCATGTTGATCTCACATTGTCCTGCAGTTGCTACTTCATGGTGATGAGCGTCAACAATGATTCCGAAAGAATCTTCCATATGAGCTACAGCATCATTTCTAAAGTCCATCAACGTATCCTGAGGAGTTGTTGGGAAATATCCCTCTTTATGTCTAATCGGAACGTTTATTCCACCTTTTCCGCAACCTTGTTCAGTAGCTGGTCCACCTGGCTTCCAAGCAGCTTCTTTACTACGTATAGAATAACTTTGTCCTTTTGCAGGTGTATTTACATCCCATGTTACACCATCAAAAACGAAGAACTCTAATTCAGGACCCCAGAATGAGGTGTCATATCCACTTTCTTTAAGGAATTCTTCAGCTTTCTGTGCAATTCCTCTTGGGTCTTTAGCTAATGGACCTCCCTTGTGTACAGGATGACCCATGCCCCAATTTATTGAACATAAAACTCTAGCATATTTTTTACTTGGATCAGACCAAGGGATTACTACAAATGTATTTGGATCAGGTTTCAATAACATGTCTGATTCACTGATACCAGTAAAACCTCTAATTGATGAACCATCTAATTTTGGTATACCGTTTGTCCACGCATCTGCATCAATTGTATGTGCCGGTACAGTTACATGTTGTAATTTTCCAGGTACGTCAGTGAATTGTAGATCTATAAACCTAATGTCTTCACTTTGAATTTTGTTCATTACATCTTGGACATTCAAGGATTTTCTTGATAGTCCTTCTTCTGTTCTTATGTATGGCATAATATATGTAAAAAACTAGCTACATATAAAGAATAAGCAAAAAATTATGAACATTCATTCAATATTAATTTAACATTCTAGACGTATATGTAATAATTTATCTTTTTGTTATCTTTTTGAGAGGCGTTTGCCTATTCCAAGCTAATCCTCTTTTGTATCTGTAT
>JACAFS010000060.1 GCA_013378385.1 Nitrososphaerota archaeon | reverse complement strand
GAACCAGAACCAATTGTAGAACCAGAACCAATTGTAGAACCAGAACCAATTGTAGAACCAGAACCAATTGTAGAACCAGAACCAATTGTAGAACCAGATTATAATCCTGATTCAGGATTACTTATGAATCAGAATAAAATAATTGAAGACGGTCCTGACACTATTACAGAAGATAAAGAAATTCATCCTACTATCGTACCTATTGATCCAGAATTTGAACCTGAATCACATCCATTTATTATTACTGAACGTCCTCATGCCGCTGCAAGTGAAATAGAAACATCAAATGATGATAAACACACTGATTTTAAATTATTTGAGGAACCTGAGAATAATGATTCTACTGATTCATTTATTTCAAAAATTACAGATTTTGCAAATAAACATCCTGATCTAAGTCCTATGGAAGATGGATCAATTCCTGATAATAAACCTGATACAAATAAAGAACATAAACCAATGCCTAAATCTGAACGTACTGATAACGGTTGGAAAATATCTTTCGAATAATTCTAGCTGGTAATAATTTGGTATTAGAATTAATTACTACTGGATTAACAATGGGTAAAGCCCAATCCAGACTTGCAATATTAATAATTGCTATGACTACTATTAATGCAATAATATTATCTAGTCTGTTAACTGGTCCTGGAATTATATTTACTAGTGTAATTACTTTCTGTTTTGTATTTGTTTCAGAATATCTACTTACAAAGCAAACTATTGAATCATCAAAAAGTAAATTGATGTTATTTAATCAACTTGGAGCACAGACTCGTTCGGTAATTTCTATTATAATATCTAGATTCATAATAGTTGGTTTAATTGGATTATTTTGTGGTATAATTATTGGCTCAAGTGTTGTATATACTTTACAGCTTCCACTAAATGTTATTCCAAATATATTACAAAATTCTATATTATATATTTCAATTTTGACAATTATTGGCATATGTATTGGTTCATATGCTGCAATTATTCAATCATTCAAACAAAATAATTTATATCAGTGATTATCTATGCAAATTCCGATAATAAAATTATTGGATATCACAATGAGTTATGAAAATAATACCATTTTTTCAAACGTAAATCTAGAAATTCAATCAGGTGAAATTATTGCTGCCAAAGGAACTATTGGTTCGGGTAAAACAACATTACTTAATTTAATATGTGGAATTATGAAGCCTGATTCTGGAAGAATCTATATTGATAAGTATGATATTACTAAGCTTTCACCAGATAAATTATCTACATTGCGCGCAAAAATATTTGGTATAGTACCTCAGAAATCAAATCTAGTTCCTGAATTATCAATATCACAAAATTTAGAACTTCCATTAATGTTCAGCGGTATTGATAAAAACAAACGACAATCAATTGTTGATCAAACTTTAGATAAACTTGGTCTTATTTCTCTTAGTGATCGATTAGCCGGTACATTAAGTGTTGGAGAATCTGAGATTGTATCCATCGCACGTAGTATGGTTAATGACCCTCCGATATTATTAATGGACGAGCCAACTGAAGGCTTAGATCCGATAATCTCTGAGATGATTTTGTCATTAATTCGAGGAGATTCAATTATGAATCAAAAAACTGTATTTATTACTACTCATGATGAACGTATATTGAATATTGCTAATAGAGTAATTCAGGTTAAAGAAAATATGAACTTATAATCAACATCATGATAGATAATTACATGGTAGCAATGAGGACTCAGAGTTACGTAGAATTATGACGAGAAGGCATTTGACCGAGCTACCTGTTATTATTATAAATTTTAATTTTTCCAACAATTTTTAAACAACATTTGAATAGTGAATAACGTGTCTAAAGAAGATAATCGCGATCCATATGATTCATTTCTAATGGTTCCTGGACCTACTGTAGTGGATTCAAGAGTAAGAAATGTTATGAGTAACAACCAAATGGGACATTTGAGCGAAGAATTTACCGACGACTTTAATAAATTACTTGTTTTATCAAAAAAATTATTCGGGACTGATACCGGTTCGCCTTTCGTAATTACCGGTTCTGGAACAATTGCTATGGAAGCGACTGTTTTAAGTTTATTAGAACAAAATAATACAGGTCTTATTGTAGATACTGGATATTTCGCACAACGTTTTGGTCAAATGCTTGATTGTTACAGTATTGATTCAAATACTTTGTCTTTTAATTTTGGCAGCCATGCAGATCCTGATATTCTACAAACTGAACTTAAGAAAAATAAATATGATGCAGTTTTCATCACTCATGTTGATACCTCTTCTACAGTTATGAATAATATTTATGAATTAGTTAAAGTTGTTAAAGATAATAATTCTCTTGCAATAGTTGATTCTGTATGCGGTGTTGGAGGCTGTGAATTGAATTTTGACAGGCTTGGAGCAGACGTTGTATTAACTACATCTCAAAAAGCAATCGGTTCAGTTCCTGGGGCAGGGCTTATGATGCTCTCACAAAATGCTATTGAGTTACTTGAAAACCGTAAATCAACTATTCCTTCATATTATCTAAATCTTAAAAAATGGAAGGTTCATATGGATAATCCTAAAACATACATCGCTACTCCTGCTATTCAAGTAATGGTTGCATTAAAAACCGCACTTGAAATGATTATGGAAGAAGGTTTAGAAAATCGATGGAATCGTCATAAAAATGTCGCTAACGCGATTCATGCGGGTGTTGAATCTCTTGGTTTAGATTTTGTTGCCGAAGAAAATTATAGAGCTTATACAGTTACAGGTTTCCATGTTCCTTCAGGAAAATCTATTCATATTCAATCTGAATTAAAATCTCGCTTTAATGTAGAAGTAGCAAGTGGATTCGGCGAAATGAAAAATAACGCTTTACGAGTCGGTCATATGGCTAATATTGGTCCTAATGAGGTTGGCCGTTTCTTAACTGGTCTAGAAACGATATTATCTGAATATGATGATAGAATTAAAAAAGGCACTGTTACTGACGCAATCTCTCAAATCTTGAAATAATTTGTCATTGTTCGGTCTGACATATAGGACACGTAATATCTGTTTTGTTAATCTCTGCTATGCAATATGTACAATATTTCTTAGATTGATCATCAGGTTGTTCAGATTTAGGAGCTGATAGAAATACTGAAAGCACTAACATAATTACTCCAATTAATCCAATTACCATTCCAAAAACTCCAGTTATTGCCAATAGAAATATGCCTGAAAGGATTGTTACAATTCCATAGACCGCTAGCAATGTCCACATTATATATGATTATTCACTAATTACTAATTAAATAAATTGAATAAAAAAACATTTGATTATTATTCTGGTAAAAACACATTGATTGTTGGTGGTATAGATAGTGATATTTCTGTTAACAGAAATGCCTTTCTAGCTGATTTGATTAAAGACGCAATCAATAATGACTATGATAGTAGAATTTCTATTATTGAAATGTGCCCTGATAAAACATCATTCAAAAATATTAAATTTGCAGCGCAATTATCAGAATATATAGATAATATCAGTGATTTTAATTATATAAAACCTGAAGTAGTTCATTGGCCACGTATATATGCCAATAATCCTAAAGACGCAATACAGTTATCTGTTCAAAATTCGCGTGCCCTCATCGAATGTTTAGATAAATTTAGAAAAAGACCCACTAGACTTCTATTCATTAATGAATTAAATTTTTATCTTCATATGGGAACTATACACTGGCTAATGGAATCTATTTCTAAATCTTCAACATTTATTGGCACTTGTTTCAGAGCAAAATTTCCTTATTCAGATTATAATACTGGAATATCAAGAAGAGAAAGACGTTTGATTGATCGTTTATCACTCACAGTAGATGAGGTAATTTCACTATAATTTTTTTTACTTTATTCGTTGAAATATTAGACATGTCGTAATAACTATTTTCCCGGATATCATGTAATATACATGATTAGTTCGATACAAACTGATTTAGATTCAATAATTTGCAATTATTGCGGTAAACATCTAAACAAAGAATATTACTTTAAATGTAAATCTTGTTCAACGATATACTGCTTTATTCATAAATCAAAACATGATTCTTGCAGTAAAATTATTACAAATTAGTTTCTTTTACAGCATTTTTTAAGTTTTGAACGCCTTTATTGAACTGTTCTGATTCTTTTTGATTTAGATCAAGTTCAATTATCTTCTCAATTCCATTGCTGCCCAATATTACTGGAACTCCTATGCATATTCCTTCTTGTCCATATTCTCCTTTTAAGAAAGTGGATGCAGGCATGAGAATTCTTTTATCTAATTTTATTGCTTCTACCATTGAATATATTCCCATAGATGGCGCATAAAATGTTGCGCCTTTTAACCCAATAATTTTTGCAGCTGCACCAATAGTATCTGCATAACATTCATTCAAAATCTCCTCGCTGGCAAATTTATTCAAAGGTATGCCGTTAATTGTTGAATATCTAGCAAGTGGGAGCATTCCTTCTCCGTGTTCTCCAATTACTAATGTAGTTATTGATTTTCTTGACACATTTAATTTACTTGAAAGTACATTCTTAAATCTTAAATTATCTAATGCACCTGACATTCCAAATACTTTTTCTCTATTAACACCTAATATTTTATACATAACATATGTCATTGCATCAAGCGGATTTGTTATCATCAATACAATGGACTCTGGCGAATATTTTTTAATATTCTCGCCTACTGATTTTACAATACTCATGTTCTTATGAAGAAGATCCATACGTGTCTCTCCAGGTTTTCTTCCCATGCCTGCTGGAACAATTATTATATCGGATCCTTCTAATTTACTAAAATCGTTAGTTCCTAAAATTTTTCTATCAATTCCCATCTCACATGCCATTTGTGAAAAGTCCATTGCTTCTCCTTCGGCCTTTCCTTCTGCAATATCTATTAATGTTACATCATCTAGATTGTGACTTAATATTTGTAATGCGGCAGTGCTTCCTACATTTCCTGCACCTATTATTGAAATCATGTGAATACTCTGATTTTGTATACTAATAAACAGTCGGATTATCTTTAAATCCAGATTCTCAGGCTAATACTCTTATTTTCACAAATCGTTTTTTTTGAAAATTTTTCAATTTTTGAAAATTTTTCGATTTTTGAAAATTTTTCAATTTTTGAAAATTTTTCGGATTCTTGAAAATTATATTTT
>JACAFS010000006.1 GCA_013378385.1 Nitrososphaerota archaeon | reverse complement strand
ACGCTAATACTAAACTCAAAGGCTATTTCCTTCCACCTAATGATCTAAAATCATCAACTAACCCAATTGCCGAGGAAATTATTACTACTCCGAGTATTGCTAATATTCTTATATCATTTGTTATTACAAATGCAAGTACGAGTGACGATATAAGACCTATAATTAATGCAGGTCCACCAGGGTGCGCAACAAACTTCTTTCCTTCTTTATGATAATCTAAAACTACCCTTTTTGAATTAATTAATAAAGAAATCAATATTTTCGTAGCAAAATAAGTAATAATGAAGGACATTAATACTAATCCATATTCAAATAATCCTAAATTCATCCTCTATTACACTTGTATTATGGTTACTAATAACAAATGTTAAAATAATATTACGAACTCATATATTATTATAAAATGAACATTACCGAATTAACTGATGGCGCAAGAAACGTTGAAATTCCAGAAGCTGAAGTCACTGAAAAGGGCGAAACACGAACTGTAAATACACGTTTTGGCACGGAAGCCCGTGTTGCAGACATCAAAATTAAGGACGAAACAGGAGAAATTACGCTGTCGTTATGGAACGACGATATAGAAAAAGTAGAAGTTGGTACCAAACTAAAAATTGGTAATGGCTATACTAACAGTTTTCGCGGAGAAGTTAAGTTAAATGTTGGCCGATACGGCACACTTGACATACTCTAAATTACTATTCTAGCTGCTAATACTAATATCATAATCAGAACGACTGATTCCGTCACTCCATTAATATAACTGCCTGATTTGTAAAATTCTATTGCCATTATGGACAATCTTATGACTGGTATCATGAATAATGCTAAAATTGCCAGAAATTTTAACAAATCAATTCCTAATAGACTTGTATTCAACATTGCATTGATGATATATTGATCCATAAAATTGACTTCTATTAGTACTGAAGCCATCGACATAGTTACTGAAGTTATCAATAATAATTTCATTATTTTTAATATCGAATTTTCTACTTTGTTTTTCTCATTTATCACAGTCATATATTGAACACCTCAATTCCCAACCCATTCGTAACCATTCTAAACGCAATATAAATAATTACTAAGATGAAAATATTTGTAAGTAATCTTTTATCTATTACCATATTTATTCTGGATCCTACTTGTGCACCAAAAAATATTCCTATGATTATCGGAGAAATAATTCTAACATCAATAAAACCATTGTTAAAAAAAATCAACATTCCAACCAATGAAGTTACTCCAATCATAAAACTACTTGTTGCAATTGCTACTTTTATTGGGACATTCATTATTCTATTCATTATAGGTACAAAAATTACACCACCTCCAACTCCTAATAGTCCCGCAAAAATTCCCCCTACTGAACTTAATATTATTCCCTCTTTCTTTCTTAGTAGTGAGTATTTTACCATCTTTTTTGTACTCTCTTCAAAATATTCTCTTTCTTCTCCCGAATTCAATTCTCTTTTTATATGGTTCTCTTTCATCGTTCTAGTCTTTCTATACATATCAATTGCCACATATCCCAATACAATTCCAAAAATTATACTCAGAACATTGCTATCTATTAATAATGCAGTATATGCACCGATGATTGATCCAATTGCCGCACCTATTTCCAGGATTGAACTTAATCTTATGTCGGTTATGCCATTTTTTATATATACTAAAGATGAACTACTTGAATTTACTAATACTCCTATGAAACTCAACCCAATTGCTTCATGTATTGGCATATCGAATAATATTGTTAATGCAGGTACTAGTATTATCCCTCCTCCCAATCCTAATAACGATCCTATTATTCCTGCTATGAAACTTGTTGATAGAATATATACAAAGAACAGTAACTCCACACGCATAATTACACAATCTTGTTAATAATATTGTTCTAATTAGTGACCAACATTATTTAATTCCTGAAAAACTATAAATCAGGTTGCACATATAAATATGAAATGCCTTCGAGGAAAAAGAAGAAAAGTTCTAAATCTAACGAACTGTTGAAAAATAAGATAATTGCACCTATTCTTATTGCATTCATATTTGGATCGATTCTTAGTTATGTCGTAATACAGCCACAAGTTAACAGTTTAGAAACCAATGAAGGTGTACTTGAATCACAAATATCATTTCTTGAAAAGCAAATTACTGAACTCAAAATTAAAGAATCTGAACTATCTCAATCGCAAACTATAGTTAATGATTTACAATCACAAGTTACTTCTAACGAACGCGAAAATGAGGCTATGTCGCAAAAAATCTCATCGTTAAATAATGAACTGAATGTTCTTGAAAATCAACTTCAAGATAACAAAATTCAACTCTCTGATTCTATTCTAAGAGCAGAAATCTCTGAATCTGAATTATCGGAATTAAATTCTCGTCTAGATTCCATAACTATAACTATTGAAAAATTTGAAAATGATAAGCTTCTACTTGTAGAGCTAAGAAAAGAAATTCCTTCTAGTAGAAATGAAGCGCATAATCATTGGGATAGAGTTAAAGGCATAGCAGTAGTTAGTGATCCAACACTCGGCCCAAAAATTGATAAAGTTATCTCTATGATTGATGCTTACTATGATTGGCTTGAAGACCAACCTGGAGTTAATTCCACCGATGCAGAATTTTTTAACTGGATTATCGAAGGCAATATTAGTGGTGCAATTAATTATACAACCGAAATCGGACAATTCCAAAATGACGCACTATTGGCCGTTATTATCAGAATGGACGCTGCTATTAGTCTTGTTTCTTAATCCTGCTGACAATTATTTCTCCAATTAATAAACTCTTTAAATATTTTAATAACAAATCTAATTAAATGAAAATATTCCCATATGTTGCATTATTCATTCTTGTATTTACTTTACTAATTCCTTTGTATAACCCTGTGTCTGCAGGACCTGAAGATATTCTTTGGAGTGACGCTCGGCCATATAGAGCAATTTCCCCACTTATTCCAGAAAGCGGTATAATGTTTCATGAACCTGTTTCCAAAGTCTTTTCCGGTGCTGCTCAGGGTGTAGTTAGAGGCGAAGATGTTCGTTTTGCAAATGCTAAGAAAGGAGCAATGGAAGACTGGCTCAAAGACAATGTTGATTTAGCTGGAGCAGATAATAATCAAGATGTCCGACTTCAAGCAGCTGGAGCTGCCGCTTTAGTTCCTTATCGTGACCCATCACAAAAATTTAGTAGGAATATTCTTATTACAAGAGATTTTGGTACCACCCCTGTTCAAACTGAACCAGTACTTGCCGTGAATCCTAATGATCCTGAACATCTTGTAATGGGTACAATTGATTACAACTTTGCAAATGTTGTTTCATATGTTAGTCGAGACGGAGGTCAAACTTGGGCTGGTGCATTTCAATCCAAGTATCTACAAGAAGACCTTGGTGCTGCAGGAGATCCAATTGCAGCATTTGATAGGAAAGGAAATGTATACATGGGCTGTATATCTATCGGCAGTGACGATTTTAGTTTAGGCGGTACACCGTTACAAGAATCAGTTTCTAGTATCTCAATTACTCGTTCTAGCGACGGCGGTGAAACCTGGCAACAACCAATATCAAGTGCTCGCAGTACAATATCATTAACTTATGCTCAAAATCAATTTGAAGGAGAAGCTACTAATGTCACAAGTAGTGGTACATTAAGATTCGGTTTCTTGGACAAACCTTGGATAGCTACAGGACCAAATCCTGAAAACCTTGATGAAGATATCATTTACGTCGTTTACACACATTTCGTTACACGATATGATTTCTTCTTTGCTTTAGATGGCGCTATTCTCTATTTCAGATATCCTGTTCTTGAAACAACTATTGAAATGGTCAAATCCGAGGATTATGGAATGACCTGGAGTAAACCACTTCCTGTTAGCCCAACTGTATATTCTACATATGGAGGAGCTAGTGGCGGAGAAGGAGCCCCACTTGGCGAAGACACTGACAGAGTTGTTCAATTCCCAAATGTATTCACACATGAAGATGGCACAGTATATATTGCATATTTTGATTCCACTGACGATGGGCCTTTCGAAGGACTAGGTGAGATTCACATTACACGTTCCGACGATGGCGGTGAATCAATTTCTATCAACGAACGCGTAGCTACATTTAATGAACCATTCTATCGTTCACGAAACGCTCCATTTAGGTCTTGGGCTAGTGCGACACCTCGTGGCGATGTTTCTGATGTAGATGGATCAGTCAGCCTTGTTTTCGGAGGCAGACCTTCTGATAAACCTACTGATGACGGCGACGTATATTTTGCACGTTCTACTAATCAAGGAGAATCTTGGTCACTTCCAAAACGTATTAACGATGATACTAAATCTGCATTCCAATTCTTTCCAGCATTAGATATTGGTCCCGATGGAAAGATTCATGCATTCTTTGGAGATTTCCGTGATAGTGCAAGTGAAATAACTTACCATATGTATTACACTCGTTCTGACGACGGAGGTAAAACTTGGTTGCCTAATTCTCGAATTACTGATTATCCAACAAATCCTAACAAAGCTTTTCCTCGAGGCGCATTCATTGGTGATTATAATGATATCAAAGCTGTCGCAGACGACGTTTATATGATTTGGACTGATGGCAGATTAGGTGAGATGAGTGGAATGAATCAGAAAATTGCTTTTGCACGAACTAAAGCAATGCCTACTCCTTCTATATTCATAAGTCCGCCTTCTGGACCTGGAGGTAGAGACGTACGTATATCCGGTTTTGATTTCCAACCAGATCAAGAAATATATATTTCTGTCAGTGGCGTAATTATTTCCTCAACTCGTACTAATGACGACGGTCTATTCAATACTGATATATTTATTCCAATTGCTGGCGAAGGAGCTCATACAATTCTGGCAATAGAAGCATCTGGAAATGTCGCTGCCGCATCATTCTTTATGGACTTTGGTTTCAATAACCTAGACCAACTTGAAAATCGATTAACTGACATATCTGAATCTATATTTGATATGCTAAAGACTCAACCTAGTTCAAATAGTCCTGTTTCTCCTATAATTCCATCAAATGATATTCCATCTGACCTTGGTGATTTATCCAATCTTCCCGTTCAAATCAATCAACTACAAAGAGACGTATCTGATATCTCCGACAAAACAAATACTTTTGAAACTCTGATCTATACTTTGCTTGCAATGATTTTGGCAATTGTTGTAGTAGTGTTTATTTCTATCTCTCGTGAAAATGGAATTGATATGAAAAAAATTCGTGAACTAATGAATAAGTCATAGGCGACTCTTATGATAATTAATACCTCTACAAAATTAATTACGATTCTGTTAAGTATCTTACTTGTAATATCAGTTGCTCCCACTATTGTACATAGCCAAAGTAACTATCAACCTCCTCACGATAAACCTGGTCCTGCTACTGACATTTTGCGATTCCGTGCATTCCATGTCGATATTGCCCCTAAGGAAATTCTTGCGAATCAAATGGATATGTATTATTTTGGTCTTAAAGTAGCAGCTGCAAAAGATATACGTGATTCACCTGGAATTAAAGTACACGAAGCTCCTACGTCTACAATCTCATTATTACTTAATCCTGCCCCTGGTCCTGAAGGACAACTAAATCCTTTTTCTATTAAAGAGGTCCGACAAGCTGTACAACTAATTATTAATCGAGATTTTGTAGTCCAAGAAATTTATCAAGGAATGGCAGTTCCAATGTTAACTCAAGTCAGTTCATATGATCATGATTATCTTACTTTGTACGACATGATTCTCGAATCATCTATCAATTATGATCCTGATTATGCAAAACTTATTGTAAATGAAGCAATGACAAATGCAGGTGCAGAATTAATCGAAGGTAAATGGAATTATGAAGGTAAACCAATTCGCATTGATTTCATTATTCGTGTTGAAGATGAAAGACGAGATGTTGGTGATTTAATTAGATCAGAAGTTGAAAACCTAGGTTTCATCGTTCAACCTACATATCAACAATTTGGACCTGCAATCTATACTGTTTACAGCTCAGATCCTAATCTTGTTGGAACTGGTGGATCTTGGCATATGTATACTGAAGGCTGGGGAAAAGGCGCTGCTGATAGGTATGATTCTGGCACATTAAATCAAATGTGTTCTCCATGGCTCGGTACTATGCCTGGATGGCAAGAATTAGGTTTCTGGCAATATGAAAATGAAGAATTAGACTTGTTAGGACAAAGAATTTTTAGCGGAAATTTCCAGAATGAAGAAGAACGTAATTCAATTTATGTCGAAGCATCTAAATTATGTCTTGATGAATCTGTACGAATATGGATTGCAAATATTGTTACTAATCTTCCTGCTGACGATTCTATTGAAGGAATTAGTTCAGATATAATTGCTGGACCAAAAAGTTTATGGACACAAAGAGATGCTTATATTCCCGGTCAAAATGATTTAACTATTGGAAATGTATGGGTCTGGACCGAACGTACCACTTGGAATCCTGTTGGCGGTTTTGGTGATGTATACGGAAGTGACATCTGGAGAAATATGTATGATCCTCCTATCACTCGACATCCATTTACCGGATTACCAATACCCTATCGCGCAAATTATGACGTAACTACATCTGGACCAAATGGAAATATTGAACTTCCATCTGATTCATTTATGTGGAATTCTGAGACAAATTCATGGTCTAATGTTCCTGCTGGCTCTACTGCTACCAGTAAAGTTGTATTTGACTATTCAAAATATTTTGAATCTAAATGGCATCATGGCGAACAAATAAACATGGCAGATGTGATATATTCAATATACCAAACTTTTGATTTAACTTACAATGAAGATAAATCATCAATGGAGTTTGCTATCGCAACTGTATCAAAACCATATCTTGATAGCTTCAAAGGATTTCGTATAGTTGATGACAATACACTAGAAGTCTATGTTGACTTTTGGCATTTCGCACCTGATTACATTGCTGACTACGCAAGTATAACTAGTATAACCATGCCTTGGGAAATTCTTTATTCGATGGATACCTTAGTTTTTGATCAAAGAAAAGCTGCATATAGTGATACCGCTGCTCAAAGATTCAACGTTCCTTGGCTTAGTCTTGTTATGGATGGAGATGCTAGACTTGTTCGTAATGTTGTCCGAGAACATAATTCTGCCAATAATATACCTGACAACGTCTTTAATGTACAAGGACTTCAACTTGTTTCTGCCTCTGACGCTACAAGTAGATATGATTCTGTTTTATCTTGGTTTGACGAATATGGGATGTTAGTTATTTCTAACGGACCATTTATGTTAAATATATACGACCCTCCTGCTCAATATGCTGAATTACTTGCATTCAGAGATGAAACTTATCCATTCAAACCTGGACAGTTTTTCTTTGGAGAAGCTGATTTAGTCGATATTCTCGACGTAGATTCTAACATCATTGAGATTGGTTCTGATAACGAGATTGTTGTTACATTAACTGGTGAAGGTAATCTTGATCTACGTTTTGCGTTGAAAGACGAAATCTCTAATACAATATTGATAAATGGATTGGCTTCAAAACAAAATGATAATGAATTCTTAATAACTCTTGATAGTTCTCTAACTTCTACACTTCAATCTGGCTTGTACAAATTATATCTTGCAGGTTATAGTGATAGTCTCTCATCTCTTAATGAAAGACTTGTTGTAATTGAAGCAGTTACTGACAAGCCCGTTTCAGTCGAACCATCTGGCGAATCACCGGTTGTTGGCGAACCACCTAAATCTGAAATCCCTAGTAATGAACCAGTTTCTAGTAATGAATCCACAGAATCTGGATCATCTAATCTATTGATTCCAATAGTTGTCGCACTTCTAATAATTGTTCTTGGTGTAGTATTTACTCAGAATCAAAAATCCAATTCAACTAAACCCGCCGCTAAGAAACCCGCCGCTAAGAAACCCGCCGCTAAGAAACCCGCCGCTAAGAAACCCGCCGCTAAGAAACCCGCCGCTAAGAAATCCACTGCTAAAACAAAAAGAAAGACAAATAAAACTTAGAATTAAAAACTATATCAACGTACATGTCTCTTCTTCAAACATTAATCGTTCGTGGCTTATCGTTACTTGTTGTATTAATCACAGTTCTTTTTCTTTGTGTAATAGTACTTGGCGCAACTGGATATTCAGATAGATTACTGACTGCTACTGTTAGCGAAGAATTACGTGGACTTAGACAGTCTCTATCACAAAATATTCGTGATCCAAATGAACTTGAGCAAGTCATTGAAGATAGACGTGAACAATTGATTGAATTTTATGGTTTAGATCAGCCGTGGTATTATAGATTACCTGACATGGTATTTCGTATCCTTACGCTAGATCTTGGAGAGGCCCGTACATTAAGAAGTTTTTCTGGAAGCAATAGTGTGAGTGATATAGTTCTCGAACGTTTACCAAATACAATTATTCTCATTACTTCTGCGACAATTATAACATCTGTAATCGGTTTGTATGTTGGTGTCAAAATAGCAACTCAAGTTGGTTCTCGTTTAGAGCGTTCTGTATCATATTTCTCTGCAATTTCTTATGCTCTGCCTGCTTGGTGGCTTGGAATAATTTTCATAATATTATTTGCTTTCCAATTAAGAATTCTACCTTCTTCTGGAATGTTCAGTGTACCTCCACCAACTGAACCACTAGCAAGATTTCTTGATCGTCTTGTACATGCAATATTGCCAGTATTTACTTTAGTTATTGTTTCTGTTGGATCATGGTCTTATGCTGTGCGAACTATGGTTCTTAACATTTCTCAAGAAGATTTTGTGAATGTAGCACGCGCAAAAGGTCTATCTGAAAACCTAGTTATGAGACGTCATATTATTCGTGTAGCTGCGCCACCAATTGTAACTAGTCTCATTTTAGGTTTAACTGGTTCTTTAGGCGGGGCGATTCTTACTGAAACAGTATTTGGTTGGCCTGGTATGGGTAGGTTGTATTATGAAGCTATTCTTGCAGCTGACGAATCTGTTATTGTAGCTTTAACGTTTATGTTTACACTTCTTTATGTTGTTGCACGTTTTATCTTAGAAATTTTATACATTGTTCTTGATCCACGGGTGAGATATAAATGAATAATAATTCTCGTGAAAACTTACAGGAATTCTTTTCAAGTGGTTCTGGAAAGATTGGTTCTGTTCTTCTGGTAATCTTCATCTTGATTTCTGTATTTGTTGTTTTTACTTACCCGCTTAATTTCGGCACTACTGTGTGGAGTAACCCTGCATATTGGTCCGACTATCCTAAATCTGCACCTCCAACATGGACTAATATATTTGGAAACGACAATGTCGATCATCAAATAATTGATTTTACTACTCCTGCAGATACAGTTTCTATATCTAATCGAGAAGTGAGAACTTACACTCATAGATTTACTTATGATTCCAATATCTCTCCTACATTTCTATCTTTATCATTGTACGACGTTGTATATCATGACCGTCCGCCTACTATTTCATTGTCCATTCTGAGACCTGATAATGAAGAAATTTTAATATACCGTGAAATTATCTCGCCCCCACGTCCAGGTGAAGACGGCCCTTACGTACGTTATTCAGATTCCCCATTTCGGATAAATTTAAGCGGAGATAAATCAGTTTCTTCAAATTTAGTTGGATATATACGAGATAATTCAAATGAACAAATATCAATTAATGAGATTATTGGTTCAAATGAAAAAGTAATATTCTCTAATCTCGATTCTCTTCAATTCGATGAAATTCTTACGGGCGAATATGAATTAATAGTTAGATTTACGGTCAACAACGAAAATGATTCTATTTCTAAAATTCGATTTGTATTGGGTGGCTCTTCTTATGGTCTACTTGGAACAGATTCACTAGGGCGAAATCTCTCTGTTGGATTATTATTTGGATTTCCTATTGCATTATTAATTGGTCTTACTACGTCTACTATTACCACTTTTATTGGAACTACTATGGGAATAATTAGCGGTTATACAGGAGGTCGAACAGACACTATAATTCAGAGACTCTCTGATACACTTTCTAATATCCCATTGTTACCTATATTGCTCTTTCTCATCTTCGTATTCGGTCCACAATTATGGTTAGTGATGACAATTCTTGTATTGTTCGGTTGGCCTGGATTAACTATTATTATTCGATCCATGGTCTTACAAATAAATTCCAGCCAATCGATAGAAGCTGCAAAATCTTTAGGCGCATCAAAATGGAGAATAATGTATCGACATATCTTTCCACAACTTGCACCATTCATATTCGCACAATTAGTCTTCTTTACCCCTGCAGCAATACTTGCAGAAGCATCATTAAGTTTTCTTGGTTTGGGTGATCCTTCTATCCCAACTTGGGGCCAGATTCTAGAAAATGGATTTCGTACAGGCGGTGTGTATATTGGTTATTGGTGGTGGATACTTCCTCCTGGACTTTTGATTGTCATCACTGCAATGATTTTTGTTTTCATCGCCCTTGCACTTGAACCTGTTGTTAATCCTAAACTTAAAAAAATGTGATTAATATGATATTAAAAAACAATAAATCCAAAAATGAAACGCTAGTCGTTAAAAATCTTAATGTTAATTATAAAGTAACCAAAGGCAACATAAAAGCTGTAAATAATGTATCTTTTCGAATAAAAACTGGCGAAGCTTTAGGAATAGTTGGTGAATCCGGCTGTGGTAAAACTACTATTGCCCTGGCATTAATCAAATTATTACCTAATAATACCTCAAAATTCAGCGGTACAATTACACTCAACGGAAAAAAAATTAATCAACTTTCTGATGAAAATTTCCGAAAAACAATCAAATGGAAAGAAATTTCTATGGTTTTTCAAGGAGCCATGAACTCTCTTAATCCAGTTCTTAGAATTGGTGACCAACTAATTGAACCTCTTGTATATTCCGGCGAAAATAAAACAATTGCTAAAACAACTGTTTCTGAATTACTAAATCTTGTTGGTTTATCTGACGACACATATTCTAAATATCCACATGAACTTAGTGGCGGTATGAAACAGCGTGTTATTATTGCCATGTCTATGGTTCATAATCCCGGTTTAATTATCTTAGATGAACCCACTTCCGCACTAGATGTTAGTGTTCAAGCACAAATTATGAATCTTTTGAAATCTCTCAAGACTAAGGGCATCTCTATGATTTTTATTACTCATGATATTGCACTTACTAGTGATTTATGTGACAATATAGCCGTTATGAAAGATGGACAATTTATAGAACACGATTCTCTTGCTAATGTTCTTAATAATCCAAAGCATAATTTCACTAAACAATTAATTCAAAGTGTTCCTACATTATCTTCTAAACTGAAAAGTCGAAAACTTAAATCAAATAACGAAGAAATTCTTAACTTAAAAAATATTAAAGTTGATTTCATGGTCAGAAAAGGATTGTTGTCATCTGAACCATTTACCGCTGTTTCTGAAGTATCTCTTAAAATTAATCGTGGTGAAACACTTGCTTTAGTTGGAGAATCAGGCAGCGGTAAAACAACTCTTGGACGTGTTGTATTAAATCTTATTAAACCTGTTACCGGCAAAGTCAAATTTCAAGGTTCAATAATTAATAATAGCACTGATGATTTCTTATTCAGAAAACAAGCTCAAGCTATATTCCAAGATCCTTATTCATCAATTAACCCCTTCATGACTGTTTATCAAATACTTGAAGAGCCACTAATTATTCATAAATTGGAAAAAAACCTACATTCAGAAAAAATTCTTAAAGTTTTACATGACGTTAACCTGACTCCTCCAGAAGATTATGTTAAAAAGTATCCGCATATGCTATCCGGCGGTCAAAGACAACGTATTGGCATCGCTCGAGCCTTGATATTAGATTCTAAGTTTATTGTAGCTGACGAACCCGTTTCAATGATTGATGCCTCCAGTAGATTGGAAATACTTGGTTTATTAAATAATCTTCAGAAAACTAAGAATCTTAGTTTTCTATATATTACTCATGATATAGCTACTGCAAGACAATTCTCTGATCGTATTGCTGTGATGTTTTTCGGTCGTATTGTTGAACAAGGTAGATCCAACGATGTTGTAAAAAATCCATTGCATCCTTACACTAAATCACTAATTGAAGCAATTCCAACTCTTAATCCTAAGAACCTATCTAATATGCGTAACGTAATCTCTAGGGATGATTTCCATCCTCGATGTACTTTTTACAATAAAAAATCCAATCATGTAGTAGATTTACATGTAGAAAATATATCACATAAATGTCGTAAAAAACATCCTAAATTAACAGAAATCAAGACAAATCATTATGTAGCATGTCACTCTTAGTGATAATAAAATCATTTTTTTTGATATTAGTTATATGTAATAATCATTTTTACTATAATTGATCATGAAGAATATAATCTCTTTTGCATTGCTTTTTACAATTATATTATTTGTATTCCCGATAGTTTCTCCTGCTTTTGGACAAATGGGTCCTCTTGTCACTATTTCGCGTCCAATACAAACCTGGCAGGCTGATTGGTATACTCTTGAAATTACTCAATTTAATCAATCAATGGAAATCTTTTTTTCACACCCTCAAGTCGTTGACGATCTAGGTTTGCTTCTTTATGAAAATGATATCTCTGAAACTTATGATCCAGAAGAAAACTTTCAACCCGTTGCATCTGGTAGAAACTTCTGGTATTCAAATTCAATTCTTGTAGCTTTTGAAAACGTCCCTCCTGGTATTTACACTATATCAATTTTAGCTTTTGATATTTTATCATCTGCTCAAACAACTTATAATATTGAATCGAATATTCCTCTGAATTATATTGGCACCACTCATTTCATGGATCTTAATCTTGAAGGCTTGGATCAAACATATCCAGCTACTGTAACTTGGGACTTTCTAGGAAAATCATATACTGACGAAACAAATAACCAATGGTTTATGTGGGCTGACGATGGCAGTACCTTCAAAGTAGATCAAACTATCTCTATAGACTCATCTGAACGTTTTCATTCAGCTGAAGAAACTCAGTGGACTGTTGTCCAATACGAAACACTAGAAGTTTCATATTTCCGTCAATATTATTCCAGTATTAGTATAATTGGATTAGATTCACCAATTGATTTCTCATTTAATAGTGGAGGTAAAGTAATTCAAACCGAAATACAAGATTCTTGGAGTGATTGGGTAGACAGCGGTCGTTCTCTCGTTATTCCACGTATTATTGAGAAAAGCCCTAGCGAACGTTATATTACAACTGATAATGTCGTAATCAAAGTGGACCAACCTGTTGATCATCTTGTAGGTTATAATCATCAGTGGCTGGTACCTATAAGTCAAAATACCAATACAAACATTCCTATTTCTATATCTTTCCTTGGTAATTCAGAAAATCATAATCTCAATGATAAATTGAGTCTGTGGATTGATGATGATTCTGACATTCTTATACCCTCGATAATCTCTTCTAAACCCCTTCATCGATGGATTATTGATTCTAATTCAATACCTGTAGATTCACCTCTAGATGTAGAGATTAATTATAACGAACAAATCAAACCTACTATTATAACTCATGGATTAAATTCAGACCATCCAACTACTATCACCTATACATCACAAGGCCAAACACATACTGATACTTCATCTTCTGTCTGGTCTAATTGGATTGATTCGGTCACTCCTCTAAATATTGAACAACAAATCTTGGGAAAACCAGGTGAAAAATGGACTAGTGAAGATAAAATAATTAATCCCGTTGACGATCCAAATGTTTATCATATTAACTATGTTCATGAATTCCTAATTTCTTTGTTATTCACCGACGCAACACAAAACACTATACTGGATGATCTTCCTTCAACTGTAGAAATAATAAATCCTGATGGAACCGTTTCATCACTTACATCGTATTCCAATCTATGGGTATCTGACGGCATTTATACTATGACGAATATCGATTATCAAGGATTATCCTTCTCTTCAATCTCTTCTCGTAATTTTATTCCTGAAGCTGGCAAAACTTGGGTTATACCACTTTCATTATACGACTTGTCATTCACTGTTCGTGATCAAATTGGATTCTCTGTTTCTAATGCAGAAGTCTTACTTACCATGCCTAACGGACTAAAAGTCTTAAAACAAACAGACGATAGTGGCGAAGTAATTTTCAAACTTGTACCCGGCGGCGAATATAATATTCAAGTCTCACATTTGGGTCTCTCACGAACTTTTTCTGGTAGTGTATCTAACGACTCTTCTTCTGATGAAACACTTAAAGTCTTAATGTCTTCATTAACAATTCTTCTCGTAATATTGTTAGTTATCATAAGTTCTGCAGCGATGTATTCTGAATCTCCTAAACTGCGTAAATCAACTAAAAAAAATTATAAGAATCTAGTAAAATCCTTGACCCGTTAATCTCTTCTAAGTGCCGCCATCGGTGTCATCTTCGATGCTCTCCAAGCAGGATATGCTCCTGCAAGTATACTCAAAGTTACTGCGGTTAACCATACATTAACCATCGCCGGTACCAAAAATATCGGAACCAGATCTCCAAATTGAGCACCGAATCCATATTGAGTTAGTACCCAACCTAGTCCGTACCCTGCTAATAGCCCTGCAGATGCTCCTACTACTCCAATTACAACTGCCTCGAATAAAATAAGTAGTATTATATTTCCATTTGTGGCTCCTAACGCCTTTAAAGTTCCTAATTCCTTTGTTCTTTCTGTCACTGATGTATACAATGTCGTGACAATTCCAACTCCACCTACAATTAATGATATGAATCCGATACTACTCAGGAAGATATTGAAGCTACCTACAAATCCTTGAATTGTTTCCTGAATCTGCGCCGGTGTTGTTATGCCTATTCCATCTCCATACACTTCCCTTATCTCTTCAGTTACTGCATCATTTCCAACTTCTGGATTTACAACTACGAAAATCGTATCATATATATTTTTCTTATCCAAGAAATTATTTGCCGAAGATAATGGCACTGATATGGAGTTATCATAGAACACCGTTCCTGTTTCAGCCAGAACGCCTCGCACTACGAAACATTTCTTATCGATTACTACTTGTTCTACTCCGCCTACAATTTCTTGTTTACCTGTCTTTGCACAAACTAAATTACCTACTTCGGCGAATGGTTCTAGCTCCAAACCTCCAGGATACGCTACGGTAAAACCTAATAATATTCCCGTTGAATCACTTGGATCTGTAAAGTCCCCTTCTACAAATTCCAATCCTGGTAAAACATAGATTAACTTTTGTGGATTAATTCCAATGAATGAAGTAGTCTGTGATTTTCCATTATATTCTATTTGTAAACCTGATCTAAAACTCGGTATTGCTTCTTCTACCCCGTCTAGCCTTTCTACACTCTTCAATGTTTGCAAGTTTAGTTCCACCGGAGGTGCAGGATCTGGTTCATCAGGATCATCTCCTGGCCCACCAACTACTGGAGATGGGGTTAATGTTATTACATCTGGGGCTAATCCTTCAAATTGTTTCGTAATATTGTAGTTGAATCCTTCTCCAAGTCCATTTAATCCTGTAAGCAACATTGCCCCCAGTAATACCATCAAAATCGTAAGAGCTGATCTGAGGTACCTTTCCTTAATAGCTCTAGTAGAATAACCTACAATATCACCTAGTTTCAATATGCCATGAATATGGATACTCCAATAAATATTGTGTCATTAATGTTATCTCTATGAATAATGCGGGAGATGGGATTTGAACCCATGAACTCCTGAGAGATTAGGCCCTCAACCTAACGCCTTTGACCGGGCTGGGCTACCCCCGCATAGAATTGATTGTAAATAGAACAATATTAAATGTGCTGGATAACTTTTCATTTATATTATTAAGGATCTATAGTAGGATCCCAACAAGTTGCAAATCCTTCTTCTAATGCATCTAAAATTTTCATGTGTTTTTGTTCTATTGTAAAATCAAATACCTCTATATTTTCTTTTATTCTTTCTTTATTTGTTGATTTTGGAATTACTACATTATCTTTTTGCAAACTCCATTTAATCAATATCTGCGCTGCTGACTTTCTATAAATTTTCCCAATTTCCATTAATCGTTCATCATGTATTCTTATTCCATGCGTTAATGGACTATACGCTGTTGTTGCTATTCCTTCTTCTTTACAGAAGTTAGATAATTCTCTTCTTTGAAGAAATGGCGATAATTCTATTTGATTCATACAAGGTCCAATCTCTGCCCACAACAATATCTCTTTAATATGATGTATTCCAAAATTTGAAACTCCAATTGCTTTAACATATTTATTCTTTAACAAGTACTGCATTGCCTCCCAAGTTTCTTTTCTTATTTCTGGTCCATGTGGGGAATGCATTAAAAATAAATCAATTTTATTTAGCTTTGATAAACTTTCTTCGCAAGCTTTTATTGTTTTTTCATATCCAAAATTACTCTCCCATAATTTTGTAGTAATAAAAATCCCATCTTTTTCTTTTATTGCCTTTCCTACTTCTTTTTCGTTCCCATAAATTTGCGCTGTATCAATATGTCTGTATCCTTGATTGATTGCAGTAGTTACAATTTTTTCTGTTTTATTCTTGGGTACTCCCCATACGCCAAGTCCTAGTACTGGTATTTTTATACTATATTTGTTTGTTGTTTTAGGATGCGATAATTCTCTTTCCAATTCTATCTATGTAGTACTTTTCCTATTATTTGATTTTTTGTTATTGGTCCATATATTCTTGAATCAACACTCTTAGTATAATTCTCACCAACTACAAAAAATTCTCCATTTCTTAATATTATTTCTCTATTCTGTATCTCGTGTTGTATCTTGTTAGTATTGATTATTTCAGTTCCATTTACGCTTAGTGAATATTGGTTTATCAATAATCGATCATCTGGCATCCCTACTATTCGCTTTATTTCGATTTTTTGATTGTTATATAAACCAATTATGTCATTTCTTTTTATTCTATTCAATCTATAATACGTCTTTGTGATGAATACCTGTTCACCTTCATTGATTACTGGCTCCATGCTTTGACCTATTACTGTGAATCTCTTTGCAGTAAGATAATAAACAGGTAGAAGAATTCTCTTAGTTACCCATGTAGATCTACTCAATAACCCTGTTAATATTGCTGATACTAGTAATATTCCCATTATTCATTCCATTCATATAGTTAAATTTTAAAGTATGTATGTTGGATATTCTATCATGAATGTGTCTATAAAAAATAAATTACTTGATATTGTTTATCCTACAAATTATGCATTTGCTCATTGTGATATTCCTTGTGGAATATATGATCCACATACAGCACAATTAGACGCATTGACTGTAGTTAGAATGAACCAACTAATTGCCGATTTAGGCGATGACTCAGAAAGCCAAACTAAACTAGGTAGGTATATGTCTGTAAAAGAAACTCATGCAGAAAGTTGTAAGAATGAACTTAGAATTATTTGGGCTGATTATTTTAAACCAGAACATCTTGAAAAATATCCTGAATTACATGATTTATTTTGGAAAGCGATGAAAAATGCATCAAAGACAAGACAACAAGTTAGTTTAGAATCTGCCGAAGAACTTCTTGAATCTGTCCGAAAAATTGCAGAGATCTTCTGGGCTAGTAAAGGTTCTGAAACAAAAAGACAAGCTTTTCCTTCACCTGCTGGCGGAGAAATAGTTTACCCAGTCTCTAATTGATCTGATTATTCATGGCTATTAATTCTCGTGCATGTCTTGCTGAATTCATTGGTACTTATGCTTTAGTCTTCTTTGGAAGCCTTGCAATAGCGCACGCTACGTCACTTCTTCAAGTTGCTTTCGCTCATGGTTTGATTATTGCTGTTATGGTATATTCATTTGGCCATGTTTCTGGCGCCCATTTTAATCCTGCTGTAACCATACCTATGATTTATAGAAAACAAATCGATACACAGAATGGTATTGCATATATTGTTAGTCAACTTACCGCTGGTGTCGTCGCAGCTATTGCTCATTATTTAATTCTCCCTAAAAGTCTAACTGAGAACTTTTTAGGTTCAAATCGACCAGGACTAGGAGTATCTGACACTACAGTTTTAATTGTAGAAATTATCTTGACTTTCTTCTTAGTTCTTGTAATTTTTAATACTGCTGTAAACAAAAAAGCTACTGCAGGTTGGCATGGTTTTGCTATCGGAATGATTATTGTAATTGATATTCTTGCAGGCGGTCCTATTACTGGCGCATCAATGAACCCTGCACGTTCATTTGGTCCTGCTATAATCTCATATTTCTTGGGAGCTGAAGGAGCTTTACAAAGCCATCATCTCTATTGGATTGCACCTATCGTTGGTGGTTTAATTGCGGCTGCTACAGCAAAAATTATTAATGAAGATTAATCAGGGTATGTGAGAATAATTTGAGACATGCAGGTTTTAGAAGAAAATCACGTTCAGTATTAAGTCATAAGAGACCTTCAGGATTAAGCTTTCTTATGATTAATTATCAACCTGAAGATAGAGTAATTATTAACATTAATCCAGCACAAGTTAAGGGAATGCCACATCGTAGATTTCAAGGATATGTTGGCGTAGTTAAAACTATCAATAGACGCTCTATAGAGCTTGACGTCCAAGTAGGTAACAAAACTAAAAAACTTATTACCCGTTTTGAACATATTAAATTACAAAAAGGCGCATAAATATTATGAAAAAACTAAATACCACAATAATTAGTATTGCTCAAGTAAAAGACATTCTCTCTAAACTTGATTTAGAGGATGCCGATCAAATTCAGAAAAGAACTTTTGACTATGTAAAAAATTTCCCAGAATGTGATTATAAGACGATGGACAAAGCTGCTAAAGAACTCGCTTCTTCAGATTATGTCACTCTTGAACAAGCATATGAAATTCTCAATGTAAATCCAAAAACTATTCCTGAATTACGTGTTTTTACTAGTGCATGGAAGAAACTCATTCCTACTGAAGAACTTGATAAGATACTTTCTATCACGCAAAATGCTTATGCATAAATCTCTGGCTATTTATCAACAACGTTTAAAGCCAAAGTAAGTATATATTGTAATGATAGGAATGAATCGATTTTCAATTACTAATTTTTTATTACACTGCTCTATCATCCTATAATTAATTAAATCAAAACTTTTACGAGGTTAACTTTATGCCACAAATACACAATAAAAAATATGAAGAATTCGCTTATGTCTTGGATTACAGACCAAATAGTCGTTCTTCACTTATCAAAGGAAGAGACGGCACAATCATTCAAGCTATTGGTCTAGATCGACTCACCTTACTTGAATTACTTGGCAATGACGACGAAAAATTTTCAATCTCTGAAAAACTTAGCATTGGAAAAGACGGACGATCAAAAATACTCAGCGTTCTTGGTAAATTATCCTATGATAACTTGACTACTGAATCACTCACTTCTATCCCAGATATACTAGAATTAATTGTAGCCGATAATGAAAGCCATTATGTCAATTATTTTAATAATGCTCATGCTGTGACTCCAAGACTTCATTCTTTGGAAATGATACCTGGTATTGGTAAGACTTTCCTTAGCCAAATTTTGAAAGAACGTGAAAATAGACCATTTGCTTCTTTTTCTGATATTAGCGATCGTATAAATCTTAAAGAACCTGCACAATTGATTGCAAAACGATTGATAGAAGAAATATCCGGCGATGCAAAACTGAATCTGTTTGTTCGTAATTAGTTTGATGCCTGTATATGAAATTAACTAATCGATATGGCCAAAACTTTCTAATTAATGACAATGTTGTTAAAAAATTTATTGATTCCTCCTTAATCACTTCTAATGATTCTGTTTATGAAATTGGAACCGGTCATGGAATTCTTACAAAGAATCTTTGTGAAAAAGCAAAGTCGGTAGTTTCTTCTGAAATTGATTCGGATTTGTATAATTTATGTACAAATAAACTCTCACAATATGATAATCTTACATTGTTGAATATCGACGGACTGAAATATACAGGAAAATTCGATATATTTGTTTCCAGTTTGCCATATTCTGAATCTGAACGTTTTATTTATTGGTTAATTAATCAACAATTCAAACGTGCTGTAGTTATATTACAAAAAGAATTTATCGATAAATTACTATCTATCATAAATCTTAGTAGTTACCGATCCATTAGCGTTGTTTCACAGTATTGTTTTAATATTACTTCTATTGAAATAATTCCTCCCTCAAATTTCCATCCTCCACCTAAAGTGTATTCAACTCTTGCTCTAATACAACCAAAAAACACTCTTACTAAATCTGAGATTTTAATGATTAAAAAATTGTTCTCATTTAGACGTAAACAACTCGGTTCAGTCTTAAATAGATTAACTAATAATGAAGATGTTATAAATTATTGCAATAATAATATCGATTTATCTAAACGGATTCATGAATTCACACCAAATATTATTGTGTCTCTGGCACAGATCATAATTGATGATTCTAAACCATGAGCATATATCAACCATCAGACGACAGTGATTTATTACGTGAATCTATTCTTACCTTTAAGAATAAGAACGTCCTGGAAATTGGAATTGGTTCTGGCATAATCTTACGAACACTTTCCAACCAAAATAACACTGTTATTGGTATTGATATTAATCCTGAATCTTTATCTTTTGTCAGCTCATCTCTGGAAAAACTCAACCTAGAAGATAACGTTGATTTAGTATTAGGAGATGGCCCATCTATGTTTGCCTCGCAAACTTTTGATTTAATAGTTTTTAATCCCCCGTATCTTCCTCGTGACGTTTATACTGATACAACTACTGATGGCGGCAATACAGGTCTAGAAATAACTGATAATTGGATTAAACTCTCTTTAAGTTTGATTAAAAAATCTGGTAAAATCCTCTTTCTTCAATCTAATCTTACTCCAATACACGAATATATCGCTTCTCTTTCCAAATCTGCTTCTGTTGATATAGTTGCAAAAAAGAAACTATTTTTTGAAGAATTATACATTATTGAAGTTATGCACAACGAATAATTATTTGATAAATAATTATGAATTGTGAAATCTCTATACTATGTCTAATTATAATGATGAAATCTCTATTTGCCTTATTGAGCCACAATATCCCATTAATCTTGGTTATATTGCAAGAATTATGAAGAATTTTGGTTTTAACAAATTATTAATAGTTAATTCAAAAGTTAATATGGAAGAAGCAAGACCTTTTGCATCTCACGCTGTAGATCTTCTAGAAAATGCTAAACATATTGACTTCGACGATTTAAATGATTTTGATACATTAATTGCTACTACCGCTATAACTAGTCAAAGAGGTTTAAGCCCACGTCAAAGTATTCCTGTTTCAGATATTCGTTCATCCGTAAAAGAAATGGGTAAAAAAATTTGTGTTATATTGGGACGCGATACAACCGGACTCACCAATAAAGAAATGCAATTGATTGATTTTATTATTCATATCCCTACAAACTCTGAATATCCTACATTGAATATCAGTCATGCACTCTCTATACTATTATACGAATTAACAAATTATGAACTTATAGATCGTGATATTGCTAACAAAACTGAAATCAATCGAACTGTCGAAGCATATTCTGATATAGTAAAAACCATCGGCCTACCTTCTCATAAAATTACTTTGGTCCAAACTAGCTTTTTTAATATTCTTAAACGTTCAAAACCATCCCCTAGAGAAAATAGCATCTTACTTGGGCTTGCTCAAAAAATTAAATTACATCTTGAAAAGAAATTTTAATTCTTTTTTAATAGCCATATCTCTCTTAAAACCTTTTGATCCCCTGATGCTTTCATCACAAATGGCTGTTCATCAAGCCTATTGTCTAAAATAAACCCTGATTCCTTGACCATTTTTCGAAAACTAAATGTAATGTAATTGTTATCTCTTGTCTTAATTCTAGGAGTTACTATGGATACTTTTCCATTATTCTTTAAAACCCTAAACATGGCCCTCAATGACTTCTCATAAATTTTCTTCGATTTCTTCAGTACGTCTTCAGCTATTTCATAATTTGGACTATTCTTAAAATGAGGTAATAAAATTGGTTCTGTAACAATTCCATCGATTGTCGATGTTTCTACACAAGAAAGTTTCTCTGCATCATCTTGTTTTACATATTTCATTCTGTTTCTTAGATTTTGTTCTTTCATTATCCATAATAGATTCTTTTTTGTACCAAAAACACATTCTTTTCTATTGTCAACTCCAATTACCTTGTAACCTTGTATTATTGATTCCATCAAAAAAGTACCCGTTCCACAGAATGGATCAAGAATAGTATTTCCATCTTCTAATCCCAATATGTTCACTAAAACTCTTGCTGTTCTTGGTGACAAACTAATTCTTGAATCTTGATATGGTCTGTTCAAATCTCTGTCAATGAAATCTTTCGACTTTATACTAATCTTGTTTTCAGCAATATAGTATTTTTCATTGCTGTTTCCTACTAGTATATTTACCGCGCCTTCTCTCTCTTTATCTACGGATAATTCTATAAAATTATCTGATTTCATATTATTTCTGATAAATTTAGTTTTCCTTGAACTCTCTTTTATCAAACCTGCAAAATTGCTTTGTATCTCGTCAAATACATCGATGTCTATCATTTCATCTGAATAATAGCTAACATTCCATTGCTGTTTATCTTCCAAATTGGTTAATGTTCCATCCTGTTCAATTTCATCGAATATTCTTTCTAATGAATTATTCATGCAAATTATTCCACCCACTTTGTATATTCCACCTAGTTTCAATAACTCGCTTGCTTTCTCAACTTCTAAAATAACAAATATCTCATTCTTCTCTATTATTTTAAACTCAATCATAGCCTTTGATAATACGATCTCTAATTCTGCTTGTGATAGATGTCCATTCACTAGTATTACCAAAAATCTATCCATCTTGCATTCCCAATTGTTTAAACACACTTAATTATATCTTTAATCTTGAATATCATATAATGCACGGTGCAAATTATCGGGTTCCAAACGGCATGCCTTTGAGTAAAAAATACGCTCCTGGCACTCCTAATGTAAGGATTGCACGTTTTCAAACAGGCGCTCGTAATTCTGATTATGAAGTAAAAATTCAGTTAGTCGCCAAAGAAAAATGTCAGATTCGCGATAATGCCCTTGAAGCAGCACGAGTTGGCGCTAATAAAAAAATGAACAAAGTTGTTCCTGAAACTAGTTATCAATTATCTGTTAAACTCTACCCTCACACTATTATTAGTGAGAATAAAATGATTGCCGCTGCAGGTGCTGATAGGCTCCAAGAAGGCATGAGACATGCATATGGCAAACCTATGGGTCACGCTGCACGTGTTAATATAGGATCAATTATTTACGAAATTCGAACGTATGAAAAACATATTCCAGAAGCTAAACGTGCATTGAAAACCGCTTCTTCAAAACTTCCTGGATATACTTCTATTGCAGTATCTCCAATTGATCAGTAAATCAAATCAAATCTACTGAAAATCTATCTTCTAAACTCTTTACAATAATCTTAATCTCTTTTTCCCGAGTGTTTAATATCTCAGACAATTCTTCTATATCTGTTATTTCTCTTGAAATTAAGTTTGAATATAATATTCTTCTGGCTAAATCTTCTTCTAAAGATTCTCTTATCACTTGATGAGTAATCTCTAATATCTGCTGTTTTTCTTTCAGTAGATGTATTTTTTCATCTTCTAATTCCTGCATTCTCTTTGCAAGAAGTTCTAGTTTATGTTTAGTATTCTTCAAAATATCTGTTATCTCTTTGTCCTTTTTAATAGACCCCTCTTTGCTTTCAATCGCCATATTATTTTTCGATCTGATTTTATTTGGACCTTTAATATTCTCCATTTTAATCTCCATGGAATTTCCTGTTATTCCAATACTCAAATAAACTGATCTATTCAATTGAAAATATTTCCTATCAGGAGCAGCTAAATTACTCTTTGCTTTGAATGATTCAATAAGGCCAAAATTCTCTAGTAAAAATAAATGTTTTAGAACTGCTTGTTGACTGACCCCTATCTCTTTTGATAATTGTATAAAATACTTGGGTTCATTCGTCAGTGACTCTAATATTCTCCGCCTAGTATTATTGCCTAAAAGATCTAATAATTCCCCTATTTCTGGATTATCATGACTCATTTAGGTTAATTAGGGATTTCTGATATAAAACTCTCCCTATGAAAGTTAGTAACAAACTGTTACTTAGTAGTAATATTATTGATTATGAATTGGATTTTGTTAGTTTTTCTGATAAACTAATTGTTTTACATACGCTACAAGGATTGCTCGACGAATTATTTCCACAGACCAAACATGTAACTAATTTCTTTGGTTTTAGTTCAATATTCTCTGTTATATCTTCCATCGATTTCATTAAACTAAATTTGATTCCCGGATGATTCTTTTCAAGGTTATTTACTACATCTCTTAATTCATTTCTAATATTCTCATTCATGTGTGGACAATCTGTTGATTGAAATGGTAAATTGTTCTGGAAACTATAAAATGCAATTTCATTTTCATAAATTTCCATAAATGGCTTAATCTTCTTAAATTCAAAACCCTCTTTTGGCGTTGAATATGGTTTTGATTGTTTAATTCTATAAACATCGCCACTTAGGAGATTTATCATAAAAGTTTGTAACATATCATCAAGATTATGGCCTGTCGCTATAGTATTTACCCCAATTTTCTTTGCAGCCAATTCAATTCCTCTCCTTCTTAATGGACCACAAATAGAACAAGATGTATTTTTAACATCGTTTCTATTTTCTAAAACATTATCTAACGTGAATCCAAATAATTCTCTAAATGACATATTGACATGTTCTACATTGTACTTCTCACACGCTTTTATTGCAAGTTCAACTGCCTCTTCTCTGTAATTTTTAATTCCTTCGTCAATTGTTATTGCAACTAATTCATATTCATTTTCTCTTTGCATTTTCATTAAAATGTCTAATAATGCAAGACTATCTTTTCCACCTGATACTCCTACTGCTATCTTTTCTCCGTACTTCAACATCTTGTGTTTTTTTATCGTCCTTCTTGCCTTTTCAATAATTGAACTGGAAAAACATTCCGAACATAATCTCTCTCCAGAGTATTTTCTAAAATATACGGGATTTCCAGAACATTTCGTACAAACATTATCCATAATTCTCTATTAACTGTCTCTTCTAAATAGATTTATTCATTGGCATCTATGTATGTGTATATGACATCTATAGCGGATATTAATCTAATAATTTTCTTACAATCACTAATTACACTTCTTGCTATACTGGATCCTATTGGAAATATTCCTGTCTTCTCATCTCTAACTAGTAAATTGTCTAAGAAAGAACGTATTTCTACTGTTAATAAATCTGTTATTATTGCTACATTCATATTACTTGGTTTTGGATTCTTTGGTGAATATCTACTCATATTGCTTGGAATAACTATGAATGATCTTAAACTAATTGGAGGTTTGGTCTTACTTATTTTCTCTATTGATTATGTACTCGGTCGTAATACTAATTATCTAGACAAAAATTCTGACACTAATCTTGCAGTATTCCCTCTTGCTATTCCAATTCTTGCAGGCCCTGGTAGCATAAGCTTCGTTCTCGTTATGTCTGGCTTATTTCTAAAATTCTTTGTAATAATAATCTCAATTTTTGTATGTTGGTGCAGTATAAGACTTGGTTCAGGCCTGTTGAAATTTTTAGGTAAAGATGGATCTCAAGCAATTTCACGAATTATGGGATTATTGATTGGAGCTGTTGCAATAAAACTTATTCGTGAAGGTATATTCGAATTAATTCAATAGTCTACGGAATTAAGTTTATCCAATAGTTTAACCACAGGTAACTTATGAAATGTATTATTCTCATCTCAACTTTCTCCACCCTCGAAGAGGCAAAAGAAATATCCCATGATGCAATAAATGAAAAATTTGCTGCTTGTGCAAACATTGTGCCTGTTAATTCTATTTATTCTTGGAAAAATTCTATTGAATCTTCTAATGAATTTCTTGTAATCTTTAAGACAACTAGTTCTAATATTTCTAAATTACGTGATTTTATTTCTGATCGACATGGATATGATATCCCTGAAATTATTGACTTTGAATTAGATAATGTTAATGACTCGTATCTTAATTGGATGATTCAATCTACATTGTAAACTGGATATCTTAATGAAGCAATAATTCCTCCGACCGAATCTATTTGTTTACCTGCTTCTGTCGAACTATCTAATAGATATATTTGACCATCAAATTTTTCAATCCCATCGAGTAATGATATTACTTGATCTTCATCACTTAACTCAAAAACTTTACTTGATATCATTACCTTCTCAATTGCGCCCATTTCAGCAACTTTTT
>JACAFS010000059.1 GCA_013378385.1 Nitrososphaerota archaeon | reverse complement strand
TTATAGAATCGAAACTCCGAGAGTGGGATTCGAACCCACGAGTCACGGAGGACACAGTCTTTCAAGGCCCGCGCATTATTGTGTTCTACTGATGACCACTCTGCCATCTCGGCATATATGAATATCCTTGAACACATAAAAATAATTTCATAATTGCCTCTTATCCATCAAAATCGTACCGGTGTTTTTATATACAAATTTAACTTCGATAATATATGCAATCAATATCTCCTTTAGTTATTTCAGATGAAAACTTTGACCAAATTATCGGGGATAATTCTCTTGTAATTGTTGATTTCTGGGCTGAATGGTGTGGTCCTTGCCGTGCAATGAACCCAATTATTGAGGAGCTATCTTTAATCTATGAGAATAAACTTGTATTTGCAAAACTTAATGTTGATAAAAATCCAGTTACTCCTTCGAAATATGGAATTAGTTCTATTCCCACTTTTCTTATTATTAAGAACGGCCAGGTAATGAATTCTATTATTGGCGCTGTAACACAAGAAATCTTCGAAGAAAAAATAAATGAATATCTATAAAATCAATCAAAATAATTATTCAAATTAATGCCCTTAATTGATAAACTACTAATTCGTGGTGGAATAGAATCGGACCTGCATCAAATTAGCGATCTATGTAAGAATATTTGGGACGGCCACGATTTTCTTCCTTCTGTTTGGAATAATTGGATTGAGAACGACGTTGGTTCATTCGTTGTCGCTGAACTGAAAAATCGAATAATTGGCGTATACCATTCTTACCTTCTTGGTTCAGATTCTTGGCTTGAAACCTTGAGGGTTAACGAATCCTATCGACGTCAGGGAATCGCGAAGTATTTACTAGATGATTATTTGGAGCGATCTAGATATTTGGAAGCACGAAATGTCCGTTTAGTCACTTCGACAAAAAATACTGCATCGAGAACTCTGTTTACTAGTAATGGATTTGACGAAATACTGTATTCGCAATATTGTTCACTGGACGGAAAGTACATTAAATCTGCTTCGGATCCAATGGAATTTTATATAATTGATGATTCTGATGAAATCTACTCTATTATGAAAAATTCTCTGATAAAAGAGGATTTGATTCCTTTATGGTGGAGATGGTGGCCTACAAATAGTATTACCTTGTCTGAATTCTCAAAGAACGCCTTTCTAATAATTCCAAAGCTAAAACCTTCATCTTTTATTGCCGTACAACCTTCAAAAAATTTTGGCTATAAGAATGATTATCAGATATTGTTCTTTGAAATGTCTACTAATATTTTCGATGACGCAATGTCGTTTCTTCAAAATCATGACCCATCTATTGCCCTAAATAAAATCTTTAGCATCCCAAAAGTTAATTCTCAGCAGTTGAATATTCTAGGAGAATCTGGATTTAAGCAATCAACAAATCTTGTTGTGTTGGAAAGAACACTTAATTCCACTTGATGTCTTTTACATCTAACATTTTATTTGAAATTCTTGCAAGAATAAATAGCAAATCCGATAATCTATTCAGGTAAACAATAATTTCCTCGTTAATTTCTTCTGCTTCATTCAGTTCAACAATGTTCCTTTCTGCCCTTCTACATATTGTCCTTCCCACATGAAACAGCGCGGCTATGGTGGATCCTCCTGGCAGTATGAAATTCTCCAATGGTTCTAATTTATCTGAATGAGAATCTATGGAATTCTCGAGTCTTATGACGTCTTTTTTCTCAATTCTCTTTATTAATTTCTTATCGTTTGAAATTGTGGCCAGTTCACCGCCTATAATAAATAAATCATTTTGAATTCTTTCTAATTCTTTTTTGATATCCTTGAATTGATCTTTAGATTCTAATGACATAACCATACCTATGAACGAGTTTAATTCGTCTATTTCGCCATAAGACTTTACTCTCTTTGAAGATTTACTTATTCGTTTATCTGTACCAAATAAATTTGTTTTACCCTTGTCTCCTTTCTTTGTATAAATTTTCAATACATAAGTCATATAATTTTATAATTTAAAAAATTGTCCAAATTTACTTATATAACTCGATTACCATCATTTTTATGATTAACAATGTCGGTTGATATGTCCGTTAAAGTGTTGGAAGAGAGCCTTGGAAAGGTAGTTCTAATTAAACTCAAAGGCAACAAGGTAATCAGAGGATCTTTACAAGGATTTGATCAACATATGAATCTGACTCTTGATGAATCTCAAGAAGTTTTGGAGGGCGATAGTACTAAAGATCTGGGAACTATTATCGTACGAGGCGATAACGTAATTCTTATATCTCCTCCACCTAGGTGATTATTATGGTTAAAGGTACAACTTCATCAGGTAAAAACGGCAGAGGTAAAACACATATTCGATGTCGCCGATGTGGAAAACACGCATACCATTTGACAAATAAAAAATGTGCATTTTGTGGTTTTGGAAAAGCTGGAACAGCAAAAATTCGACAATATAATTGGATGCATGTCCGATAATCTACTTTTTTTCACTATTTCTTACCGTTGAAAAAGCTTATATCCGGATTTTTCTAGTCATAAATTGAAATGTCGGCTCTTGAAATCATCATTGCTCTTTTTGGCGGAATAATTGCTGGAACAACGTTTTCTATTTTAGTTAGTAAATACCTAAAACCAGAATTTCCTGGTTCTGATATTGCCTCTAAACCAACTAAGAGTATTCCTGAAATCGGTAAAAAATTTGAAGTCGAACAAGCGCGTCTTCGATACAAGACCTTAAAACTCGAAAAAGAACTTCATACTGATGCTTTAGGACGTGTATTCCAAGCAGAAGGCGACGGACGAATTACCAAAAAAGAGCGAGATTTGCTATCCGATAGATATAGAGAACAAATCCGAACACTTGATAATAGCCTCCAGGACTCTGAATTGATTCTTGAAGCAAGTGAATTGGAAAATCTTCATGAAGAACTCACTAATCTTTTTTCACAAAAACTGAATCAAGTAGAACGTCGATTGAACGAATTAACTACGAAACTAGAAACAGTTAAAACATTTACGAAACCCGACATGCCTCCTGTTATAAAAGACATCCCAGAAAAATCATCCAAACCAAAAGAAACTCTTATCGAAACTTCTAAAAAAGTGAAAATTCCACAAAAAATTACCAATGCTTCTGTTACTTCAATTGAAGACAATGATAACAATAAACAGATAACTGACGAAAAGATACAAACCAATCCTGAAACTATTGAGAAAAAACCTATTCCTAAGAAAGCAAAAGATACTCCATTGGCTGACGATAAAGTAAATGAAATCAGGGATGAGGTATTAGATGCATTAAACAGATTAGAACAAATGGACGTGGAAGAATGAGCGAAAAATCAATCGATAAAATATTCAACGATCTTAATATAGTCGACATAGAAAAATCGAATATCAAAATTCTACCTAGAAACTCACGTAAAACTAAATCAATATTGTCATTTAAAGAACAAAAGAAACTCAAATCAATAGTGAACAGCAATAATATTCCATATTTGAATAGAATTTCTGAGATTAAATTGAAAAGAAGGTAATTGAATGAGTAAAGAAGATGCATTAAAAAAGATGGGCGAACAAGCAGCTCAGAAAATCACTAGCGGACAATTAGTCGGCCTTGGCAGTGGCTCTGCTGTTGCAGCATTTGTTAATGCTTTAGGAAAACGAATCACTGACGAAAATCTTGATGTTCGAGGCATTCCTACATCTATGCAAGTTGAAATTATTGCACAGAATAATGGTATAGTTCTTGAATCTCCATCGCTTATTCCTGAAATTGACGTTGTAGTAGACGGAGCGGACGAAATTGATAAAAATCATATTATGATAAAAGGCGGAGGCGGAGCTCATTATCGTGAAAAAATTATGATTGAAGCTGCAAATCACTCAATTATCGTTGCCGATTCATCAAAATACGTGGATGTCATTACTTGGCCTGTACCTTTGGAAGTATCTGAGTTTTCTAGATTCTTTGTAGAAGAGAAAATTAAGTCAAATGGCGGAAATCCAGTTCTTCGTACTCTGAATAAAGGATATCCATTTTTTACACAAAACGGAAATTTAGTCATTGATGCACATTTCAATCAAATTACTGAACCATTGAAACTCGAACAATTATTGCTTAATATTCCAGGTATAATTGCTAATGGAATATTTTCTATGAAAATTGATACATTTCTTCGAGCTAATGAAGATGGATCTGTCGAAGTCGGATGAACCCTATGCCAATAATTAATTTCTGTCTCGATAACCATAGTCAAATAGGTTATTGCTGCGATGAACAATGAGCCTTGCAAAATTAACTGAAAAACTTCTGTATAATAGCATTATTGAAGTCTGGATTGCGCTATGCGAAGATTATAAAGAAGATTGGAAATCCCCCGACTTGTTTAATTCTTATATGAATTTCATAAAATCCAATACATTTGATATACAAAGTTTAGGAGTTTGTCCATCTGGAACAGGTTTGAAAGAACAATATGAAAAAAAAGTATCCATTATCTTTGGCAATCCTAATGCAAGTTTTGTAATAAAAACAACTGACGATGCTATAAATAAACTTACCACCTTCATTAGTTCAAAAAATTAAAAATTTATATTGTGACTGTGTCTATTGATAATTATGAGTCAAACAGAATTAGTTAGTATTAGTCAAAAAGCAATCGATAAAGTTAAAGAATTCTCGAAAATTGAAGAAAAATCTAGTCCTGGATTAAGAGTTTATGTAGCGGGCGGAGGTTGTGCAGGTCTAACTTATGGAATGGCTTTAGAAGACAACAGTACTGACGAAGACATTATTATTGAGACTGAAGGCCTAAAAATCTTCATCGATCCATTTAGTGCAAAATATCTTGGCGGCTCTAATATTGATTATCTTGAATCAATTGAATCTTCGGGATTTAAGATTAGCAATCCTAATGTCACATCTACATGCGCATGTGGTAAATCCGTATCTGTCTAAATCATAGATTCTGGTATGCTTATCGGCGATATATACAGAAAACTGTATGGATTTCTATTTTCTAAACCCACTAATTTTAAATGGCTTGTAGAAAATAAGGTGGCAGGTTCTGGATTTATTAATTCTAAAACAGAATTGGATTATTTAATTAAACAGGGCATCTCTGCAATTCTTACACTGACAACTAGTTCTTTGAGCGATGAAGTCCTTTCCGATGATTCTGTTACATACAAACATGTGCCTATTGTAGATCAT
>JACAFS010000058.1 GCA_013378385.1 Nitrososphaerota archaeon | reverse complement strand
TGAACAAAAACAAATTATTGATGATACAAAAAATACCCTAGGAATGATTCCAGATGAAAAGACGCTGGTGATTGAACAGTCAATTACAAATAAGTCAATAGTGATACATTCATGTTTGGGTTCTAGAGTTAATCAAACATTATCTACATTACTATCAACCATAATATCTTCAAAGAATGGTTATTTAGTAGATTCAAAATCGGATGCGTACAGAATATCACTATCGTCACGGGGTCAACTATCTCAAGAATACATAAAAGAAACGCTAAAACAAGAAATAGATTTTAAGAGTGTATTAGAAGTTGCCGTAATAGGAACCCATCCCCTTAATTGGAAAACATGGCATGTTGCAAAGAGATTTGGAGTTGTAAGTAAAGATTCAAAATATGATAAACGAGCTGCACGTCTTATAAGAGAGAGATTCAAAAATACGCCATTAGATAGAGAAATAATGAGAGAATTAATTCTTGAAAAATATGATTTAAAAAATACATTAGAGATAATGGAGAAGATCAAACAAGAAATAATTACAATTAAATATGTAAAAGTATCAGAATTTTCAGCTTTATCAAGACCAATATTAGATTATGCTAGGACGTTTGCGGCACTACCATTAACAGTTGAAAAAAGTATCATTGAATTAGTAAAAAAGAGATTAGAAGAAACAAATAACAAACTATTGTGTTTAACTTGTGGTAATTGGGAGACAGTGATTAAACCAAAAAATTTAATGAATGCAGAGATTAATTGTCCAAGATGTAAATCAAGAATTGTTACACGTACATACATATCAGACATGGAAATTGGAAGAATTATCAAAAAGAAACAGAAAAAGAAGAAATTAACGCGTGATGAGAACATATATTATAGAAAATTATGGAAAGTTTCATCATTAATACAGAATTATGGTAAAGAAGCAATAATTACACTATCAGCTTATGGAATAGGCCCAGATACTGCAGCAAGGGTATTAAGAAATAGAACAGATGAAGAGGACTTATTTAGAAAGATATATTTTGCAGAAAAAGTTTATGTAACTACAAGAGGATTTTGGAAAGAATGAAAGAAGAAAGAAAAACATATTGTATTTCCCATGGAAAAGATGTTGACGGAATAGCATCCGCATCAATAGTAAAATTAGCAAATGGTGGAAAAACATTTCTTGTGAATTATGATAAGATAATAGAAACACTAGAGAAGATTCCAGATAATGCAAACGTGTATGTTTGTGATTTGGGCATGAATGATTCGATTTCAGAGAGATTTATTGAGGAATGTAATAGAATAACAAAAAAAGGTAAATTTACCTACATAGATCATCATATTTTAAAACCGAGTACAAAGAAAAAGATACTAAAAGCAAAAGTGAAATTAATACATTCGAGAAAAGAATGCGCAGGAGTACTAACATATGAATTATTAAAGAAAAAAGTGCCAAAAGAAGCGGCAATATTAGCTTGTTATGCAGCAATAACAGATTATATGGATCATCAACAAATCGCAAAAAGTTTGATTAGCAACTATGATCGTCAATTAGTATTACTTGAATCAACAATGTTAGCATATGCATTAGCATATGATGGAGCAAAACCACAGTTTGGAAATAAGATTGTTGATGCATTTCAAGAATTGAGTTTTCCGCATGAAATTAAAGATGTTCCAGAACTAGCGAATAAACAAGCAGAAAGAATGAAGAATATAATGAAGACAGTTAATAAAGAAGCAAAATCTTACAAGAATTTTGCATGTATGGAATCAAGTAATCCGACAATAGGTTTGGTAGCAAATATGATTATAGGTGAATTAAATGTTCCAGTAGCATTTGCATATAGACATAATACTATAAATGGTCATTATGAAATGTCATTCCGTGCAAGATATGATTCAAAGGCAGAATTGGGAAAAATAGTAGCTAGGATAACACCAGAACTAGGAGGAATGGGAGGAGGTCACAATAAAGCGTGTGGAGCTCGCATTCCTGATAATAAACTAAATAAATTTATCAAATTATTTTCTGCTGAATTAAACAAATAATCATGGTGCAGGTTTAATAAATCCTGAATCCATTTGGTTACGTGTGATATTACGAGAACGCTTAATGACCTCTAAGGCATTTTCATAAACTTCAGACTTGTCTAATTTGATTTGAGCCACTCCCTCTTCAATAGCTTTCATTGCGACTGCTGCTGCTTCATGAGCAAATAATTCAAGTGCATCCATTGTAGGAACGATATGAGTCTCAGAGAGGCCTGTTTTTTCCGCATAAGAAGCAATTTCAGATGCTGCGGCCAAACACATTCCATCAGTAAGTTTTAGTGCTCTAACATCTAGGGCACCTCTGAATAATCCTGGAAAACCTAATGAATTATTAACCTGATTTGGAAAATCAGATCTGCCAGTTGCAACTATCGCAGCTCCTGCACTTTTTGCATCCCAAGGCCAAATCTCAGGTACAGGATTAGCACATGCAAAGACAATAGGACTATCAGACATTTCTTTAATCCAAGATCCTTCAATAACCCCTGGACCAGGTTTAGATAGTGCAATACATGCATCAACATCTTGTAAAGATTCTTTTATACCACCGGTGATTTGAGATTTATTAGTTGTTTGAGCAATATTCCATTTTACAGGGTTATTCTTAAGATCTTCACGATTAAGATTAATAATACCGCGACTATCAACTACAACAATATTATTAATATCTACACCGGCTTTAGCTAGAAGTCGGACTAATGCAACATTAGCTGCTCCACTTCCAATTAAACTGATCTTAAGTGTGTTGAATCTTTTGTTGACAAATTTTGCAGCATTAATCATACCTGCAATAACTACAAGTGCAGTACCTTGTTGATCATCATGCCAAACAGGAATAGGTAGAGTTTGTTGAAGTTCGGAAAGAATATCAAAACATTTTGGACTTGCAATATCCTCAAGATTAATTCCGCCAAATGTAGGGGCAATGACTTTACAAAATCGAACTATTTCGTCCTTATCTTTAGTGTCCAACATTATTGGCACTGCATCAACTCCACCAAGATATTTGAAAAGTAGAGCTTTACCTTCCATAACAGGTAAACCAGCTTCAGGACCTATATCACCCAATCCTAAAACACGTGTGCCATCACTAACAATTGCAATAGAATTTCCCCGGTTAGTATGTTCAAAAACTTTTTCTTTATTAATACTAATATCTTTACAAGGAGCTGCAACTCCAGGGGAATACCATATAGCAAAATCATCAAAAGATCGAACAGAACATTTCAGCATTGTTTCAATTTTACCTTTATAAAATGGATGTAGTTTTAGAGCGTCTTCTCCAGGTTTCTGGGCGGCTTTTTCTAGTTCGCTTCTATTTTTTTCTGGCAAATCAATTAAATTAAATGTTTATGGCTTTTTATCTCTTTATGAAGTTGCCTCTATAATGATAATTTAACATTATACATATAAACCGAGATGAGTATTCTCAAACTATCTTGAAGATAGCAATAATTGGATTAGGAGTAGCAGGTTCATATTTATTGCATACATTAAGTAAAGAACACGAAGTACAAGGATTTGAAATGCAGAAAGCAGGAGAATTCAATGCTGTTTGCGCATGGGGAGCGGCAAAAAGCGAAATGGAAAGAATTTTTGCACGGATCAATATTGATTTCAATGATTATGTATTTTTCAATGGCAGTCATATTAACTTAGAATTAAAGGGAAAGATAAGAAAAGTGGGATGTAAAGGTCTTGTTACGTATGATAAACATCAATTAGAGTTAGACTTGACAAAGGGTTTGAATGCCAAGTATGGAGAGAGAATAACGCCAAATACATTTCCGTCGGATGAATACGACCTGGTAATCGATGCTACCAGTCTACAAAGAGTAATGTTACCAAAGATTACTGATCAACTACTTGTACCATGTGTAGAATACATGGTAGAATATGAAAAGTTACCTTATGATGATTTTTATGTAAAGCCTTTTAGTACAGCAAGCGGATATTTTTGGTATTTTCCATTAATGAAGAATACAGCATATGTAGGAGCAGGAGATTATTACCGAAAACATATGGAAGAATTAGATAATTTCAACAAGAAACACGGTGGAAAAATAATAAAGAAAATAGGTAGGCCAATCAGATTATCTGCGCCAGAAGTCTGTCAGCCATTTACACAAGGTAATGTTGTTGGAGTTGGAGAGGCAATAGGTACTGTATTTCCGTTGATTGGTGAAGGAATAATCCCTAGTCTTCAATGTGCTGAGATATTACATAGAAATATCAACGATATTCCAGGATATGTGGAAGAAGTAAAAGAACATTTCAAAGTATATTCTGATGTATACAAAGTAATTAAATTAAAAATGAACAATAAACTTAGTCCATATACATTCATTAAGAATTCAGGGGCTGTTTGGACCACATATCGTACAATGAAAAAACAAGAAGAGAGATTCGGTTTAGAAGTGAGAGTCAGAGATATGGCCGAGATATTGCTAACTCGGTTGTAATCTTTATATCAATGTAGACTCTAATTAAAGGTGTTAATTATGATATATAAAAAATATTATTTAATTGGTGTTAATTCAATTGCCAGAAACTATAGTAAAATATTTAGCAAAACTGAGTTTTGAGATAGACGGAGCAGTAGATAAAGCAGACATTATTGGTGCAATATTCGGCCAAACTGAAGGCCTATTTGGACCAGAAATGAATCTTAATGAGCTTCAAAAGAACTGGAAAGTAGGAAGAATAGAAATCTTAATTGAATCACAAAATGGCAAAGCCAGTGGATCAGTTACTATTCCAATGAGTACAGACATATCTACCGTTTCTTTAATTGCTGCAGCAGTAGAACAGATTGATAAAGTAGGGCCATGTGGTTCGAAATTTAAACTATTATCAATTGACGATGTCAGAGCAGTAAAAAGAAATGCAATTGTCGAACGTGCAAAAGAAATTTCTAGAAATTGGGCTTCAAAATCATCTAGTGAAGGTGAAGATATGTTAAAAGATATATCAGAATCAACTGTTCAAAAAGGAAAAGTATTAGCATTCGGTAAAGATGAATGTCCAGCAGGTCCTGCTATAAACACTTCTAATGAGATAATCGTTGTAGAAGGAAGAGCAGACATATTGAATTTAATGAGAGTTGGAATTGAGAACACTATAGCAGTAGAAGGAACAAGTGTACCACAAACAATCGTAGAATTAGCAAAAACAAAGAGCCTATCTGCATTTCTTGATGGTGATAGAGGAGGAGATTTGATACTAAGAGAATTGAGTAGTGTTGTGAAATTAACAAAAGTATCTAGAGCAACAAGAGGAAAAGAAGTAGAAGACCTCACTCCAGTAGAATTACTAGAATGTCTAAAATCAGAAGGATCTGATAATACGAAAGATGGAGGCGGCTATCAGAGACGCGATAACTATCAGAGACGAGAAGGCGGCTATCAGAGACGCGATAACTATCAGAGACGAGAAGGCGGCTATCAGAGACGCGATAACTATCAGAGACGAGAAGGCGGCTATCAGAGACGCGA
>JACAFS010000057.1 GCA_013378385.1 Nitrososphaerota archaeon | reverse complement strand
ATTCTATTCTCATTATTATTCCCAATTTCTCTTCTCAATATTCCAACTCTCTGTGCAGTTTTATATTCTACAGGTATTAGTTCTCCAATCCAATGAGGTACTCTTGATACCTCTGAGAACATGGGTTCTACATATACTACCATCTTATCATCATCAATCGACACTATTCTCCAAGAATTTCCCTTTAGTATGAATGGTTCACCAGGTTCAGCATATTCTCCTACAAATAATTGATCTAATCTTCCTATGGTTCTTTTCTTTGAAATATCTATTACCTCAAATTGAACTGAATCTGGTATTGTTGACAAATTATGATAATAGTATTCAAAAATCTTATAGCCTCTTCTGATTGTTTTACCATCAAATCTGACTATTCCTTGATTATTTAACAAATTAATGGTCTCGATTATTTCTTCTCTTCTTGTATTTCTAAAAGGATGCGCTCTTTTTGTTATCTTAATTACTTTATTTATCTCTATATTTCCATTTTCCATCAACATGCCTGTAATTTGATGACATAACACATCTAGTGAATTTTCATGAATGCTTATCTCTTCTAAATCCTTTTGTTCAACTCTGTCAATCAGCGCTAATGATTCTAATTCGTCATCAATACGATTCGTGAGAATAATTCCGGTTGACGTCTCACCAGTTCTATGTTTACTTCTTCCCATTCTCTGTATTAGTTTAATTGCTTGTCTTGGTGATCCAAATTGCATAACATTGTCTATGCTGCCTATGTCTAATCCTAGTTCAAGAGATGACGTACATACCACTAATATTGGTTGTCCACTTCTCAATCTTGTTTCCGCATCTTCTCTCGCTTCTCTTGATAATGAACCATGATGAATTTCAATTGGGAATTCAGGTTCCTTTGCTTTCAAAATTGAACCTATGGCTTCAGCTTCAACCCTCGTGTTAGTAAATAATAATGTTGCTTTATCTGTCTCTCGTAATTTCTTCAGAATAACACGCGCTACTTCAAATAAATCTCCTTTAATGTATTTGCTTGCAATATCATATTCTTTCTTTGTATGATCTAGCACTGCAGTTGACTTGTACGCTTCTCCAGATAGTAGCTGTAATCCCGTGTTCACATTTCCTAACGTTGCTGATAAACCAATTCTTACAATCTTAGTAGGTGTTAATTCTTGTAATCTTTCTAGGGATAATGTCAAATGCGTCCCTCTTTCATTACCAATTAATTCATGAAACTCATCAATAATTACATATTTTGTATCTGTCAGTATCTCTCTTGTAGATTTATTACCAATCATTATACCTAGTGTTTCTGGTGTGGTTATCAATACATCTGGAGGTTCTTTAGTTATCTTTTGTTTTTCTGATCTTGTAGTGTCCCCGTGTCTAATACTTACCCTTAATCCTTCATCTTCTGCATATTTTATAATTCGTCTAAATATATCTCTATTTAGTGCTTTCAGTGGCGTAATATATACTGCAGATATTTTGTTCTTCTTCTTGTGATTAATACTTCCCATTATTACAGGTATTATTGCAGCTTCTGTTTTTCCTGAACCAGTTGGAGCAATCAGTAAAACATTTTCTTCTTTTACTATTTTAGAATAGGAATTCTTTTGAATATCTGTTAATTTATCAAATCCAATTTTATTATACTTCTCTTCTACAGATTTCTTAAGTTCTTGACTAGACATGATAGACCTTAGATATCTCTAACATTGCATAAATTGATATCCGTCAGTTTTTGTTGTTAGCTTTAGTGTGGCATATTTGACAAAAATACTTGTCTATTGTGAAATTTTTGATTTATTAACTTGATATTCGTAGATAAAAATCATCGCTATCGACAATATAAAAAGTAGTACTAGAAGAGAAGACTGCCAGTTGAAATATTCAGTAATCGACATGTATGATATTACGCTAATTCTACTCATTTAACTTTTACGAGTATTTAATAATGCAGAATTATTATTAGAAAGAAATTACCATGTAATTTTAGTGAAGGTTGATGCAACGATATTACAATTCTGAACAAATCCGAGCCATTTACGATAAAATGAGCGCCAATATTGAGAAATTACGATCTATTAGTTCTACGCCATTGACTCTTTCTGAAAAAATTATTGCTGGACATATGAATTATGATTCTATCGCAACATACACTACTGGTAAAGATTATATCTTTCTTAAACCTGATCGCGTTGCATTGCAAGACGTTACTGGACAAATGGTTATCTTACAATTCATGCAATCTGGATTGACGGAGGTTTCTATCCCTACTACAGTTCATTGTGACCATCTAATACAAGCCCGTACATCTGCATCTGACGATACTAAACATTCTCTTTATGAAAATAATGAAATCTATCAATTCCTTGAATCATCTTGTCGTAAATACGGTATTGGTTTTTGGAAACCTGGAGCTGGAATAATTCATCAAGTTCTACTTGAAAATTATTCATTTCCTGGAGGTTTAATGATTGGAACCGATTCACATACTCCTAATGCCGGTGGTTTAGGTATGCTTGCAATCGGAGTTGGTGGAATAGATGCCTCAGAAGTTATGGCCGGTTTCGATTGGGAAGTTCTTCTTCCTAAACGTATAGGTGTACATCTTACCGGAGAACTAAGTGGCTGGTGCTCTGCTAAAGATATAATTCTTTACCTGACTTCTATTCTTACTGTTTCAGGGGGAACAAATTCTATTATAGAGTATTTTGGACCTGGAACAAAATCTATTAGCTGTACTGGTAAAGCTACTATTACAAATATGGGTGCTGAATTAGGCGCTACCTCTTCTCTATTTCCATTTGACGATTCTATGATAAAATATTTGAAGATTACTAATCGCCAATACATTTCTGACATTGCTGAAAAATATTCGGAATTACTTTGTGCAGATGACGACATTGAAAAAAACCCTACTAAATATTTTGATAAAGTTATTGAAATTAATTTATCAGATCTAGAACCCTATGTTGTTGGACCGCATACTCCTGATCTTGCCCGACCAATTTCTCAACTCTCTAAAGATGTAATTGATAATGACTATCTAGATAATATTGCAGTTGCACTAATTGGCAGTTGCACCAATTCATCTTATGAAGATATGTCTCGTGTTTCTGACATTGCAAAACAAGCACAAAATAATGGAATAACCTCAAAAATTCCACTTTTAGTTACTCCTGGTTCTGAACAAATTCGAGCTACCATTCAACGAGATGGACAACTTGATAATCTTGAATCTATTGGCGCGACAGTTCTTGCAAACGCTTGTGGACCATGTATTGGTCAATGGAATAGACCTGAAGCCCAAGATATCAGAAATACTATTGTAACTTCTTTTAATAGGAATTTTCCTGGTCGAAACGACGGAAGTCGTGAAACCATGAATTTTATTGCTAGTCCTGAAATTGTAGTTGCACTATCTCTAAGCGGAAGATTGTCGTTTAATCCACTGAAAGATTTTCTGGTAGATGATCAAGGTAATGAATTCAAATTAACTCCTCCTAAATCTACAGACATTCCGAAAAATGGTTTTATTTCACCTGAAAATGTTTTCATACCTCCTAGTTCTAATCCTGAAGTTGATGTTACCGTTTCTCCTGAAAGCAAAAGATTACAACTCTTGGAACCATTTTCTCATTGGAATGCAAAAAAATATTCTAACATTACAATTCTTGCTAAAGTAAATGGAAAATGCACTACTGATCATATATCTCCTGCTGGTTACTGGTTACGTTATAGGGGCCATATTGATAATATTAGTGATAATTTATTACTTGGTGCTTCTAACTCTTTTACTAAAAATATCGGAACTGGAATTAATAATTTAACTAATGATATTGGTAAATTCGCTGAAATAGCTCGCTCATACAAGTCCCATGATATTCCTTGGTTAATTATTGGCGACCATAATTATGGCGAAGGTAGTAGTCGTGAGCATGCTGCAATGTCTCCTCGACATTTAGGATGTGTTGCCGTTATCGCTAAAAGCTTTGCACGTATTCATGAAACAAACTTAAAGAAACAAGGCGTTCTTGCGTTGACCTTTAACGATGAAACAGATTATGATAAAATCAAACAATTTGACCAGATAACTATTAAAGATTTGAATAACTTCTCTGAGAATAAAACATTAGTTGGAATTATTAATCATGAGGATGATACTAGTGAAGAAATCATTTTAATTCATTCATATAACAATTCTCAAATTGAATGGTTTAAACAAGGTTCTGCACTGAACGTTTTACGCTCACGTATCTCATAATTCAGTTTCTATTAAAGTCAAAAATTCCTTCATTTTCTTTATTAGAAAATCTCTATGCTCTTTACTAGATAAATCTAATTTAAATTCATTCATTACTTTCATCTGCATATCACTCTCCCATTCCAAAAAACATTCATTACAAACTGATTCTTGAATTTCCACGCCTAAATTTCCCTTAAAATTCATCACTTCGATGGATTCTTTATTCATTTTACACTTTATGCAATCTATCATTGTATTATAAAACACCTTATTATCAAAAAAGCCTTGTTGTATATAATTATATATTCTTGAAATACGAAAAGAACTTGTGACTGTTTCTAGGAATAAATTCAAAAAAACACTTGGCTCATTTGTTACTGGCGTTACAATTGTAACTACTTGTCTTGATAATAAGCGTCATGGGCTTACTGTAAATGCCTTCTCTTCTTTATCAATGGACCCGCCACTCGTTCTTATTTGTATAGATAAAAAAACTGAATCAAATAGAATTCTTAAACAAAGTAAAATTTTTGCTATCAACATACTTGATAAAAAACAGAAAAATCTTAGTAAAATATTTTCTGACCCAAATAATAAAAACCGATTTTATGGTGTAAAAACTACAACAAAGATAACCGGTTCTCCAATTATTGTAAATTCTTTAGGTTATATTGATTGTACTGTGGAAAAAATTATTCCTGCAGGCGATCATAATATATTCATCGGAAAAATTAAAACATTGAATAGTAAAAATCTTGATCCATTAATTTATCACCGTGGCAATTATCTTGTCTAAATCATTGCCAAGACGCATTGCTGTATGTGGCAGTAATGTACTCACATCTCAATCTGTTATCAATATTGCAGAAAATCTTGGTTCAGAAATTGGAAAACATAATGGAATTCTTTTGTGCGGTGGTATGGGCGGTGTAATGGAATCTGTTTCTCGTGGAGTAAAGAAGTCTAACGGTATTACTGTGGGAATATTACCAAATGAAAATAAATTTGATGCTAACCCATATACTGATATAATTATTAATACGTCTCTTGGTAAAGTAAGAAATTTCTTTGTTGTAAGTATGGCTGACGTTGTGATAGGAATTGCTGGAAGTTGGGGCACTCTGTCTGAACTTTCGATGGCTATGAATCTTAATAAAAAAGTTATTCTTCTAGCGAATACTGGCGGTGTGGTTGATTTATTGATTAATTCTAAATCTCAAATCGCCTCTGACGCTTTTTTTATTGCCAATGATGTAAACTCTGCAATTAGTGAGGCATTTTCTTCTAATTAATAAAAAAGTAGTTTTCCCTAGCTCAAAATTTAGTGAATATATATATTTGAATAATTAATAATATCTATATGCACTTAATGACTAATTATAAATTCAGTAT
>JACAFS010000056.1 GCA_013378385.1 Nitrososphaerota archaeon | reverse complement strand
TTACATACATATTTCCTAAATTTATGTATCTTACTTTCAAATACGATTTACTTCAATTCCGTCTCGAACTTCTTGGAATCTCTATAGCTCTGACTTCTCTGTTTCTTATAATCGCTGCATCATTTGAACTATTGGGATACTTTATTCTAGCATTGGGCCATGGAATCAAATCATATCAAAAATCAGCACTAGTTCCTGCCGCATTTGGATTTCTAACTACCATATCTGTATTGTCTATTCTGAAGTCAATTTCATTTGTTTTTCTTCTTTATGGCTCATTTGAAACTTTCTTATCTTATTTAGAGTCAAAAAAACGCCCAATTCTTTTTATGTTCCTTGGATTCTCTTCATTAGCTGCCGGTGAATTTATAAGGTGGCTGGCCTTATTTTACTCCGGGTTAAGTCCGTTAATGATATCTTCCATTTTAGTCAAATTAATTGGATTCATAATGCTTTATACGCCAGTAAGTAGTTTTAACACATACAAAGGAGAAGAAAATAATGTCGGTATATAGAACTCAAGTTAAAATTGTAGCGGATGTATTATCATCAATTAATGATGGTAGTGACGGAGAATCTGGATTAGGAATTACTAGAATAATTCAAAAAGCAAATCTTTCCTATGGCCGAGCTACAAAAATTATTACACGTTTAGTTGATTCTGGTTTAGTTGAACAAGTTACAATAGACAATAATCAAAGATACGTCCTAAGCCATAAAGGAATTGAATATCTACGATCTCACTCTGATTTCGCAGATTTCGCAGAAAGCTTTGGAATGAAATTATAAAATATTATAAATGAAACTTGGCGTTCATGTATCTATTGCAGGTTCTATAGATTTATCAATCGACCGAGCAAGATCTCTTGGCCTTAATACTTTTCAAATATTTACAAGAAATCCTCGAGGTTGGAAATTTTCCGATCTTAAGGAATCGAACATAGTCAATTTCAAAAATAAAATATTATCTGAAAATATTTCCACAGTAGTCTGTCACATGCCTTATTTACCCAATCTCTCTTCGCCCAAAGAAGACGTTCATAATATGTCGATAAATGCTCTAAGTTCTGAACTTGAACGCTGTAACACGCTTGGAATCGAATATGTTGTTACACATATTGGAAGTCATCTTGGTACAGGTTTAGAAAAAGGCCTTGATCGTGTAGTAAAAGCTTGTAATGCCGCACTTTCTAATTCTTCAAATAATACTATGATTATCTTAGAAAATACTGCCGGTACAAAAAATAACGTTGGATCTAAATTCGACGAATTAAAATATATTTTTGATAATGTTAATGATAAATCTCGTATTGGATTCTGTTTTGATACATGCCATGCTTTTGCCGCTGGTTATGACCTTTCTACAAGTAAATCTGTTATTGACACACTCAAAAAATTTAATCAGATAATTGGCCTAAAATATCTTAAAGTTGTTCACTTAAATGATTCAAAAGGTGAATTGGGCAATGGATTGGATAGACATCAGCACATTGGCAGAGGATTTATCGGCGAAAATGGTTTCCGGGAACTTCTGAAAAACTCAACAATTAAACAATTGCCTTTGATTCTTGAAACTCCAATAGACGAAACTTTTGATGACGAATATAATATAAATAAAATTTATTCTTTAGAAAATTGATTCTTCCTGCCACTAGGTATATATTAGATTAATCCCACATTTCTATTGGGGTAAAGTGACCACGGTCTCTGAGTTCAAAATTGACTTGCTAATATCACCTAAACCCGAACTTCGTAATCCGGAAGGAGATACAATTTTACAAGATTTATTATTACGTAATAATTTTGATTATGTAACTTCAGTTAGTGTGTCTAAAGTAATTCAATTAATTGTTAAAGCAGATGATCTTGACGACGCTAAAAATAAAGCTGCTATTATTTGTGATGAATTGAGACTTTACAACCCTTTGGTTAGTTCTTGTACAATTCGAGGAACTGAATGACTTGAATGTAGCTATAATTCAATTTCCTGGAACTAATTGCGATATTGATACATATCGTGTTTTTAATGATCATCTTGAAGTTGATGCTACTTTGTTTTGGCACGAAAATACTGATAATCTTGAAAAATACGATGCAATAATTCTTCCTGGTGGTTTTTCATATGGCGATCGTTTACGTGCAGGAATTATCGCTGCATATAGTCCTGTCATTAAACAACTCAAAAGACTTTCTCTTAAAGGCAAACCTATTATTGGTATTTGTAATGGATTTCAAATATTGGTAGAATCTGGCCTACTTCCTGGAGCATTACTGACTAACTCTAACCTCAAATTTATTTGTAAATGGGTGAATCTCAAAGTCGAGCATAATAATCTTTTTACTAATTCATTTCAGTCTGATTCTGTGATACGTATGCCTATTGCACATAATGAAGGACGATATTATGTTAGTGATGATAAACTTCAAGAACTTGAAAGAAACAACCAAATAATCCTTAGATATTCTGATTCTGATGGCAATACTTCCCTTGACAATAATCCTAATGGTTCGATCTCAAATATTGCAGCTGTATCAAATGCAAACGGTAATGTTCTTGGCATGATGCCTCATCCCGAACGTGCATCTGATTCTTTACTTAGCCCTTATTCTACTGACGACGGTATTGAAATCTTTCGTTCAATGATATTATCTCTTGAGGTTATGCTAAAAGAATGAGTGACCATTTATGCGAGTCATGTAAGTTAATCGATTCAGTGAGTGAAAATATAATTCATCGTCACGAACATTTCTGTAAATCTTGTAACAACAATGAAATAAGGATAGCAGAGGCTTTGGAGCAGATAGCTCTTGAATTAAGGACGATAAAAGATGAGGTGTTTAAAACATGAGCAAAACTGAATTTGTAGATCATTCTCTTACTGAAAATGAATTGATATATGTTGAAAAATCCCTTAATCGTAAACCTAACAGTGTTGAACTATCCATGATTGACGCACAATGGTCTGAACATTGCAGCTACAAGTCATCAAAATCACTTCTTAAACTCCTTCCTACTAAGGGCAAGAGAGTATTATTTGGCCCAGGGTATGAAGCAGGTGTATTGGATGTAGATAATGGTCAAGTACTTACAATGCATATCGAAAGTCATAATCATCCTTCTGCAATAGATCCGTATGGCGGAGCTGCTACAGGAGTAGGAGGTGTTTTACGTGATATTTTATCAATTGGAACAAGACCTATCGCAGTTCTTGACTCGTTACGATTTGGTAATCTGAGTAATCCAAATAATCGTTGGCTGCTCCAAAATGTTGTTCGTGGAATTGCTGATTACGGAAACTGCGTTGGAATCCCTACCATTGGAGGTGAGCTTTCTTTTGATAGTTGTTTTGATACAAATTGTCTAGTGGACGTTGTATCCATTGGCGTGGGCAAGAAGAAACAATTGATCTTTTCTGAAGCAAAGAACGTTGGCGACATTCTTGTATTATTGGGAAATAGTACTGGCAGAGATGGAATCCATGGCTCCTCGTTTGCATCAAAAGATTTAGACGACATACCTACCGACAGATCAGCAGTACAAATTCCTGATCCATTCATTAAAAAACTAATTATAGAAGGTACAATGGATGCCCTAAGTACTGGACTTGTTTCTGGACTCAAAGACCTAGGAGGAGGAGGTTTGGCCTGTTGTTTGTCAGAAGTTAGTGATATGGGTAATACTGGAGTTGAAGTGGATCTTGAAAAAATCCATTTACGTGAATCTGGAATGGAACCATATGAAATTCTTATTTCTGAATCACAAGAAAGAATGCTGTTCATAATAAATCCTGATAATCTTGACACTATCTCAAAGTGTTTTGATAAATACAATTTACAGTATTCTGTTATTGGAAAAGTTACTGACACAAAACATGTAATTATTACTAATAATGGCGATACGATAGTCGATTTACCTACTGAACTCATTGCTAATGCTCCATTAATTAACTGGCCGAAGACTAAACCGAAGTATCTCGATAGTAAACCTGTTTCTAAACCTGAACTGCCTGTAGACATAAAAGAAACATTGCTGAAAGTTTTATCCTCTCCAAACCTTGCTGACAAATCATGGATTTTTCAGCAATATGACCATGAAGTTGGAACTAATACTATAGTTAAACCTGGTGAATCTGGCGCATCCGTAATCCGAATTGCACCTGAAAAATTTATTGCTATTTCTGTTGACGGCAATCCATCTCATTGTTATCTTGATCCTTATAATGGTTCGGCAGGAGTTGTTGCAGAAGCAATGAGGAATGTAATATCTGTTGGCGCTGAACCTATTGCTATGTTGGATCATTTACAATTTGGAAACCCTAGTAATTCTGATGTATTTTGGACATTTAATGAAACGATTAAATCTATTTCAGATTTCTGTTCTTATATTGGAATACCTTGTGTTGGTGGAAAAGTTAGCTTCTATAACGAAGACGCAAAGACACACGATGCTATTAAACCAAGTCCTGTAATCTCTGTTGCTGGATTAATAAAAGGCGAACATAATCTTCGGACTAGGAAACTTCATCCTTCTCGACCTCTTATTGTTATGGTCGGCGAAACCTTTGACGAGCTCGGAGGATCTGAGTATTATTCATCTATGGGGCATAGTAAATCTGGAATTGTTCCACAATTGAACTTCGAACTTGAAAAACGTGCTCAAAAACTTGTTCGTGATGGTATTAAAGTTGGATTATTTGGCGCAGTCAACGATTGTTCAAAAGGCGGTTTAATTCATTCTCTTCTCCAAATGTGCACTATTAGTGACATGGGAGCTTCAATAGACCTTTCTAACATCCCTTCTAACTGTAAACGCTGGGATGAGTTGCTGTTCTCTGAGTCTCATTCACGATTTATTGCCACCATTAAAAAAGAGAATTTCACCAACTTACTTAATATATCTAGAAATCACGACATTCCTGTTTCAATAATAGGTTCAATTGGCGGTCATGATTTCCAAGTTTACAATAAGGATGACAATCTATTCTCCTATGATCTTGATTACATCCGATCTTATGTCTATGATAGTTTATCTAAATTTATGGATGGCCAGATATGAAAGAAAAATGTGGTTTATTTGCAGCATTTTCCAATTCCAAAACTGACGTTATCCCCCTTGTAACAATCGGCCTACGAGGTCTGCAGCATAGGGGTCAAGAAGCTTGGGGCATAGCTACTTCAACAATGAATCCTTTCAAACAAAATGGATTAGTCACTGATAATCTGGATCACTCTGCTCAAGTTCTTCAACAAATGAAAAGTAGTGTTGCAATTGGTCATGTGAGATATTCTACAGCAGGTGGTACATCTCTTTCCAACGCTCAACCTTTCTCTATAAATAAAAAATTCTGCATAGCACATAACGGCACTGTTTGTGATCTTACTTCTGTAAATACTAAAATTACTGGTAAAAAACCTAGAAGAATTAATGATACATCTATAGTTGGTAAAAGATTATTGGCTATCTTGAAGACAAATAACTTCGATTGGTTTAAATCAATAGAATTATTATGTGACGAACTAGTTGGAGCATATTGTTTTGTAATCTTAACTCCTAATAATGAAATATACGCATTTAGAGATACTCGTGGTTTTCGACCTTTATGTATTGGATGGCATAAAAAATCAAAAACATATTT
>JACAFS010000055.1 GCA_013378385.1 Nitrososphaerota archaeon | reverse complement strand
CAATCGTTCTGGAGGATATGGTGGCCGTTCTGGAGGAGACAACAATCGTTCTGGAGGAGACAACAATCGTTCTGGAGGATATGGTGGCCGTTCTGGAGGCAGTCGTTACGGAGGAAACCGTTCTGTAGGCAGTCGTTACGGAGGAAACCGTTCTGGAGGATATGGTGGCCGTTCTGGAGGATCGTCAGGAAATAGAGAAGGCTCAGAAAATAGATCAGGATATTTTACAGGAGAAAATAGAAATAGTTCAGAAAAAACTAGAAGTGGAAATAAGGATAATAAAAAGAGTCAATACAAAAAACGCAGTAGAAAGACAACATATTAAAATTATTTTATAATAATTCAGTTAAAGATTAAGAGATTATTCTCCGACGCCAGTAGATGTATTACTTACAGCAATAGTTTCTAATTCACTGACTTGTTCTAATTTGTTAATGCATTCTTCGACAACGTCAAGAGCCCCAGGTTTATCTTCAAATTCAACGTCGGCAAATATAGTAAACAAACCAAATGCAATAGGTTCTTCAGTAATTTGTCTAATTTTTGCACCGTCAGGAAGGATATCAATAATGAGAGGTTCAAACTTAGAAGCATTTATTCCTGGTCCATTTGGCAATATTTTCATACGAGCTACAAGAATCTTCAAATTACATATCACACCTATGGTCCTTCAAAACTACAGTCAGAACAGGCGTATAATCGACTAAATTTACGGCATTTTGAGCATCGCCAGACCGTATTTTCATTACAATTAGGGCATTGAAACTTAACAGATAGTCCACCAGGCATAATAGGTCTATTGCAAGAAGTGCAAGTAGGCAATTCCATTTGATCAGTCAATATCTAATTGCAAATTTCCTATTATTTATCAGTTTACCATTTAATAGATTAATTATTGAATAATTTCTTTATCTCATTTGAAGAGACTATATTAAACAATCGGGTAATTCTTTTGATACCTAATGCTTTTAGAAGGGTTAAAGAATGAAAATCAAAGTCTCCACTTTTATTAATAGAGTCCTGAAGGTCAGAAGATGAAGATAGAATGTCAAAAATCTCTTCCAAATGTTTATTCTCAAGATTATCAAATATTTTTCTAAATCTTCGAGTAGAATTAAATTCAGAACCAAAGGTATCCCTCCATCGTTTTTCATAAATAGACACCAGATTAGTATTTGATAATAAACTTTGATTAATACTTTGACCTGCAAAAAGACCAGCCAAACCTCCAGAAAATATACCGCCAGCAGTAGTAGGTTTCGTTTGTGCGGCAGAATCTCCAATACAAATATTATGATTGTCAATAAATTGATCAACAGGTCCAGAAACAATAATCGGACATGCAATTTTCTTTATAATAGTGTGTTTTTTATCTTTTAAAAAATAATCAAGATTTGAAAAACTGTTAATTCCATAACCAGCAATACCAACTTTAGCAAGACTTTCATTAATTGGAATCACCCAAGTAAAGAATCCAGGAGAAAGTAACTGATTAAAATATAAATCAACTTTATCTGGATTAAACCAATTAGCTTTTATTATATATTTTGCAGCTTGCAGAACACCAAATTTCTGTTTTTTCATTAATGATGAAACGCCCATAGCGTCAACAAAATATTGGCAATTATATTGATGTCTTGATGAATTTACTGTAATATGTGAGTTATGCGAATTAGACGAGATATATCGAGTAGATTTTTCTACAATAGCGCCATCATGAATAGCATTTTCATATAATTCATTATCAAATTTTGTACGATTTAAGACGACGATATCAAGATTTGGTGAATCTACCTCAATGAGTTTACCAGAAGGGGAAAAGAATCTTGCACCCAGAATTTTGTTTTGTATGGTGTGTTTGTTGGGAATTACACCTAATGAAGATAATGCATTTACGCTGATAAGACCATCGCATTTTTCAGGTATGCCAATTTCATCATGCTCTTCAAGGACAGTGACTGCATGATTATTTTGTGCTAATTCACGTGCGCAGAGTAAGCCCGAGATACTTCCTCCGGCAATTACAACATCTTGATTATCAATACTCATGATTATAAAACCAGTAATTATAACGATATATTAATGAATCTGTAGAAAGAATTATAGTATATGTCATCTGTAGAAATTAAACAAGTCATTGTAGTAAGAACAGATCTACAAATGGGGAAAGGCAAAATAGCAGTTCAAGTAGCTCATGCTTCACTATCTTCTGCAGAAATTGTAAAAAAGCATAATAGTTCGTTATTCAAAAGGTGGACACTAAATGGCCAAGCAAAAGTAGCATTAAAGATTGAATCTTTAGAACAACTATTAGATTTACAAAATAGCGCAAAAAAGAAAGGGATATTCTGTTATCTGGTCCAGGATAAAGGACTTACGCAGATAGATGAAGGAACAACAACATGTTTAGCAATAGGTCCTGCAAATTCATTAGAGATAGATGAGATAACAAGTGAATTGAAATTGTTATAATTATTGTAGATAATATTGATCCTTGTCTATATTTGATGGTGAACAGTTAAATTTTAAAAGATGGTCTTCGACACCTTCGCCAAGTTTTGCCATTTTTCCGGCTTTATCTCTGCCTTTACCATTAATGAAACTTGAACTTCCGCATATAGTATTGTAATAGTCTTGCCAATTTGTTTTTTTACTAAGAAGTTTGGCCAAAATACCACGATCGTCAGTATATTTCTCAAGTGTATTTTCATCAGTCCAGAAACGACCACTTTTATATTTTATATCAGATTTGGATTTAGGAAGTTTATTAAGAGGTTCTCGAGTTGCAGTAAATACTGCTTTGAAATTATCAGATTTTGAAACCATGTCTTTGATTTTCTCATGGTAAATTATATCAGCTTGTGTTTTATTACTGTCAAAAGCAACTACTTTAGTATCTAATTCATTATCTAAACAATATTGCATTAAACTAAGAGTTGAAGGAATTCCACTACCTGCAGACCAACAAGCAATATATTTAGAATTTTGTTCGAATATTTCTTTCATGAATTTACCAGTAGGGCCAATCAGTGTACATTTATCGCCCTCTTGAATTTGATCAAGCAAATAAGGAGCAAAGACACCTTGTTCACTTTTAATAATTAATTCAATATGTCCTTTTTGAGTTGGAGATGAAACTACAGAATATGCTTTCTTTTCAACAACCTCGATATCAGGACCGCTAGGAACCATTTGTTTAGATTCTTTATCATAGACTATTGTTTCAGGTCTAGATATTTTTGCTTCTAACATAAAGAATTGGCCAGGAAGATAATCATATAGACCTTCGTCATTATCAATCGGAGTAAATATAAATGATTTTGAATCGCTACTTTCAGTAGTTATTTTCTCTGCACGAACATCATATCTATCAGGCATATCGACTTAGCTAATGAGTAACTTAATAAATAAAAAGTTTCGTTTTTATTAAACAAGATATTTAAAATCGTTATCAGATTTTATCGATGGATGAGATGGGTCAACAAGAATAACTTCATACCATGCATTTTTTCCATCTTTATAAACAAAATATGAATTAAGAACATGAAGATTAGGATATCGTCTTGAAACACGACTTTCAGAAGTTTGTTTCATATTTACATTGGCTTTCATTTTTACAACACCTGCGTGTTTTTGTCTTCTACCGGCCTTGGGTCTAGCTCGACGCATACCACCACGACTAACTTTTATTCTTACAATAATAATTCCTTGTTTAGCTTTATAACCTAAAGTGCGTGCTCGATCAATTCTAGTAGGTCTCTCTAAACGTGTTATTGTATTTTGTTTTCTCCATTCGACAACACGTTCACGTATTTGTTTATAATTATCTTTATAGATATTTTTCCAAGTAGTTGATGAGTGTTTATACAAATTATATTCCTCCTAACAAATTATTGAGTAAAATAGGCATTTCATAGACTGATTCAATAGAGTAATCAGCATTACTGTAGTTAATATTTTTTTCTTCCATAAGATAGCTTTTGACAAATACAGTTGTCATTCCCAAGGTTTTTGCAGTGTTTATTTCCATTTTAATTCTATCGCCTACATAAATACAATTTACGGCATTTATTTTTAATTTGTTTAACGTATAAATGTATGGTTCTGGAGAAGGTTTCAGACCGGTTTCGTCACTACTTATTATTTCTCTAAAATATCTCCTGATGCCCATAGATTCCAAAATCTTTGAAATTAGGCCATAACCGGTATTTGAACAAACAGCTTGAACAATATTCATATTATTAATTGTTTCAATAATACTGATTAATTTTTCATCTCGATGAATTAATGATGAGATTGGAATAATATCGGATAACTCATTATAGAATGATGATGAATCAATTTTTAATGATTGAATAAGACTAGTTAATCCTGTTTTATTATGTAAAGATAGGTTCACTATCTTTTCTGTTTCTTCTAATGATTTATCTAGAAATTTAGATAACAACGAGGTGAAATAATCATCGTATACAGAATAATAACTAGTAGATAGATTTAGAGTTCCATCAAGATCATATATTATACCACGGTAAAAATTATTATTCCTATACATATTTTTTCACAATAATATTGCTATATATTTGAATAGGATTATTAAACTTAATGAAAATAGGATTAATCGGTAAACCAAATACAGGAAAATCGACATTTTTCAATGCTTGTACGCTGTTAAATGTAAATATGGCAAATTATCCATTCACAACCATTGAACCAAGTACGGGAGTAGCGTACGTAAGAACATCATGTATGTGTAAGGAATTAGAAATAGAAGACAGTCCAGTAAATTCAATTTGTATAGATAATCAAAGATTAATACCAATAAAGATTGTAGACATTGCAGGTTTAGTTCCAGGAGCTTCAAAAGGAAGGGGTTTGGGAAATAAATTTCTTGATGACATAAGACAAGCAGATGTATTAATTCATGTAATAGACTTATCAGGAAAGACCGATGAAGAAGGAAGAATTCTAACAAATGAAAAGAGGGATCCAATTAAAGATATAACAATGATTGAAACAGAACTGGATAATTGGATCTATGATATTATAAATAAAGACTGGGATCAGATTGGAAGAACTTCTACAGGAGATAGGAAGAAATTCATTGATTTATTGAGTAACAAACTTAGTGGATTATCGATAAATCAGAACCATATTAGTAATGCAATAAATAAAACAGAATTAACAACAAAAAATACAACAGAATTTAGTAGTGAAGATAAAATGAAATTAGTATCAGAGTTAAGGAAACAATCTAAACCAATTGTAATAGCAGGAAATAAAATAGACTTAGCAGAAACAGAAGATTATGATAGAATGAGAAATTTAGATATAGAAATAATACCAACTGCATCGGAAGCTGAATTATTATTAAGAAGAGCTAGTGAAAATGGTATAATCCAATACATTCCAGGAAATATAGGTTTTATAAATAATGACAATGAAAAGATCACTAAACAACAAATGAAAGCATTGGAAACCGTAAATAAACAGATATTAGAGAAATGGGAAACTACAGGAGTGCAACTGGTTCTGAATTTTGCATTTTTTAGTTTGTTAGATATGATTACTGTATATCCAGTAGAGGATGAAAACAAGTATACAAATAAAAAAGGAAATGTACTTCCAGATGCGTATTTATTAAAAAATGGATCAACTGCAAAAGATCTTGCTTTCAAGATCCATTCAGAAATAGGTGATAAATTTCTGTATGCAATAGATGCAAAAACAAAAAAGATAGTATCGAATGATTATGTATTAAAAAATAATGACATAATAAAAGTTGTATCTACTTAACTATAAGGTAGGATTTTCATCCTTATTAGCTGTGTCTACGGCAGTTTCTTCTACGGCAGTTTCTTCTACGGCAGTTTCTTCTACGGCAGTTTCTTCTACGGCAGTTTCTTCTACGGCAGTTTCTTCT
>JACAFS010000054.1 GCA_013378385.1 Nitrososphaerota archaeon | reverse complement strand
TTCTGGATACGATCTAAACAAAAACCCGGAAAGGCTGACTCCTGTGATTGAGGTAGATTATTCGAGGTTGGACACTATAGATACTGATTGGGATCGTGCACCTTTCACGCACACATGGAATGCCATCGCACATGTTGCGTATAAAATGCGCGGTTCCTCGGGAAAAAAACTCATGATTATTCTTAGTGATGGAATGCCTTACGACGGCGCTGATATAGGGAAGGACGGAAGACTTAATTCTGGATATCTTGGAGGGAGGACCTCTGGAAGTACTCGTCTCCCACCAAATATGTTTGACTGTCTCAAAGCGACCAGGACTGCAGTGGAATATTCATTCCTGACAGGAACCAGGGTATACGGAATTCAAATTTCCGATTCTCCGAAAGTGTATACCCATGCAAGATCAACTGCATATAGACAGGAAATCGACCGACACATGACTATGATGTTCGGGCCCAGAAAAAACTGGACCGTTGTAACCAGCATGGAAGATGCCAAGCATCATTTGATTACCGAAGTAGTCAAGGGTGTGTACAGGACGCTGGTTACATGAACTACTACTTCGAACCATTGTTCTAATACATCTGGATTCGGAGAACCCTCTATCGGATTTTTCAGACATGATCTATCTATGTAGAAATTGTTTATAATTTAATATTAGATTGGTCTTGATCTGACTTTGCTTATATGTTGAAATTCTATTTAACAATACTAATTGCTCATTTTAATTCAATATTAGATAATCTTGTTGTAAATAGATGCAAACAGTGTAAATTAGTGTAGTTTAATGCCCGTCTATTGGCGTTTATTGACGCCTGATGTGATTTAGCTGCAATGTAACTGCATCTGATGGCGGATTGGATGCGTTTATTGTTCTTTAGGCTGTTCTGGATTGTACTCTTCGTACTCTTTCTGTATTATTTGCTGCACTACCTGGAAGTACAGTTGCGTGACATACTGCATCTCAGGCATGAAATGCTCTATTGCCCTGTTCATGTGTGGCACTGCCCTCTTTGAGCAGTTTAACTTGAATTTCATGGGCAATACGTCGTCCTGCTCGTAGCCTATGCTTTCGATAAGGTGATGAGGTGCCTCTTCTTTGGCATGTTCTGTTATCTTAAAGTACCATTTGTCAATGATATCTATGTCGAATCCAGTCTTGGATTCCTCGATAATTGCGGTCAATTCTTGCAATGATCTATCGGATATATCCATGAATTATGTAACGATATTCGAATCTTAATCTTGTTAGGTAATGTTTTATTCACCCTTGGGTTATAATTTTCTTAATGCAAGCAGGAAACCTAGAGGACGAACTAAACCTAAAGGAAATCGAAAAAATCACTAGAAAATACTGGGAAGATATCGATATTAAGAAATACATCAAGGATAAATATGCAGATAATGAAACTGTAGCTTTCATTGAAGGTCCTCCAACGCTCAACGGAAAACCGCATATCGGACATATTCGCGGCAGGATTATCAAGGACATCTGGTATAGATTTAACGTTCTTAATGATTACGATGTAATATTTCGTGGCGGTTGGGATACGCAGGGACTACCTGTTGAATTACAAGCTGAAAAAGAATTGGGACTGAAAGGCAGCAAGATCGAGAATCTCAAGAAAATTGGAGAAGAAACTCTTATTCAAGCTTGTAAGGACCTGGTTCTAAATAATTATGAAACATGGAAAAACTCAGACCGACTTCTTGGATTATCTCTTGATCATGATAAAGCATACTGGACATACAAAGATGAATACATTGAACGAGAATGGAAATATCTTGAGAAAGCTTGGGACAATGGCATACTTGAAGAACTTGAATCCGTGGTTCCTTATTGTCCAAGCTGTCAAACATCTCTTAGTCATGCAGAAGTTGCCCAAGGTTATGCAACTGTCGAGGACCCTTCATTATATTATAAAGTAAAACTTGTTGATGAAGATGCATATCTCATTCTTTGGACAACTATGCCATTCACTGTTGTTACTGATATGCTGACCGGTGTAAAACCTGAATCAATATATTCCTATGTAAAAATAGAAAATGAAATATGGATAATTGCTAATGAGCGATTGGACGAATTAATGAATGTATTTCATATTGAGAATTTTGAAATACTAAAAGAAGTTGATGGTAAATCATTAGATGGTAAAAAATACATTCATCCCCTGGCAGAAAAATACATACCTGAATTACATGCGCTATCTAAACAACAAGGAGTGCATGCTGTGGTTGCCGAAGATTTCGTTGACTTGACAACTGGAACTGGATTGGTTCATATCTCTCCTGCAAATGGAGAAATTGACTTTGATATTGGAAAGAAAAGGAATCTTCCATTATTTAATCCAATTAATGATCAAGCATGTTTTGATGAAAAATCTGGTAAATTTAACGGATTATTTGTACGTGACGCGAATGAATTGGTATTTGATTTATTAAAAACAGAAAATTCTTTAGTGAAACTTGGTCGACTTAAACATGAATATCCTTTATGCTGGAGATCGGGCCATCGATTATTATGGGTTGCAAGACGTGCATATTTTTATCAAGTTGATAAGTTGGATAACAAAGCTGTTGAGGCTGCTGAGTCTATCGAATATTATTTTGAACAACCTCAAAATCGATTTATTGAAATTATTAAAGAAAAAAGACCTTGGTGTATATCGAGAGAAAGAGTTTGGGGAACTCCACTTCCTATATGGAAATGTATTTCATGTTCGCATAAAGTTGGTTTATTCTCACGAAAAGCAATTATTGATAATGCAATAGAACTTCCTGATGGAAATAACTTTGAATTGCATAAACCATGGATGGATCGTATTGTAATTAATTGTCCTAAATGTAATAATGAATGTCATAGAGAACTATTTGTTCTTGATACTTGGCATAATAGCGGCGCCGCTCCTTTTGCATCTTTGTCTGATGAAGAATATAATGAATTTATTCCTGCAACATTTCTTACTGAAGGTATAGATCAAACACGTGGATGGGCGTATACTCTTTTAATTGAAAATATTATAATGCAGAATTCTAGTGCTTCGCCTTATAGCGCATTTTTATTTCAGGGACATATTCTTGATGAAAAAGGCAATAAAATGAGTAAAAGATTAGGAAACATTGTTGAAGGTTATAAAACACTTGATGAAAATTCCGTTGATATTCTCAGATTCTATTTGATGAGAAAAGCAACTCCTATAGATAGTCTAAATTTTAGTTTTGAAGAAATGAAATCTAGGCCATATCAAGTAATTAGCACATTATATAATCTACATAAATACCTGAAACAAAATGGCGAATATGATAATTTCAATAAAGACGAACATACTCTTGAATGGTCAATCAATAATAATTCATTATCATCTCCTGACTATTGGATTCTCTCAAAATTACAGAATTTGATAAAAGACGTTACTAATTCCTATAGCGACACTAATTTCAATCTTGTCGCTGCATCAATTGATAATTTTATAATCGATAGTTTTAGTCAAATCTATCTACCTATGGTCAGAAATGAAATATGGAATGACGATGATTCACATCTTAATAGACGTTTATCGATCTATTCTATAATTTCTCATATACTTTACACTCTTGACGTATTATTACATCCGATCTCTCCATTTATCACTGAATTCCTTCATAGTTCAATATTTGATAATAATCCTATATTGACTAAGACTTGGCCTAAAAGTAATCCTGATCTTCTTAATGATGATCTTGAGTCAGAATTCAAATCTCTACAGATAATCATTTCTCAAAGTAATTCTGCTAGAATGAAGGGTAAATTGAAACGTCGATGGCCTTTAAAATTATCAATGATATATTCTGAAGATCAATCATTATCCAATCTGATAAAGCACAAAGAATTATTGCAAACATTTTGTAATATACGTGATATAAAATACATTGATCATGTCGATGAATTACCTGTCAATCTATCCATTTTTCCAAATTATGACATTCTTGGAAAAAGATTAAGGGCGGATATCAATGAATTCCGAAGTATAATAAAAGAGCAAAATGCACTAGACTTGTTTAAACATTTCATAATTAATGATTCTTTTACCTTCAAAATTAATGACACTAGTTATGAAGTACACAAAAATGAAATTAAATTTCAATTTGACGCCACTGATGATTATGTATTGTCTTCTAAATCAGGAATTGTTGTTATTTTACCTAAAGAAAGAGACTCTGATTTATTTATTGAAGGATATTTACGCGATCTTGCTAGAAGAATTCAATCAGAACGTAAAGAATCCGGTCTTGATCCTTCTGAAATATTGAAAAATACATTGATATATGGAATTGATACTCCCACTAAGAAATTACTCATGCCTAAATTATCTGAACTAAAATACCTAATTAGAACAAATAATGTAGAAGTTGTCGACGATCTGAATTCGTCATATGATTGGAAAGATATAGACATAGACGGATCTAAACTAAAAATCTGTATAATTAGTTCTTAACACCTAGTATCTTTTTCATAGTATTAATTTTGTTAGATTCCTTTATTGAAATAATTTTTACTATGAATTCAATATCTTTTTGATTGAACGTTCTTGTTTGTCTTAGATAAATAAAATAGATTGCCATTCCAGTAGGGATGAGCACTAATAGTGATAAAGTCGACGACACAGAACTGAATAATAAGGTGTACAAATAATACAGAGATACCGACATAATTATTGAACCTAATAACGAATTAATTATCGCCTTTCTATCATATTTCAGATCTCCTAATGTATACGATTTATAGCTTATGATTAATGCAGTTGAAACTATCATCAATGCTCTTCCATATGACAAATAATTTACATCTATGCTGTTATTCAATACCTGAGAAAATGAAATCATTGATATGAATAATAAAAGACCCGATATATTTGCAAACATTATCCATTTTGTTTTTCCTCTAACAAATAATTGACTATTGTAAATAGAAGAAAATGTAGTTATTCCTATTGCGATAGAGATTACGGCCGCAGGTAGTGCACTATCTGCATATTGTTCGCCAAATATTGACATTAATGGCACTGACAACGCAGCGATCATAAAAGCTGCAGGCATTCCAATAAATGATACATACCGTGTATACAGTTTAGATAAATCTCGGAACGAATCTAATTTATTTAGTGAAAAAAGCGCTGACAAATTAGGTGTTATTGCAGTAGCAAGAGAATTAGGCGCATAAGCTCCAATTGTTGAAGCGGCTATTGCAATTGTGTATATTCCTAACCCCGGTAACCCTAGATTCATTAAAGCATATATTCTATCAATTTGCGTTACCCCGAATATTATTAATGATGATATTAATATTGGCACAGAATAATTTATTGCCGCAGAACGATCAATTTCTTGTTTTGGACTCTTTAATTTATTCAGACAAATTGGTAATACTAAAATTGTGAATAATAAATCTCCTACTAAATACCCTGCTAAAACACCAATTATTCCAAAACCTGCATAAGCAAGAATTGCAGCGAATGTAAATTTTACTACAATCGAATAAATTTGTATAATTCCTACCTTGTAGCTATTTCCTATTGATATCATTCCACTAAATAGGAATTGATTCAAAGTAAACAAGAAGATTTGTGTAAGCGCTATAAATAATAACCCATTGGTTATCTTTCCATTAAAAATCATTGAATTAATAATGTCAATATTCACAAAGATTAGTATAGATAATATTAGAGATATTATTATTAGCAAATACAACGAATGCAGAAAAATAGTATTTGCCTTTCCTTTTTCTTTTGACGCAATAAATTCAGGTATGAATTTGGTAATTGCATGTGGTAATGGGAGTGGCGACATAATTGGTATTGGTAAACAAAATGTCGCTAATGTTGCAAATAAATACATTATAATTTGAAATCCAAAAATTATTCCAATTTCTGTTATATCTAATGTATTAGTTAATACGATAAAATGACCAGTAATTACAAATAGGGAAACAATATTTGAAAGATATAGGGATGCTGCTCCTTTTGCTACGTTTTTCTGCATAATTACACCCTCTCCATCTCATAAAAGGTATAAATTCTTCCATCAAAAGACAATATGTATACCTCACCATTTTCATCTTGACCTAGTGACGAAATTTGAAATGGCCCTTTCAATAATCTTTCTTTCTCATATTCATTATTAGATAGATCAATTGTCCAAATATTTCCACTGCAAAAATCAGAGAATATATATTTATTTTTTAGACTCTCGATTCTTCCATGATATACATATCCTCCAGTTACAGAACATCCTTCACTATGCGAATATTCGAT
>JACAFS010000053.1 GCA_013378385.1 Nitrososphaerota archaeon | reverse complement strand
CGAAATAGCTTTAGCAAAACAATACTTCTAAAAGTGAATCTAGATTACATTCAGGAAATAAAACAACAACTTTCTAGCCATAATATTCAAATTCTTCAAGTTTCAGGCACTCTCAAATCAATAAAAAACAAGAAGAATTAAATTATCTTAATACAATGTAGTTTTGGGATGAAGTATTAGTCGCCCCAGACTGAGTTCAGATGAAGCTCCAGGACATTGATCCTTTTTTATTCTGCACTATGAGGACACTGCGACGAAACTGACCACTATTCTTTCCATGCAAGTATTATGTTTATTATTCCGAATAAATTACCAAATAAAATTAATCCAATTCCCAGTCCACTTGGTATTGTAGCGAATTCCATCATTACTCCAACTACAAATTCTGACATGCCCGAATAAGATGCAGATGATCCTACATAACCTCCCCAATACATAAAAATACACGCTAACAATGCACCAATTTCTGACAATACAACCTGAGCATAAAATAAATTTTTCTTTATTAATTTGATTTCATATAATTTCCAAAGTAAATAGTACACGAATGTCCATGCAATAAATCCAACTACTGCTGAAAATAGAAATATAAAGTACGCTAAAACCATATAGATTCCAGGCCATTCAGTAATTAGTATTGGAAAAGCTAATTGAGGAATTAAAATAGGAAACAAAAATATTATTGCAACAATTGTGTTTAATACCGATAATTTCAGAAAATTCTTTATAACAGTTTCAATCCTCATCATGTTATTTTCTCTCCAAAGACTTAATTTCTGATATTATTAAAATTACCGAATATATAGAACCTGTAAGTACTATTATTGATGCAATTCTCTTCCATATTCCTAAATCTTCTCGAAACGTCTGAACCTCTAGTTGACTCAATAAAAATAAGAATATAATTCCAAATAATATGGTAAAATTACCCCATAAAATCGATATCTGTAATTCTCTCTTCCTTTCTATAAAAATATAAAATAACAGTCCTATGAAAAATATTAATATTGGTACAATCAAATACGGATTCAATAAAATTAAAAAGTAAATTTGATACAGCAAGCATTATACACAACAACATAATTATATTTGAAAATTAGCTTCCGGATAATTATACTAAATTATTGACTAATTTCGTAATATTTAATACAATTTACATGACCTATAATATAGTGATGTCTAATTCCTATATTCGAACACTAGATTCTTTGAATCATAAAGATGGTGATCTAGTAGGCGGAAAAAGCGCTAATCTTGGTGAATTATTGAACGCAGGTCTTCCAGTTCCTGGTGGATTTGCTATAACTACCCTTGCATACAAAAAATTAGTCATAGAGTCCGAATTTAAAACTCAAATTAGTGAAATTCTAGATACTCTAGACATTGATGATTTTAATTCAATTAATTCTTGCAGTGATCAAATTAGGAAGATTATTGAAAATATTCCTCTTTCTGAAGATATAATTTCTGAAATCTCTTCTTCGTATGCTTCTTTAGGTGACAACATAGAAGTTGCGGTACGAAGTAGTGCCACTGCTGAAGATTTACCTTCTGCCAGTTTTGCGGGCCAAATGGATTCTTTTCTGTACATCAAAGGAATAGACAACGTTCTTAAATCTGTTAAAAAATGCCTTAGTTCGGTTTTTTCATCTCGTGCAATATCTTATAGACATGAAAAAAACTTTGACCATTTCCTTGTTTTAGCTAGTATTACTGTTCAGAGAATGTTAGATCCTGAATCTGCAGGTGTTATGTTTACACTAAATCCTGTTAGCGGAAATAAAAATGAAATTTATATCGAAAGTTCATGGGGTGTAGGAGAAACCATTGTACAGGGTAAAGTTGATCCAGATTCTTTTATTGTTACAAAACCAAATTTGGATATCTCTTCCCGCAATGTCAATACCAAACAACTTATGACAATTCGAGGAGCTACGCAAGGAAAATTTGCAATTGCTGACAGAGCTTCTGCGACAGAAATTGACGTACCAGAAGATCTACAAAATATACCTTCAATTGATGATAATGTTGTAAAAGCTCTTTCAAATTTTGCTGTCCAAATTGAAGAGCATTATGAAAAACCTATGGACATTGAATGGGTGTTTGAAAAAGATTCTCATGATATTTTCATTGTACAAGCACGTCCAGAAACTGTTCATTCTTCATCTACACCCGATGTTGAACCTATACTTAAAGGAATAGGCGCTTCTGCTGGCGTTAGGTCTGGTACTGCAAATATCATTTTAGACATAAAGAATACTTCTAGTTTCCAAAAAAATCAAATTCTTGTTACTCAAATGACTACTCCTGATTGGACGCCAATTATGAAACGCGCTTCTGCCATTATTACTCAATCAGGTGGAGCTACTGCCCACGCTGCTATAGTATCTAGAGAATTGGGAATCCCTTGTATTGTAGGAGTAAAAGATGTTACTAATCTCTTAAAAACTGGACAAGAAGTCACAGTAGACGGTTCTTCTGGATCTATATACGATGGTAAAGTTGAAATCCAAAGTAAATCTGAAGAACAATCTTCCTTTGATGGCGAATCTTGGCCAGTGACTGCTACTCAAATATATATGAATCTTGGTTCTCCTGACCTTATTGATAAATATAAAGTACTTCCATTTGACGGGATTGGATTGATGCGTATTGAATTTCTTATTGCTGATAAAATTTCCAAACACCCATTAAAACTAATTGAAGATAATGAATCTGATAAATTTGTTAATACGCTTTATGAAGGAATAAGTAAAGTAGCCAGTACGATCGCCCCCCGTCCTGTTGTTGTACGCTTTAGTGACTTTAAATCAAATGAATATAGTAAACTCGAAGGCGGAGAAAAATACGAACCACATGAAGAAAACCCCATGATAGGTTGGAGGGGTATCTCAAGATACATAAGTCCAGATTACAATCCTGCTTTTCGTTTAGAATGCCAAACAATCAAAAAATTACGTGATAATGGTTTTACAAATGTTTGGACAATGTTACCATTTGCTAGAAACACATCTGAAGTAAAAGACACAATAAAAATTATGCAAGAAGAAGGTCTTGAACGTAGCGATGATTTTAAAATCTGGCTAATGGCGGAAACCCCTAGTCTCGTTCTTCAAGCAGATGATTTTGCAAAGTTATGTGATGGATTTTCAATTGGCAGTAATGATCTAACTCAACTTATATTAGGTGTTGATCGTGATTCCGAATTATTATATAATCTTGGATACTTCAACGAAAGAGACCCTGCCGTACTAAAAGCCATACAATTATTGATTAAGGCTGCACATGATAATGATATAACAATCTCTATTTGTGGACAAGCTCCTTCACTATATCCTGAATTTGCAGCTTTACTAGTTGAAGAAGGAATTGACAGTATTAGCGCCAACCCTGATTCAGTTATACGAACGCGTCGTTCTGTTAATGGCGCTGAAAGAAACCTCTTACTCCAACTAAGAAAAAAATCAAAACGCCTTGGTCTTCAGTAAATCTACTCTTTTCCAAGCAAAATAAAAACTAGAACGGAAATTACAGATATTAGCTTATTGATTTTAAGCTGGACTTGGTAATCCTTCTACGCCTAATTGTATTTTAACTATAGATGGACCTATTCCTAATGAACTATCTTCATTATCTCCCATTCCTCCTATGTCAAAATTAGTTACGTATATTGCTTCACCTGAGAATGCTACACTTGATGGAAATTCTAATGGTCCAGTATTGTCGTTTTTAGCTACTTCAATAATTCTTCTTCCACCATCGCCCTCTGGAGTTATTGCCAATATTGCATTCCTTCTATTAGCTGCTATCCATAAATTTCCTGCTTTATCAAAAGCAATTCCATCTGCACCTAATAACGCATCATGACTTCTCCATACAGTTACAGATACTATTGCACCATCTTCTTTTCTAGTTTCAACTTTATGAATTACACCATTACCTGTATTTGAAAAATATAATGTTCCATCATCATCAAATGCAAGTCCATTAATTCCAAACGGAAATGTTGGATCTCTTGATACTAATTGATTTGCAAATTCTCTCTGCGCCTTTGTTTTCATATCAACTTCCCAGAGTATTCCGTTTATGCTATCTGATACAAACATTCTACCAAAGTTATCAAATGCTATGTCGTTTGCAAACTTTAATCCAGATTTAAATAGTTTGGCTTTACCAGGAGAATCTGCACTTATATCTTCTTTATTTAATTTCCATACCTCTCCACGTCCTCCAGTTGCAACAAAAATATCACCTTCATGATCAAATTTTATACCAAAAAGACCAATTCCTTCGCCATCTGCTTCTACCTTACCAACAACATCCGTTTTCCCAGTTAATGGATCAATCCGTATAATATTTCCTGTATTTTCCCCGATGTATAAATTTCCATCTTTATCCGAAGTAATACCTTCAGCGAAATTCGTCATTTCATTTGAATTAGGATCTAAGTCCAAAAGTAATTGTGGTTTTAATCCTGGTCTTGGATCATAGGCTATCTGACGGGGAACCACAAATATTCCTAAAATCATTACTACCAAACCTAGGACTACCAAAATAATTAACATATTTTTTTGTTCCAATCTTAACTCCCCTTATTCATATTTTGTTAACTTGCTTATAGGCATTTTGCCTAGAATTAACAATCTTTAATTTTAAGACTCACTATATAAATAACATATTGGCTTCTCTCGACGAAAACGATAAAAGAATAATTTCTGAATATCTCAAAGACGCTAGGATTTCATATCGGGAAGTTGCTAAACGTTTACAACTAGCTGTTGGAACAGTTCTTACAAGAACAAAAAAACTTGAAAATGAAGGTATAATTGAGTCATATTCTGCTATTCTCAATCATGATAAATTGGGGTATGATATAATTGCAATATCTGAAATTACAGTATCCAAAGGAAAACTTACTGAAGTTGAGAATGCAATTGCTAAATTATCTCCTACATGTGCTGTTTATGATGTTACAGGAGAAAATGATGCAATTATTATATCAAAATTTAAAAGCCGAGAAGAAATGAGTGATTTTACTAAGAAACTTTTGTCTATGTCTAATGTTGAACGAACTAATAGCAAATTAGTACTTAATACAGTTAAAGAAGACTTTCGTTTAGCACCGTAATCGATATACTTAATACCAATTTGCTCAAACTTTATTATGGGGAGAACATGAGCGACGACAAACGTATTATGGAAGAGTATCGTGGACCATCTAGACAATATCCAACCATAGAACGCAAGTATTTTATTCGAATATTTGCAGGTTTGATGATTATTCTTCTTGGTGTTGTTGGTCAACAAATAACTGTTGAACTTAGTGAAACAACCGTTTTAGTACAAGGACCTGATCCAGGAGCTGGACCTAGTGAAGTATCTTCTGGTATTGACGTAACTCGTACAGGTGGTATGCTTGCAATGCTTGTTGGTTCTGTTTTCAATCTGAGAGCAATAACTCAATATCGTGACGAGTACGGAGAAATAAAAGAAATTGAAAAACGCCCTGAGATGTTATTTATTCTTGGTGGATTAATACTAACTATAGCTGCAATAGGAATAGCAGGCAGTCTTATTATCTAATAAATTACTTAATTAACGCTAAAGCCATTTCAGTTAAAACTTCTTTAGGATTATTTGCAGTAACGAATGCTCTACTGGCTCCGACACCTTGCATTCCTAATTCAACAGCTTTCGTAACATCATCTTTTGTTGATATGCCTGATCCAGAAATAACAAATATTCTATCATCAATTTTTCTAATTACATTTATTGCATCGATAACTACTTCAGGATTTACAGTAGAAATTGCTTTTCCTGTTCCAATCAATTCAGGTATCTCCACAATCATCATATCTGGATGCTTTTTGGCTATAGATTCTGTTTCTTCAGCGTTACTGGCACATAAACATGATATTAATTCAGTCTCTTTACATCGATTAATTGTTAATTCTATCTCGTTCAAAGATAATGGCTTCTCTGAGTGATTAATTAATGCTCCAAAACATCCAGACTTTTTAATTGATTCTGGAATTATATGACCTGTATTTCTACCTGGTTCAGCATAATCTACATGTTGTGCAAAAATTGGTATATCGTATTTTGTAATTATTGAATTAATGTCCATAAATTGTGGCGAAACAAATATTGTTATTCCTAATTCATTTGATACATCATTGATAATTTCAGCTAACTGCATTGCCTTTTCTGCAGTAGCTTCTGGATACGTTTTAAAATTAATGAATATTAAAGGCTCTTTTATTGTCAATTACTAATTTAACGTTTTTTCTTATTTAGTAAGGCTACTTGTTGATTTACCCAATTCTGAAATGTATCATCAAGACCAGACGCTAACGCTTTATTGTTGCTGGTTTTCTTCTTTGGAGCTGCCTTACGCTTTGGAGCTGCTTTCTTTGCTGCCTTACGCTTTGGAGCTGCCTTACGCTTTGGAGCTGCTTTCTTTGCTGCCTTACGCTTTGGAGCTGCCTTACGCT
>JACAFS010000052.1 GCA_013378385.1 Nitrososphaerota archaeon | reverse complement strand
ATAGCTTTCAATAAATAATTGCAGATATGTATTTATTGTTTGAATGAATTCCATGATAAAAATATACATATTCTTTTAATTTTCTCGTAATTAAAAAGAATATATAAGAATAATAAAAAAGCCATATTGCGTCGAGGATTAATATATTTTATTTATAATAATTTATTTGAAGAGTGATGATGTTACAGGTGATTTCTCTATAGGTCTTCCATCTCTTGAAGTTTTAACTTTTCTTACTGCTGTCTCAAAATCCTCCATTTTTACTATTGCTTCTTTTATATGTTCTTTTGCCTCTTCTGGATTGTATTTACTTACAAAATTCTGCAATACGCTCGAAACTGCCGTATTTACAACTGATGCTAGATCCGCTCCACTGAATCCTTCTGTTATTTCTGCAATTTTTGGTATATTGACTTCATTACTTAGTGGTTTACCTTTAGTATGAATCTCTAAAATCTTTACTCTTGCTTCTTTTTCTGGTTGTCCAATGTATAGTAGTTTATCAAATCTTCCAGATCTTATTAATGCAGGATCAATCATGTCTATTCTATTTGTTGCAGCTAACACCAATACACTATCTAATGATTGTATTCCATCCAATTCTGTTAATAGTTGACTTACTACTCGCTCTGAAACTTGACTATCTCCCGATGCACCTCTTAGTGGCGCTATTGAATCTAGTTCATCAAAGAATATTACACAAGGTGATGCTTGCCTTGCTCTTCTAAACACTTCTCTTATTCCTCTTTCTGATTCTCCAACCCATTTTGAAAGTAATTCTGGTCCTCTGACACTTATGAAATTCGCTCCACTTTCTTTCGCAACCGCTTTTGCAATCAATGTTTTTCCTGTACCTGATGGTCCATGTAACATTACGCCCTTTGGCATTGAATAACCGATTTTTTCATATGCATCTGGATACTTTAAAGGCCATTCTACTGCTTCTTGTATCTCTTTTCTAACACTGTCCAAACCACCAATTTCTGTCCAATCTACATCTGGTGTCTCGATGTAAACTTCTCTCATAGCTGATGGTGTTATATCTCTCAATGCTTTGTTGAAATCATCCATTATTATTGTGATTTTTTCTAAAAATTCTGGAGATATTTTTTCTTCGTCAAATTTCATATCAGGAAGTAGTCTTCTTAGTGTCTTCATTGCACCTTCTTTACATAAACCTTCTAGATCTGCACCCACATATCCGTGTGTTTTTGATGCTAATTCGTCAATGTCTACATCTTCGTCAAGAGGCATTTCCCTCGAATGAATTGCTAGTATTTCTTCTCTTCCAATTTTGTCAGGTACTTTAATTTCTATTTCTCTATCGAATCTTCCAGGTCTTCTTAATGCAGGATCTATTGCATTTGGTCTATTTGTTGCTGCTACAATTATGACTTCTCCTCTTCCTTCTAGTCCATCCATTAACGACAAAAGTTGACTAACTACACGACGTTCAACTTCTCCAGTTACTTCTTCTCTTTTTGGCGCTATTGAATCAATTTCATCTATGAATATTATAGTTGGCGCTTTTTCTTTTCCCTCTTTGAATATTTCTCTTAACCTTGCTTCCGATTCACCATAGAATTTACTCATGATTTCTGGTCCACTAATACTAATGAAATGAGCGCTACTTTCATATGCAACTGCTTTTGCTAATAGTGTTTTTCCTGTTCCAGGAGGTCCATAAAGCAAAATTCCTTTTGGCGCTTTCACTCCTAATTTTTCAAATATCTCAGGATGTCTTAATGGAAGTTCAATCATCTCCCTTACTTTTCTAATTTCATTTCTCAACCCGCCAATATCTTCATAATTTACTGGGGATACTCCTTTTGCTGATTCTCCTTTCTCAGAGATTGAAAATACTGTTCGTTGGGTGATTAATACTGCATCACTCATTGGTGTTACCCCTACGATCTGAAATGTTAATCTGCCTCCAAAATATGGTATCATTATATTATCTCCCTTAGTAACTGGAACACTTTCTAATGCATCTGCCAAGTATCTCTCATCTATTGGTGGTATTGATTCTAATGGCGCTACTACTACTTTTTCTGCAGGAGGCGCTTTAATTTTTTTAATTGTAACAGTATCACTAATTGCTACTCCTGAGTTATTTCTAATTAATCCATCAATTCTGATTACTCCTCTTCCCTCATCTGAAGGATATAATGGGAGGCATTTTGCTACCGTGTTTCTCTTACCTTTAATTTCTATAATATCACCTGTAGATGCATCTAATACATCCATTGCTTCATAGTCAATTCTAGCTACGCCTCTTCCTACATCTCTTGTATATGCCTCTAAAACTTTTAGTGTTACATCAGATTCGCTCATTTAAGATACTCACTATAAGTGAGTAAGACTTTGTAATATAAAAAAGATTTCGGAAATAATTATATATAGAAATAAAAAACAACTGATTCATATGGATCTTCCTATTATTTCTAATTCACATAGAATTGCCGCATTAGACAAAGACAATTGTTTGTCAAAAAAATGTCATCTGGAATGCATTAATTTCTGCCCGGTAAATAAATCCGGAAGTGAATGTATTATTTTAGATTCTGATGACAAAGCTTTGATTAGTGAATCATTATGCAATGGTTGTGGAATTTGTGTAAATAAATGTCCATTTGACGCAATTACTATTGTAAATATGCCACATGAACTCGGCTACGAGAAAATACATCAGTATGGCGTAAATTCATTCCGTCTTTATAGATTACCTATACCTATACCTGGTAAAGTAGTTGGCTTAGTTGGAAAAAACGGTGTTGGAAAAACAACCGCACTTAATATTCTTTCAGGTAATTTAAAACCTAATCTTGGAAATTATGAAGATAACAATGCAACTTGGGATGATGTTTTGAATCATTTTCAAGGAACTGAATTGATTACACATTTTAAAAAAATAATTAATAAAGAATTATCAATTTCTATAAAACCTCAGGCAGTCTATAAATTAAAAGACTATTGGAAATCTGATGGCTTATCTTTACTTGAAAGTATTCCGAATAGTAATTTTTCTTCTAATATTATTGACGAATTAAATCTTACCGAATGTATAAACAAACCTGTTAATGATCTTAGCGGCGGCGAATTACAAAGATTATCTATTGCAGTTGCAGCAGTAAAAGACGCCGACGTTTATTTCTTTGACGAGCCATCTTCTTATAATGATGTTTTTCAACGTTTAGCTGTATCGAATACTATAAGAGGTCTATCAGATAAGGGAAAAAGTGTAATTCTAATTGAACATGACATTACATTTCTTGATTATCTGAGTGATTACATTCATATTTTATATGGGGAAGCTGGCGCCTATGGAATAGTTTCATCATCCAGTTCAACTCGTACAGGAATTAATAATTTGATAGAAGGCTATCTTCCTACTGAAAATATAAAATTTCGTAATACTAAGATTCAATTTAACGTATATTCGCCTCCAGAACTTCATGAGGATACTCCGTCAGTCATTGAATATGATGAATTTAGTAAGACATATGATAATTTTAATCTCAAAGTTTCATCTGGTAAAATACTTCAGGGACAAGTTCTCGGAATTATTGGGGGCAATGCACTTGGAAAAACCACTTTTATGAAAATCCTCTCAGGTATAGAAAAATCCGATCAAGATAATATGGAAACTAAGATAAAGATCTCATACAAACCCCAATATTTAGATTCTAATTATTCAGATAATGTGAGAAATCTCTTATATTCACAAGGTTCTCAAATAGAAGATGAGATATTTAATAATGAAATAATTCTACCTTTGTCTATTAATAAAATATTTGAAAAAAATGTCAATACACTTAGTGGAGGAGAACTACAAAAAGTTGCAATAGCAATTTGTTTGATGAAAGATGCAGATATTTATGCATTAGACGAACCTTCTGCATTTATTGATGTGGAAGATCGTATAGTATTGGCTCGATCTGTACAAAAATTCATTAAATCAAATAATAAATCTGCTATAATTATTGATCATGATATTCAATTAATAGATATTCTGAGTGATTCATTGTTATTGTTTAACGGAAATAATGGCGTAAATGGTATTGCACACGCTCCTACCAATAAACACGATTCAATGAATAAATTTCTTAAACAATTACAGATTACATATAGACGTGATATTGAATCAGGACGTCCAAGAGTGAATAAAAATAATAGCCGTTTAGATAAAGAGCAGAAGAATAATAATCAATATTATTATCTATCCAAATCTGAATAATGAATATTTGATTAATTATGGAATTATTAGATAAAAATTATAAAAAATATCTTTCTGGAATGGACATTATCGGTGAAATTGCTATTATAAAAATTAAATCTGAATTTCTATCTGAAAAAATGGAAATATCTGATTTAATTATTAATAGTTTGAAAAATATAAGATCAATATATCTACAAGAAAGTGGCGTAAAAGGAGAATTTCGTGTAAAATCTATGTCTTATCTTTCTGGAATTGAGGATCCTGTTACTATCTATAAAGAATCTGGCTGTCAGTTTCTTATAGACGTGTCAAAAGTATATTTCTCTCCACGGTTGTCAAATGAACGATTAAGAATTGCACAACTTGTACAACCTGATGAAAAAATACTCAATATGTTTGCAGGAATTGGGCCATTTTCTATTGTAATTTCAAAGTTTCAACCATCTTGTAAGATTACTGATATAGAAATTAATCCTATTGCGTCAGAATACGCTCTAGATAATTATCTGCTAAATAAAATTAATAACATCACTTCTATCTGCGGCGATGCTCATGAAATTATTCAAAATCAGTTGTCTCCAGATTTTTCACGTGTAATAATGCCTTTGCCTGAAAAATCTACTGAATTTATTGACGACGCTTTGACTATGATTCATAAACGTGGCTGGATTCATTTATATGCACATCTTAATTCTTCTGATGACAATATACTGATGAATTGTAATAATATTATATCAAAGGAATTAGATGAGCGATCTAGAATTGCATCATCTAGAATTGTTAAGCATATAGGCCCTGGTTGGTATCAAATTGTGTTTGATATTGAGGTAATTAAGTAAACTATTAGTTGTTTCTATTTAGTTTTGCAGACATCAAAAATGCATTTCTACCGTCTTTATAATATGTATTTAACGTTGCAATCTTATTAAATCCTAAATTCTCATATAATTTTATTGCAGGTGTATTATCTGTTCTTACTTCTAAATATGACTCATTACATTTCTTTATTTTCATTCCCTCTATTGCTCGTTCTGCTAATTTCTTACCTATTCCTTCGCCTCTATACTCATCTAATACTGCGAACGAAACTACGTGGCCTTTTCTCGCTAAACTCATTTTCTTTAGAACGGAGAATCCATATTCTATTCTACACATTATGTAGCCGACGATTTTATTATTATTCTCAGCCACCACGAATGTTTCTGGTGAATCTAATAATAATTCCATAAAGAAACTATTTGAGTAATGTTCTGGCAATGTTTTAAAATTTATAGATATAACTTCTGCTATATCTTTGGACGTAGCAAACCTTATTCTTGTGCTATTTTTTGCATTTGTTACTGTCTTCTGCAATATTGATTATTCTCCCTTGTTCAATTTAAACTGTTTTACTAGATCCTATTTTCATAATCATGTTATTTGCATGTGGAATTATTGCAATTTCTACTCTTTTTCCTTTTCTCCTAATCGTTGAATTTAATGCACTATTTACCGTATTAAATGGACGAAATTTGAATCTTTTTTCAATATAGTGGTGTGGTATCGTAGAAATAACGTCTATTGAATATTCTTGACTAATCTTTTCTAAAAATATTAGATTTTCTAATCCCTCGATGTATTCGTTTTTACTAATTAAATTCTTTGTGTTTATCTGATTCATTGCATATTTATTTAGTCCATCTGAACCAAAACCATCTAGAGATTCTGATACTAGTGTGATGTTTCCTTTTTTCTCAATTGAATCGTATAAATTCCAAATTCCATTTAATGAATCATTTAGAGTATTTCTCTTATTATAATCACAACTTATAATACAACTTTCAAATTTATTCTCAATATGCCTGATATTGTTAGTTAATACTTTGGACGAATCTATATAGGAATCATATAATTTACCTATCAAACAATTACTTATTCCATCTGCATCTTCAATTATTTGTATTGAAATTATATTGCTATATTTCTCATATTTTTTCTGCACTATCTTGCTTCTATTCGTGATAACTCCAGATTCGGGATAAATAATTTCTTTGTCATAGAATGCATCTTTTATTATAGGATCTTTTAATACCCTTGCTAATGATATGGATCCTCCATTGAATCCAAATAAGGAATCGAATGATGTATTTGATAATAAAATAACTTGAACATCATTGATTGTTTCTGTTATTTCATCAATTGATAATTCTTCAATACTCTTGACCTTATGTTGAAATTCTTTATCTTTTAATAGATTTTCAATATTTTTCTTATGATTTTTTCTAATGATTATCTCTATTTGGTTAGTCCTTTTTGAATTCTTTATTATTTCTATTAACATCTCAATTACTGAAATTGAACCTATTGAATTACATATGTCGAATATT
>JACAFS010000051.1 GCA_013378385.1 Nitrososphaerota archaeon | reverse complement strand
CCATTATATCCGATATTCCGAGTATTTCTATACTTGATTTTGTTATCTTGTTTTGTAAGGCTGTAGAATTCTTTCCACTCGAATCTTTGGGCGACTTTTTTAGTATTTTTAGTAGTTCTTTTGCCATGATTATTCCTTTTTCATTTTGTAATGAATGACTTTCAGGCTTTATGTTGATGATACTTTCTTTGAATAATTCTTCTTCTATTTCTAATTTATCTTCACTCGACATTCTTATCTTCCTTACTTCTTTTGTAGTTACTTTACGATCATTAATTTGTGGCGCTATGGCATTTTTATTGGTTAATAATTTTCTTATTGCACTAGTGTCTATGTCTGCTTTATTTCCAGAAAGTAATTCTCCAAAAATTCTTATTGTTACTAGCTTGTTATCTACATCTTCCTCTTCTAATTTCTTATTTATCTCTTCATTAACTTGTTTTGCTCTCTTTCCAGTAACATCATCAAACTCAATAAATTTACCTTCTATCTTATTCATCTCAATAAACTTTATTCCATTCTCAATTATCTTATTGTTTTCACAAGATACGATGTAGAACCCTCTCTTCTCTCCCTTTGATACATCTGTGTAATCTTTTGTTCCCCAACCTATGAATAATGGTCCTGGAAATATTATGTTCTGATAATTTTGAATATTAAATTCATCTCTTTTATGAATATGACCTCCTGCATAATAGTCGAAACCTTTTGGGAACCAATTTATTGGAATACATTCCATGTCCATCGCACCTTTCAAAAAACCTGGTTTGAACTCTTCAATTCCACTATGAAACACAAAAATTTTTAACCCATCTTGATTTTCAAGATGTTCTCTATCTAATTTCTCGAAATATGCTTTTTCTAATCCTACTTTTCTCGCAGATATTCCTGCTAATTTCACACCTGTTTCTTTATCTTGATGCATTTCTAATCTTATTTTACCATCTACTGATTTCGGATTATAAATTCTAATGATTAGTTTAGCTGCTTCCAACAAATCTATCATTGAATCTTGACCTGGACTATAATCATGACTTCCGTAGATAACATATACTGGAATGTTCAATTCCGATAATCCGATCAATTTTTTTATTATCTTTCTAACCTGTTCAAGTTCAGGAACTGGTTTATCGAAGAAATCCCCTGCAATAATGATGAATTTTACTTCTTCTTTTATGCAAACATCTATTGACTCATTGAATGCCTCAATCTCTAAATCAATCAATCTTTTGTCTTTGTGCGCTCCGATGTGTATATCTGCCATATGTGCAAATTTGAACATTGTATCTTTCCTCAATCTAATTTTAATTCATAATCGTCTTTATTATCTTTCTTTGATTCACGACGTGCAATATCTTCAAAAAGTGGAGTGTATATAGGAATTGCAAATTTTGTAAATACACTACTTACAATTGCTTCTCCCTTGTCCAAGCTTCCAATAGTCCTGTCTTCTTCTGATAGGTCTTGCGCTGCACAATCGATTATTGACCTTCTCTCCGCGGACATTTCATTTCCTAAGATTATTTTTGTATTAAGATTACTTAGAATTATCTTCGGAATCAAACTAGTTAGCTGTGTTATTGCGACTAACCCTACTTTGAACTTTCTACCTTCTCTGGCTATTGTACTATAGATGTTTTCCCCAGCTTCTTGTAATTGATCATTCGATAATACTCTGGGCGCTTCTTCTATGATTATACTTATTGGACAATTATCTGTTAGCTGACCTTTTCCTTTTGAAGCCCTATATCTGTAAAATACTTTGCTCGCAATCATACTTCCTATCAATAATTCTGTTTGATCTGCTAATTTCGACGTGTCAATTATCACAATCTTTCCATCTTGTAAATGCCCAGTTATTCCATCCAATGTAGATTCCCCACCTTGAAGAGAAAATACAGGGTTATCACAAATTATTTCACCGTCTTTCTGATATATTCCCAAAGAAGTCCTTAATTTTCTTTGCAAAACTGCTAATGTAGTGTCTTGCACTAATCCCTCGAATTCTCCAACATCGCTGAGAACAATTCTCTCAATCCAGTTCTCTCTAAATGTATTCGAGAATAACCAAATTGCTTGTTTTTGAGCTTCAGTAAAATTAATTATTCCCTCAAAGTGTTCAGGAGCAATTGTCCTTATGTTGATTAAAAGTGTATTACTGCCTACTGGCGCATCTGATGAATAATATCGTAATTTCTCTTTTGCATTCTGGTGGTCTTTTAGTCCTAATTCATGCCTTCCATAGTATTCATCATGAGCATCTAAAACCAATACTCCAAACTTTCCTAATTTCAGAACACTCCATAGCATTGTTTTGACTAAATTGCTCTTTCCTCTTCCCGTAGTGGCAGGTATTAAGACATGATGAGTGAAGAAATCGTTTCCATTTAGTTGTACTGGCACATCATCTAGTACTTTTGAACCACTTCTTATATTTCCCAGATAAACTGGATCTTCAGGTGGTTTAGAGATGAATTGCAAATCCTCTTTTGTAGCATATCGTATCTTTGAAAAAAACTTTGGAAGAACCTTTGGAATTTTTATCCCTTCTTTTGTTATCTTAATTATTGCTTTCGCATTTGCTAATGTATAGTTTCTTAAATTAGATTCATAGAAACCAATTTCATCTCCCATCCCTTCTAGACTTAGTCCTGCCGCTAGTTCCATGTTTGATGGTGATATCTGACTACCAAAACTTAGGTCGAATACCTTCAATATTACTGAGTTGTTATCGTCCTCATCAATAATCAATAAATCTCCTAATTCTATATTCTTTCCTACATTCTTCTCTCGAATTAATATTCCAGCAACGTCTCCCGAAACTACTTGTCCAACAAAATCTATTTCCTTATTATTCAAAACTTTCCCCCATTATTTGTTATTTTATTCCAATAAATCCATTCTTAGCAATAACTCTTTACACATTGTCAAACCGGCTCTATTTTAGTATCATGTTCAATATATCGTGAGCATCTTTTGCTTGAATATGCCTCAAGAATTCTTTTGACGCTCCTGATTTAGCTAATACTGATGTAATTATTCCTCTATACTCGTCACTTTCATCATATGACACTCTTGCCATATTGTCTGCATCAATTAACCCATATGGATATCCTATGAATGATAAATCATTAGAATTCCTCATTATAGTAGAAAAAATTTCATTAATCTGTAAATCATTCAATTCTTCAAATGTCTTTCTGTCTACTTCGAAACGAAATATTCTATTGGAATTCCTTGATAGTTTTATAATAAATATCATTACGTCATGGTCGGTAGCTCTGGATATTGCAAATGGATAATACCATTCTCTTTCTATACTATTTTCCTCAGCTAATCTGTTTATACTCCCTAATAGTGACAACCCTGTTGTAGTCTGTAGTGAACTTGTCTTTGAAAGTCCACACAGAATTACTCGTTTTTCACGTGCTTTCCTCCTTAAATTCGTAAGATACGTCGATTCATTCGTGAAATTCGTCTGCAAAGTTCCATCAATCATTAAAATATCATTCTCGTTTAATTCATCAATTAAGTCGGTTGCATTAGTCCATTCTGCAAATCTCCTTCCTATTGATGACACTCTTGATATATCCGCTACTTGGTTTCCACTCATTATACTTCGATCATTTGCGGCAAAAGACAAATCTTCCTCTTTTGGTAATAGTTTTCTAAATTTTATTTCATTCGAGTCTAATTCAAAAATTGTCTTATATTGAATCTGATTGTCTACCAAAGACGTTGAATATGTTGCGGAAAAAAACTCCAATCTCTTATTTGTTATTCGTCTATCATTATGCCATTTTGCCCCATATACTCTGTTTAATTGAATAGAAAAATTAGGCGCCCCTATTAGTTCAAGATTTCCTCCATCTACGAATGCAATGTCTCTGGGTGATTCTATCTTGTTTATTAATCTGAAATTCTCTTTCTTTGAAGGAAAGACTTCTATGCCTTCACCTTGTATATGAGGATCTCCAATTTCCCTGTTTGATACTTCAGGAATTAGTCTGTTAATTAATTTTCGTGCGCCAGGAATAATCAAAATAATCTGTTAGTTATATTCTCACTATGTTTAATTTTAAATCTTTGCAAAACATTAAAACTTACTAATGGTCAATATTTTTTATGTCTCATATCTCTATTGGCACAACATCACCTGATTTTAATTTAAAGGCTACTGATAATAATTCCTATAGCTTATCTTCTTTTTCAGACAAAAAACTTCTTGTAATTATGTTCACTTGTAATCATTGTCCATTTGTAAAAGCATATGAAGATCGATTAATTCAAATTCAAAAAGATTATTCTGACAAATCTGTTTCTCTTGTTGCTATTAACTCCAATGAAACTATTAACTATCCCGAAGATACCTTCGAAAAGATGCAAATCCGCGTTACTGAAAAATTTTATAACTTTCCTTATCTAAGAGACGACGATCAAAGTGTTGCATCATCATATGGCGCTTCATTCACTCCTGAAATATTTGTATTTGACATTGATAGGAAATTAAGATATCACGGTCGTATTGATGACAATAAAGATCCCGATAATGTTACTTCGTCTGATCTAAGAAATGCTTTGGATGAACTATTATCTGAACGCGCTGTTACCAGTTCTGAAACTCATGGTATAGGCTGTTCTATTAAATGGGCTAAATAGATCTCTTATTATTTTTCCGTTTTATCTACCCATTGGAATTTTCTTTGTAGTGTTTTTGGGTATAATTTATTCCAATCTAGTTCAACTTTTTCTGACCAATTCTTGTATATTCGAGGATCTATATAATTTCTTAATGATGTATTAAGATTGTATTCTTTAGTCTTCTTATCTACTTCAACTTTCAATTTCATTTTATTCAATCTCTCTTCAACTCTATTTTGTTTATTGTTGATACGTTCTTTCTCTTTTATAATACGCACTTTTTGCCTCTCTACCTTTTTCAGTAACTTATTATCATCTTTGTGTAATTTCTCATCTTCACACTTTATTTTATCTCCATTGATGCTTAACTCCTTGTTACAAACTACGCATTTATGTTCTTGATTTTTTATTAACGATTTAATATTTTTTAATTCCTTATTTACATCTTTAATTTTATTTTCTTTCTTTTTCATACCTTCTTCCCAGTTTTTTGTCGGTGTCTTTTTATGATTACACTGTACTGCCGCTTCTAAATTAGCCATCTTTGCATGATAAATCTTCAAATAATCATCATCTTTTGATTCTAATCCACATTTGTCTAAATAATCATTTACTTGATTTGACGCATGAAAAGTCCTGAATACTTTTGCAGTAATTCCTTTTTTATTGTCTGACAGAAATTTATTTACATCTGTAGAAGATATCTTGTCAAAAATCGCATCATTCGGATTCTTCCCTTTGGTAAATTTCTGAATGTTTTTAATGAACTGTGTATCTCCCTTTATTTCTAAAGTCTTTTTCCATCTTACACTGTCTTTTCCTAGGAAATCAAATTCTATCTTGTTTCCATTAATTACTATGTGCTCTACTCTTAACGTCGTTGCTCCGACAGTATCTGCTTCATCTTCATCCTTCTCATCTCCTACTCTCATTGCTAAATTATCAATCAGGTAAGTCACAGTGGCAATTTTCTGTATCTTTTCATCTGTCGACGCTAGACTGTTATTGATATGTTTTCTAATCTTTAGAATCGATTTTTGTAAGTTTATGGCTTTTTCATATTTTACTCTATCTTGTTCTTGTCGTATTGTTGATGTATCTGATAACCAAACATATTTGTCTTTATTTGTTAATTGATCGTGCCATTTCGCTAACCATGTAAATTCATTATTATGTATGATCTTTCCCCACGTCTTATTTTTTATTGGACAGGTTGGAACCTTGGCTTTTTTTCCTAAATTTAATACAATATCTTCTGGTTCAGCCATTCTCTTCCATTTACCTCTGAATGGATGTTCTCCTCTTCCCATGAAAATTGAAGCTGGTTCTACCATGTAATTTCCTACCTCAGTTTTTGAACCATTTACTATCGCGTACCCATATCTCTCTTTCAGAACTTCTCTTTTTTCTTTACGTTCTATTGCTAATTTCTTTTTAATCTCCGGTTTTGAATTATGTTCTTTCTCTCTTTCTTGTATCTTTATCATTTCTGTGAAATCAAAATCATCAATTGATAAATTATTATATTTCTCTTCAAATTGCTCAAGAAAATCATTTGTAAAATTTTTAATAAAAACTTTATCCTGTACATATGGAGTGTCTCTCTTTTTTGTCCACGCCCATGCCATTTCTTCTTGTTTTCTATTTAGCAATATCTTTTTTTCTTTAACTTTAATTGATATTTTTTGGTAGTTGTATTCTGGTGGAAATAATACCCCATTATGCCCCAATGTTTTCCATTTCATTTTTATCAACTTACCTTATCCATTGATTTCGGATAAAAATTTTTCATATATTTTGTACCGTTTAATTTCTTATTATAAGTTTACTATGTTAGTTGTTTAATTAAGTCCTTATAATCACTTGTTACAGTTTTTAATTGTTTTACACCATCTTCTAAAGACATTGATTTAATCTCAGTTCCTCTCAAAGTAAGCATTTGTCCCCATTTTTTCTCTAAAACTAGTTTTATAGCCGCATAACCTAATCTAGCTCCATAAACTCTATCAAATGCAGATGGTGTTCCTCCTCTTGCTAAATGTCCAAGCACAATATGTCTTGTCTCTATTCCCGTTCTATCTTCTATTAATTTTGCCAGTTTTTCTCCTGCTCCTCCTAATTT
>JACAFS010000050.1 GCA_013378385.1 Nitrososphaerota archaeon | reverse complement strand
AACTTTACTTTTTCTTCCACGTTTTGTTTTCTTTTCAGGTTCTTTAGTTTCTTTAATTTTTGGTTTAGTTTCTTTAATTTTTGGTTTTCTTCCTCTTGTTTTCTTTTCAGGTTCTTTAATTTTTAGTTTAGTTTCTTTAATTTTTGGCTTTCTTCCCCTTGTTTTCTTTTCAGGTTCTTTAATTTTTGGTTTAGTTTCTTTAATTTTTGGTTTAGTTTCTTTAATTTTTGGTTTAGTTTCTTTAATTTTTGGCTTTCTTCCCCTTGTTTTCTTCTCAGGTTCTTTAGATTTTATTTCTTCCGTTTTTGTTGTTTTATTATTTTGTATCATAGGACTTCGTTTAACATTAATAACTCAATCTTGTCTTTAATATTTATTTTGTTTTAATTATTTGTCTTATTGTATATCTGTCTAATATTTCTCTTGTTCTATTCCTGATGGTAACTTCTGTTACATCCGCATATTCGGCAATTTCCCTTTGTGGTATTTTTTCACCCAGCATTACAGATGATATATATACAAATGCTGCTGCTATGCCTGCTGGAGATTTACCACTAGTTAATTTTGTATCATTGATTTGATTTGCCATTTTTACTGCACATAGTTGTATTTTTGGATTTAATTCGGCCTTATTTACCAATTTTGATATATATCCCTTTAATGGATGTAATGGGACATGTTCTTGTTCTACATCTCTTAATATTAATCGATAATATTTTGCTATTGTAGGTTTTGGAAGACCTGAAACATCTGAAATCTCTCTCATTGATTTACTTGTTCCACATTTTCTACAAGCAAGATAAATTGACGCTGCCGCCATTCCTTTGATTGATTTACTCTTCGCAGTTCCATTTCCTAATGCTTTTCTGTAAACTAATGCAGCTGTTTCTTTTGTAGAATCTGGTAAATTCAAAACCCTAGAAAATTCGCTAATCTTTCCTAATACATTTGCTAATCCTCTTTCTTGTGATGATGAAGTTCTTAATCTTTGTTGCCATTTTTTCATTCTTTCCATTGATTTATTATTTGCTGAATTACCATCTTTCACAATATCACCTATTTGTGTAGATAAACCTCTATCATGTAATGCTAAACTTGTAGGTGCACCTGTTCTTACTTTTCTCATTTTATCTTCTGAATCTATTGCTTTCCATTCAGGCCCCGTGTCAATTATTTTATCAGTTCCAACAAGACCACAACCAGGACAAACATATTCACCTCTTTCAACATCACCAATTAACGGTGTCTTACATGAGTTACAAAAAACTGATTCACTATTTTGGACTGCCAATTTATATAATTATTTAATATATACTTTCTTACCTATAACTCTTTTAACTTTATCATTTAAAGGAATGGCCGAAACGTATGGTGATTTTACCGGTCCAATTATTTCCGAAACCTTTGCAATTTTATTTCCACGTTGATCAAAAACATTTTTTCCATTTACTTTTTTAGATTTACACTGAATGATTAATCTTCCACTTTTTGCAATATGTAAAGCTAATCCTATTTGTTCCATGTTCAAGTAATATCGTTGATTATATTAACCCTTTTCATCGTGTATTTTTCACCCATATACAGTCATTTTGTAATAATTATATCTGATTAATTTAATCTAAATGTGGGCCCGTAGCTCAGCTTGGATTAGAGCATCGGCCCTCTATTCTGAGGAAAGCCGGAGGTCGTGGGTTCAAATCCCTCCGGGCCCGCGTTATTTTTTTATTATCTTTTTTCTATTTCGAAATATTATCCAATATTTCTATTATTTGTGTGTGAATTCTCATCAGTTAAACATATATTTACTTTAACTTATTCATTGTATGATAAACGTGGTTAATTCTTTATTTTTATTTTTTACAGATAATTTAATTCTACCAGGATTAATTTTCATTTTTTTTCTTATACTAGCTTATTTTGTTGATTATTATTCACGAAAAACTATCTTTCGTTTTAAAACTAAAGATAATATACCATTACGTATTCCAATTTTTCTATTTGTTATTAGCCTCGGCATCAATTTAATTATCTATCTATACGCTAATCTCTTTTCTACTCAAATAACATATATTAAATCAACATTTCAAATTTTTACTATAGTTATATCTGCTATACTTCTTAATCGTATTGCTAAATCATCATTAGCTGATTCATCTGTTAAAAGAAAAATGGACGTATTCTCTTTGCGCATCTTACAAAAAATTTCCACATTGTCTATAGGATTTGTTTCTTTCTGGGTAATCATTGGCTTACTTGGATATGATGTTGAAAATAATTTATTGATAATTCTTCTTGTCTTGTCTACAATTATTATTACTTTTGCTATTGCCAAAGACTAATTGGGTAATCTCTTATCAGTATTAATTATTTTTATTTGGTAACCGTTTAAACAAGGTGATTTTCTTTCAATAAATAAAGAAGAAATATCTGGAATTTTATCAAATGTTGGTTTAATGTTTAGTAAATTGATTGATCAAAATCAAAATGTAATTGTTATACCCAATAATCTATTACTCTCTAATCAAATTTCTATATCCCAAGGAAAAAATTATCTAATTACTTTATATTATCGAACAAGTAGCTTCCATAATGTTGATAAAATTAGAAAATCATTGATTCAATCTGCAACTATTACTAATTATGTTGAATCTAAACCTCGTCCTATTGTATTGTTGCACGATCTTCATGGATCCGAGATTACTCTTGAGTTAACTTGTTTTACAACTAAATATAATCAAATTGATAAAATTAAATCTAATATTCGTACTAATTTTCTTAAAGAATTAAAAACATTGGGTAAAGCTAGATCTACTCGTAAAAATGATTATTTCGATCCTGAAGAAATTCTTTACTAGATTTTTATCTATTTTCTCTTCAGTTTATTGTATTTGTATAATGAGATCAAAGTAAAACCTATTGCTAGTAGTAAAATTATTATTATAATCACGAATACATAGTAAATAATTCTAGACGACGTCTGTTCATTTGGAGATAGACATCTGTCTACTAGTTGACATGAATCAAATGGATCCACTATCTCTGCTATTATGCCTGGTTGATTATTTTCTTCATTTTCTACAATTTCAACCTTAATTTGATTACTTACATTTGTTTCAGAAACTATATCTTCCACTCTTGTATTCTCAATCTCTCTAAACTCAGAGGGTGTAAATACTTCATTTATTCCACTCATACTATATCCTGGTTCTGTTCCTCCCCCTATGACAAATATTGAAAAATTATATGCAATAGCTACTAATCCGTGCCTAGCAGTTGGCATTTGTTCTCTAATTGTCCAAATACTATCTATTGAATTGAATTGTTCATTATTACTAAATGTACTAATTCTGGATTCCCCACCAAATACAAATATGCTTTCTTCTATTGCTGTTGCCGCTAACCCTCCTCTTTCTGAGATCATATCTTCCATTATTTCCCATTTATCTTCATTTATATTGTACATCTCATTGTTATTCAAATTTGATCCAAATTGAACTCTTCCTCCAACAACAAAAATCTTGTCTCCAACGATACCTGATGCAAGATGTTCTCTTGCAGTGGGCATTGCTTCTTTTTCCATCCATGTTCCTTTCTCTATGTCATACATCTCATTAATTGTTGTAGGACCAAAACTTGTCATTCCTCCAATTGCAAAAATATAATTGTTGTATCTCTGTGTTGTTAATGCACCTCTTGCAGTTGGCATAGAATCTCCCTCTGTCCATGAATCTTCTATTGAATCATAAATATACATCTTTGATGTTGGATTCCAGCCATCAATAAATCCCCCGATGATATATAATTTCTCTTCAAAAGAAGTAGCCGACGCATGATGTAATGCAACTGGCATTGGTTCCACTTCAATCCATTCATTCTTACTTATGTCATATACTTCTACTCTTTTTATTACATCACCATTACGATCAAATCCCCCGATGACGTATATCCTGTCATCGATAATTGCTGCTGTATGTTCAGTTCTTATTGTTGGCATAAGGGCTTCTGTAGACCATTCAGCATTCTCTGCATATGAATTTGAAATTTCTACAACATAAAATGTAGAAAGCGCAACAATTAGTAGTAAAATTAGGTATCTCAATTGAGATATATTCTTTGTAGTATTAAATAAACTGTTATAGTGCGGGGGTAGCCCAGCCCGGTCAAAGGCGTAGGATTTAGGCTCCTATCACTTAGGTGTTCGTGGGTTCAAATCCCACCTCCCGCATCAATCTCCATAAGATTGAATATCTATTCTTGATATGTCGTTTTCTTTTGTTACACTGATTATCTGATCTAATTTTACAAATTCTTGATTGTGAGATACTATGATTACTTGTTTATTCTCGATGTCTGACAGTATGTTGCTAACTTTTGTAAGTTGTTCTTTACTAAACCCATCCGTTGGCTCATCTAACATTAATAATTCGGGTCTAAAACCTGTTGGCTGCTGTCTCATCAAACTATTCAATGCCAACCTGTAGGCAAGTGCAATTCCTGCTTTTTCTCCTCCTGAAAGCCATTCAAATGTTTGTTCAAATTCATTCTGTTGAATAATTGGATTAAATTTCTCATCTACTCTTACCGTTTTACTAGTATCTTCTACCAGTAATTCAAACCATTCTTTGAATAATTCATTAAATTTGTAATTTACTGTATCGAGGACATGATCTTCTATTAATTGAACTGTAGTCATGAAATACTTGTTCAACCACTCATTAATATCATCTAAATTCTCCATTTCTATTCTTTTTTGCTTAAGTTTCTCTAAACTCTTATTATTCTCATTTAATTCGTTTGTTTTTCCATTGATCTGTGTCGTAATTTCTGTTCTTTCTTGTTTAACTTTGTCGTATTCTTCTTCTACTGTTTTTAACTTATCTTCTGACTTTTTTAATTCATTTTCATCTGGTAATTTCTTCAAGTCTATTTTCTGTGCATTTATTTCATTAGTTAAACCTAAAACTTTTTCATTCAGTATTTTATTTTTTTTATCAATTTCCTTAATTTCTTCTAAATCCCCTTCTAATATCTTCATTTCTGTAGTTTCTCTGATTGTATTCTGAATTTCTTTCTTCTCATCATTTTTTGTATTAATTTTATTCTCAATGTCCCCTTTTTTCATATTTACAGTTGAAATTAACTCATTATAACCTGAAATATCTCTGATTTCTCTTCCGCAAGTACTACATTTTCCGTCTTCAAGAATTCCTTCATATCTTTCTGTTTCATCTCCCTTTCTAGATGAGTCCATTTTTAAATGAGTGATTTCATCTGTTATTTTGTTCTCGTTATCTCTAAGTTCTTCTAATGTCGATAAATTTTCTATATCTTTTGTAATCTGTTCAATTGTCTTTCCTGTTTCTTCTATCTTTGTTTTATTGACATTTTTCTTATTATCGTTACTCGATATCTCTTTTTTCTTTTCTATTAATTCTCTTTCTTTACTTGTAATTAATGTATTTATTGTGGTAATTTTTGTTCTTTCTTCTTTAACTTTATCATATTCACTTTTCTTCAAATCATAATTTTCTTTCTTAATTTTCACTAATTCAATCGTCTTCTCTAAATCATTTTTCTTCTTCTTGATTCCTTCTGATATCTCTAGTATCTTTTTCTCTATTTCCGGTAGACCTGTTATTTCTCCACCTTTTCTAATCTTTACATCATTAATTTTTCTAATCAGTTTTTCTGCATTGTCTATTGCAAATTTATATGCCTCCATTTCGAATGCTTTCATTAGAATTGTTGTTCTTGTATCCTCGTCTTTTTTTGTACTTCCTTCTACTAACTCCTTTAATTCATTCTGTCTTGCAAGAACAAATGCATGAAATATCTCTTGTGCTTTAGCAGTTTCATTTATTCCAAGTATTCTCGTAATTTCTATTGATAATTCATCCGCTGAATAGATTCCTTTTTTATTCCCTTCATTGTGATAAATTATTTCTCCTCCTTTCTGTGTATTTGTTGATAATTTACGAATTACTGAATATTTTTTTATATTTCTATTTTCATCTTGAATCTCGAATGTTAATTCAATTCTCCCATTTTCTTTACCTTTTCTAATTAATTGCTTTAATTTCTTCCCAAATAATGCAGCTTCTATTGACATCATAATACTTGATTTTCCAGATCCTATATCGCCCCGTATGAGTGTCTTTCCTTCCACAAATTCTATTTCTGTTGATTTATGACTTCTAATATTTTCTAGCGTCAACTGTTTGATAATCATGCCTATTCCTCCATTATATCCGATATTCCAAGTATTTCTATACTTGATTTTGTTATCTTATTTTGTAATGTTGTAGAATTCTTTCCACTTGAATCTCTAGGTGATTCTTTTAATATTTTTAGTAGTTCTTTTGCTATGATTATTCCTTTTTCATTCTGTAATGAGGGACTTTCAGGCTTTATGTTGATAATATTTTCTTTGAATAATTCTTCTTCTATTTCTAATTTATCTTCACTCGATATTCTTATCTTCCTTAATTCTTTTGTAGATAATTTATTACGATTAATTTGTGGCGCTATGGCATTCTTTTCGGTTAATAATTTTCTTATTGCAATGGTGTCTATGTCTGATGTATTTCCAGAAAGTAATTCTCCAAAAATTCTTATTACTACTAATTTGTTATCTACGTCTACCTCTTCTAGTTTTTTATTTATCTCTTCATTAACTTGTTTTGCTCTCTTTCCAGTAACATCAAACTCAATAAATTTACCTTCTATCTTATTCATCTCAATAAACTTTATTCCATCCTCAATTATCTTATTGTTTTCACAAGATACGATGTAGAACCCTCTCTTCTCTCCCTTTGATACATCTGTGTAATCTTTT
>JACAFS010000005.1 GCA_013378385.1 Nitrososphaerota archaeon | reverse complement strand
GATATAAATATTCTATTCATTGGAGATCCAGGAACTGCTAAAAGTGAATTACTAAAATATGCTTCTAGACTTGCACCTCGTGGTTTATACGCATCTGGTAAAGGTTCTACTGCTGCAGGTTTAACTGCCGCTGTAGTAAGAGAAAGAACTGGTATGATGATGCTCGAAGCAGGAACAGTAGTGCTTGCCGATAAGGGCATTGCCTGTATTGACGAATTCGATAAAATGAGAAATGAAGATCGTACTGCACTACATGAGGCTATGGAACAACAAACTGTCAGTATTGCAAAAGGTGGAATCAATGCTACACTTAACGCGCGAACTGCTGTTCTTGCAGCCGCTAACCCTGAATTTGGTAGTTATGATAAATATAAAACTTTTAAAGACCAAATTAATATAGATACGCCTTTATTGACTCGTTTTGATTTAATATTTGTAATAAGAGATACTCCTAATATTCCTCGTGATGAAAAACTTGCTAAACATATTTTGGATCTACGTGAGACTGGAAAAACAAAAGATGACGTCCCGCTTGAATTTGATTTACTTAAGAAATACATTAGTTATGCCAAAAACTTTACTCCTAAAATATCTACGGAGGCAAAAAAATTAATTCAGGATTATTATGTCAAAACTCGTCAATCTCCTGCTGAAGATGGAGAAGGACATCAAGGCATTCCTATAACTCCTCGTGCATTGGAAGGTATGGTTCGTTTAGCATCTGCACGAGCACGTGCATTATTTAGGGACGTAGTTACCGAAGAAGATGCTGAATTTGCTCGAAATCTAGTTAGAGCTATGTATGAATCCGTTGGAACGGATCCAGAGACTGGAGAAGTTGATTTTGGAATAATGTATGGTAAACCTGTTAGTGAAAGAAGTAAACTCGAAACATCTCTAAGTATGTTTGAAGAACTTGAAAAAGAATCTACTAAAAACCTAGTTGATAAAGATGAATTTATCCAAAAATTAATTGATACAGGTAAATTTACTTCTACTGAAGCAAGAAAATACTTTAAAAATATGAGTGATAGTGGACAAATCTATAATGTACAAGATAATTTATATCGTAAGGTAAATTAGATATCTTGTTTGAACATATCTTCACTTGATTTATCTGAAACCTCAATTCAATTTTTACATAATCAGGGTTTTAAAACTCTTTATCCGCCGCAAGCAGACTGTATAAAAACTGGATTACTAGAAAATAATAATCTTATCGTCTCCACTCCTACTGCAAGTGGAAAAACTTTAGTAGCAATTATCTCTGCACTTCAACATATCGAAAATGAAGGAAAAATTATTTATCTGGCTCCTTTACGAGCACTTGCAAGCGAAAAATATAATGATTTTAAAAAATTAGAAAGTCTTTCAAAACCTAACGGCTCATCAATAAAAGTTAGCATTTCTACTGGCGATTTTGAATCAAATAGCGAATATCTTAAAAATTCTGATATAATTATTCTTACAAACGAAAAATTTGATTCACTTCAACGACATGGAATTAAATGGCTCTCTCAAGTCAGTTTGATTGTTATTGACGAAATTCATCTTATAGGCGATTCTTATCGTGGCCCAACATTGGAAATGATAATTGCTAAAATGCTTATTTCTGAGCATTCTCCACAAATTCTTGGATTAAGTGCAACAATAAACAATATTGAAGAAATTTCTAATTGGATTGGTGCAAAATCTGTTATATCTACATGGAGGCCAGTAGCCCTTTCCGAGGGAGTATTTTGTTTTGGCCAAATTGATTTTAAAGACGGAAATCCACCTATGAATATAGATAATTCTGGAGAAGGCACTGCCATTGATATTGCAATTGACATGGTTAAACAAAATGGCCAGAGTATAATATTCACTGAAACACGAAAACGTGCTTCCAGTCTTGCAAAAAAAATTGAAAAGATGATGCCATTGCTTCTGACCCAAGAACAATCTGATGAATTATCACACCTCTCTACGTTATTAAAAAAATCTGATACTAGTAATGACATGAATGAATTGCTCGTAAAATTATTGAAACACGGAGTTGCCTTTCATCATGCAGGTGTCAGTAATCAACAACGCCAGGTAATAGAAACTGGATTTCGAGAAAGAAAAATAAAAATTATTTGTGCAACCCCTACTCTCGCCGCAGGCGTTAATCTTCCAGCACGACGTGTGGTTCTAAGTAGCTATCTTAGATACGATATGAAATACGGAGGAATGTCCCCTATTTCTGTTCTGGATTATAAACAAATGTGCGGTCGTGCTGGTAGACCTCAATATGACGATAAAGGAGAAACGATCCTGATTGCTAATAATGAATCAGAACAGGATTCATTATTTGATCATTATATTAATGGCGATGTTGAAGATATTGAATCTGCACTGGGCAACGAAGATTCATTACGGACTCATCTTCTTGCTACTATATCGTCTAGTCCATTTGGAATATCCAAACCTAATGTATTGAAATTATTTAATAACACTCTTTACACACTTCAAAATGGAAATGACGAACTTGAATTCAAAGTTGAGGACTCTCTTGAATTCTTGTTAGATGAGAACTTTATTGAAAAACGCAATAACAAATTTCTCTCAACTAGATTTGGTAAACAAACCTCTTTACTCTATATTAATCCATTGACGGCACGTGATTTTCGCGATGCGATAAAGTCTTCTCAAAAAGATATCAACTATTCCATGGGTATTCTTCAAGTAATCGCATCTAGTACTGATTTTGGTAGATTATTCTCGTTTAGGAAATCTGACGAATCTCCTTATTATTCATTTATCCATAAGTATCAATCTCAATTTTTTGATATTGGTCGCTCTGATTCTGAACATCGTTCCACTTTTCGTATTCTTGCTGCTCTGAATGCTTGGATTAATGAAAAAAAGGAAAATGATATTCTTAATCTTGTGGATATTGATCCTGGCGACCTGTATTTTGCTACTGAAAATACAAAATGGCTCTTAAATGCATTTTATAAACTAACTGTTTTGTTCCAAATAAGACATCTGCTTGACCCTATCTTGCTTCTTCAGCTTCGGATAGAAAAAGGAATTAAATCTGAATTGAAAGAAATTATAAGTTTAGATAGAGTAGGACGTGTTTTGGGTAGAGCTTTATTTGATTCAGGATTCAAAACACGCGAGTCATTATATCTAGCTTCTATTGATGATATCTCAAAAACCCCTCATTCTCTTATTACGCCTTCTTTTGCTAAAAAAATTAAAGAACAATTAAAGGAATTTGAAAGTTGATGAATCCAACATACGTTAGAGGATTATTGTGCACTACGAATGATGGTTTGAATGATTCAAATCTTAATTCTATGAATCATCGTGCTTGGTCTGGTTATCTTTCTTATGATTCTTCCAGTTATTCTATTAACGAAAAACTAACTAGTTTTTCTTCTAACATTATTGGATGTCTTTCTACTCCAACCGTTAATGATACAAACGTGTTAATTCATGGTGAAATTTACGGAGATTATGCTCCAATTATTGACAATATTCTCATTTCCGATAATGTCGAAACATTAACTTCTAACATTCATGAATTGTACAAATTAGACGGTTCTTATTGTATGGCGGTCCAAGGAAAATTGGGAACAATCTGCCTTCGAGATCCTTTGGGTTGTAAACCTCTTTACATTGGTAAAAATCATAATTCAGTTTCTGTTTCCACACAAAAATCAATCTTAGTAAATTCAAATTTTAATGTTGAAGATTTCATTCCAGGCACTGCGATGATTCTTGAAAACGAATTAAAAATTGACGCACGTAATCTTTCTCCTACTCCTTATTCTCAATATGACGCTGATACTTTATTGACTCTATTGAAAAATTCTATAGCTTCCCGTATAGGCAATAAAAAAACTATAGGCGTTTCCTTTTCTGGCGGTATAGATAGTTCGATACTGATTTCTATCGCTAATGAATTCACTGAAATCAAAGCCTTCAATGTTAGAATGAAAGACTCTCATGACTTTGAGAATGCTAAAAAACTTGCCAATTTACTCGGAATTGATCTTATTGAAATTGAACCAAAAATAGAACATATTCCTGACGATATCCCTAATATTACTTCAATTGCCGAAATTACTCGACCTATGGACGTGAGTATAGCATTGGGTTTTTACTATGTAGCAAAGACTGCTAAAGAACATAATACATCCACTCTTTTTGTTGGCCAACTTGCTGATGAATTATTTGGCGGCTATGCTCGCTATATTCGTACTTTGTCTGAAGAAAGTCCACAATTTGTCACCGATATGATGAATTCTGATGTTCATCAGGCATATACGAAAAACTTTGAACGAGATGAGAAAATTACATCTCCTTTTGTAGATTTATTTGTTCCTTATGCTTCTTTACCTATAGTTAATTTTGCATTAAACTGCCCAATAGAATATAAAATCGACGTTGCAAATGATGTAAGAAAACTGATTCTTCGTTCTGTTGCTAAGAAATTAAAACTTCCTGACGAAATAATCTATCAGACTAAAAAAGCCATTCATTTTAGTTCTGGAATTGATAAAGTAGTTAAACGTGCATTGAAAAATAATTAGATGTCTAATATCATCTCTGCTTTCCAATTTTCTTTTTCCTGCGTTAGACTGAATTTATGTAATGTTACTGCCTTAACGTCTGCACATAATTCATGTCTATCATAGTCTATATGTTCGCCATAGGCAATTGCTGAAACGATGAATTTTTTATCTGTTTGATTAATTTTTACTTCAAATTCACTAAATAACATTTGATTTGCATCTTTTTCTATAACTAATTTTTCTAAAAATTCAAATAATAATAGATCTCTTTCTTGTGATTCAACTTTAAAGGTATATTTTTGATTCGTTTTAATGCTTTTCAAATCATCTACCATTGTATTTGTTAAGGCCTTGCCTGAATCTACAAAAATACCTTCTAATGACTCTGAATTAACTTCTATTGCAGCATCTGCCATTGATATATCGTCTATATACTTGTATGGCAATTTTATCCCTTTACATTGCCTATAGGGATGAATCGGACTACTCGTTTTGAAATCTTGGCATTAACTGTCGCATCAACTACGTCGTCAATATCTTTGTATGCATCTCCTGCTTCTTCAGCTAATCCTGAATATGAAACTGATTTCACGTATATACCTTTTTTTAACATATCTTTATACAACGTCTCTCCCCTAAACATTCTCTTTGCTTTAGTTCTACTCATAATCCTTCCACTTCCATGTGCAGTACTAGCAAATGTTTCTTTGTGCGCTTCTTTTGTCCCCAATAAAAGATACGATCCTGTTTCCATACTTCCTCCAATAATTACAGGTTGACCTATGTTTCTGTATTTCAATGGAATCTCTGATCTTCCAGGGCCAAATGCACGTGTTGCTCCTTTTCTATGAATTATCATCTTTCTATTCTTTCCATCAACTTCATGCTCCTCAACTTTTGCTGTGTTGTGAGCTACATCATAGACCATTGATAGACCTAATTTCTCTGGTTCAGTTTTGAATACTTTTGAAAACACCTCTCTAATTCTATGTAAAATAGTTTGCCTATTTACAAATGACATATTTATTGCACACTGCATGGCGGAAAAATAGTCTTGACCTTCTTGTGATTGAAATGGAGCGCATGCAAGTTCTCTATCTAGAATTTTTATATTATATTTGCTTTCCATTACTCCGAGAAATTTTTTTAAATAATCTGTTGCAACTTGATGACCAAATCCTCTACTTCCACAATGGAACATAATTACTACCTGATTTGGAAATATTCCTACTGTCTTTGCGGCTTTTTCATCAAATATGTATTCTGGCTTTACTACTTGTATCTCAAGATAATGATTTCCTGATCCTAGTGTTCCTATTTGTTTTAATCCTCTCTTTATTGCCACGTCACTAACCTTTTCTGCACTAGCACCTTTCATTATTCCACTCTCTTCTGTATTTTCTAGATCTTCTTCCCAACCATATCCATTTTCCACACACCATGTAGATCCCATTTCTGTTATGTCCCTGAATTCTGATTTGTTAATCTTTACAAATCCTGCTCCTCCTACTCCTGCAGGAACTTTGTTATATAATTGATCAACAAGTTCTCTAAGTTTTGGCTTAACATCATTATGTGTTAAATTTGTTAAAACTAATCTCATTCCACAATTGATATCGAATCCTATTCCACCGGGAGAAATTACACCTTCTTTCAAATCCATTGCTGCCACTCCTCCTATAGGAAAACCATACCCGCTATGCGCATCAGGCATTGTGTACGCATAATTAATTATTCCCGGTAAAGTTGCTACATTAGTGATTTGATCAATAACTTGATGATCCATTAATTTTAATAATTGTTTTGTTGCATAAATCCGAACAGGAACGTTCATACCTTGTTTATAATCTGCAGGTATCTCCCAAATTGTATCTGATTTCTTTTTCACTATATTGATAATATCATTCATGTTCTTTCTATCTTAATTTATTAAAATGCTATATAATTATATCATAATGGACAATAATCATCTTATTATTCATATAAATGTAAAAACCGGTCTTCAAGATAATTATATAAAATTCGAAGACGGACAAATTATTCTTGGTATAAAATCTCTACCACTAAAGAATAAAGCAAATCTTGAAGTAATAAAAATACTTTCTAAATTCTTTCGTGTAGATGATGTTGATGTTATAATCATTAAGGGCATGTCAAATAATATAAAAACTATAAAAATTATTGACCCTAAATTCATTCCTAATGAAATACTGTAGTTGTTAACTAATATATTGAGAACTATTATCTTTGTTGGAATATTCTATTCCTTCTGTTTTTGATTTCATACCTTCTACTTGACTCATTAATTCATTTGATTCATTTATTTTATCGATTAATTTTTCTAGATTTATCTCCATTTTTAATATTTTACTTAATGATTCTAAAACAGCTCTTGATGAATTGGGGTCAATCGTATATCCTGACGTCTCACCTAATAATGAATATCCTTCTATGCCTCTGATTTTTGCAGTTCCAATTAATATTCCATTCATTCCAGTTATCATTCCTTGATTCATGATGTTGATCCCATACTTCTTCAATGTTTTAACATGTTTCTTTTTGTTGCTGCTCCAAAAACCCTTGGTTCCTTTACAAATTCTCCTGTTATGTATGCTGCCAGCGTAAATATCTTTTTTATACCTAAATTTTGCGCATATTCTAGAATTTTTTCTGTAACAATATAATTCCCACGTTCAGTAATTGGCTGTGTATCACCTGTTAAAATTAATATGTCATTTCTTGGTTTTTTTGTTTCTATATGATGAATCGTATTTGACATGTTTTCTATTATTCCATTGTTTGTAGATACTTGCGGTGGAAATAAATCACTCTGTATTTCACATATTGTAGTCGCTTCATATTCATTTAACAGATGATCTACTGCCAATTTTCCTACATATCCACTGCCGGGTATTCCACAAATTAATATTGGATTGACGAATTTTCTCTTTTTCAATGTTTTTATTCTAATATTCATTTAACGATTATTTCTTCGGTCTGATTTATTAAGAACTTTTCTGACATTATTATTGTGTCGACTAAATCTGTTCAAGAAGTATCTACATTCGTTCGCATGCCTAAACCCAAGCAAAAAGAATTTTGGGATGCTCGACGCATCGAACATCTTCGTGAATTAGCTCTCACTGGCAAGGCCGCGTATTTATGGGAGGATCATTCTGAAAGTTCTAGAGTACTTGATAGACTTGCATTTTCTGATATTGACCCTGCTAAATCTAATGAAAATTTTAAACAAATACGTAATAATCCGTCCCTTATTGAAAATATTGATACTAGAATAAAACTCGCCTATGGAAGAATTGGAATAGCTGCACCACTATATCTTGGCGATATGTCATTTGGAGCTTTAAGCGGAATTCCCAATATTGCATTAGCTCGTGCTTCTGACGCTACTGGTGTTATTAATGGCACTGGAGAAGGCGGTTTACATCCTGATGTAGCGGCCTGTAAAAACATAACTGTTCAATGGGCTTCAGGAAGATTTGGTGTAGATATTGACGTATTAAAAACTGGACAAGGAATTGTAATTAAAATTGGACAAGGTGCAAAACCTGGTATTGGTGGACACTTGCCTGGATCAAAGGTTACTGGTCCAATTTCTCGCGCTCGTCGAATACCTGTTGGCAAAGATGCTGTATCTCCTGCTCCTCATCACGATATTTATTCTATAGAGGATTTGGGTCAAAGAATATGGGCTCTGAAAGAGGCTACTGGTAAACCTGTTTTTGTTAAAATTGGTTGTACTAATTACACTCCATATATTGCATCTGGTGTGGCCGCAATGGGTGCAGACGGAATTATTATTGACGGTTCTGGTGCAGGTACTGGAGCCGCTCCTTCTGTAGTTCGTGATCATGTAGGCCTTCCTATAGATCTAGTTGTTTCTTGGGTAGACCGTATCTTAACTCAACAAAACCTACGTAAGGGCTTTTCTGTTATTGCTGCAGGCGCTGTTAGTAATGCCGAAGATACTGCTAAAATATTAGCGTTAGGTGCTGATTGTGTTAGTACTGGAACTGCTACATTGGTTGGTTTAGGATGTCTTATGGTTCATAAATGTCATATTGGTTTCTGTCCTGCCCTTCTTACAAACAAACTCGTAGACGATCCTACAAAAGTTCTTTCACTCGATAAGTCAGTTGAATGGACTTCTCAAATGATACTTGGTTGGATTGAAGAATTTAAATGGATTTTACAAGAATTGAATCTTAATTCTGCATCTGAACTAGTTGGAAGACGAGATTTACTTCGAGGTTATAACATGCATGAAGAAACAGCAAATATTTTAGGAGTAGAACTCGATCACTCATCTAAATCATTAGTTGGTTCTCAACCCATTCAAAAACAAGTGCCTGACGATGAATACTGGACGCCAATTCTTCAAGGCGAACTTCGTGAACTCTCTGGCAGTGCAGGAAGAAATCCAGGTGAGGCTGTAATTACTAGTATGGGAACAATTTCTGCACCCTTTGTTGATCAAGCGCGTTCTGTATGTGACTGGATTCGTTCTGACGGTGCGCAAGTCACTCGTCCTAGTATTGATCCTTATAGAGAAGAAATTGAAACTTCAACATATCTGGCGCATGGAGATATTAGACTGTCTAACCCTATCTATCTAGGCCGACTTACGGACGGAGGTTCTATCGAAACAATCTTTTATGAAGTAGCATCCTCCATGGGATTGTTATTTAATTCGAATAAATTACTCGATGGAGCCAATGAATCCATGAATTCATCTCTTTTAATTCCTCATTCTGAATTCTTAAACAAAAATAATTCTGGAATAAAATGCATAACTATTGATTATAATGAAATCGAACAAATTGAAAAATTATCTAAAAATAACATTCATATCATGGTGAGATTTCCATCTAACGAAGAAACTATTAAATTAATTCCATCAGTAATAGAACAAAAGATTACAGGAATTATCATTGATTGGGACTTTGAGAATAATCAAGATACAATAGATCTTGCAATCTGCACTTCTGAAGTAGATAATATTTTACGGAATACACGAATAAATACTACGATTGCTAGAAATGAAATTAATTTATTGGTTGAAGGAAGCCGCGTTCGTATGGCAGCTGATATATTCAAACTAGTTGGATTAGGAGCTGATGCAGTTGGAATTAGCAAAGCTGCTTTATTATCAATTAACTACGATCCAAAGAAGTTTCGTAATGATAGCAATGAATCTAATTTTGATCAAGATAAAACTAGAGAAAAACTTGAATATACTATTTTGGCTATGCAAAAAGAAATTAAATTATTAGCTGGCGCTGCAGGAATTAGTTCTGTTCAAAATTCATTATTGGGCAATCGAGAATTATTCCGCACTGTTGATTTAGATCCCTTAATTCGAAAACGACTTGGCATTAAAGCAGGTGGAGCTCCTTGATTAACTCAAAAATAGTTAGTAAAGATGATTGTGGAGTATTTGCAGTTTTAAAGAAAAAACACTCTTCTAAAATTCCTAATCAAATAGCTGTTGATGGTATTGAATGCGTTAGATTTCGTGGTAGTAAATTTGGTGCGGGCTTTGCATCATTTAACCTTGAAAATTCTAATAAAGATTTCTTATTGAGTATATTTGTAGAAAATGAGAATACCTTTGATGAAATAAAGGCCATTTTAATTGATCGCGGTTTTACTATGAGAGACATTAAATCGCAAACAGTTGCGGCTTCTGAACTGTCACTTGACATATCCTTAACTATCAGTACCGACGATTCAGAAAAATTAGCTCAAGTAGTTAATGAAATTAACTATAAATTTTCTATTCCTAATTATCGTGCTCGAATTTACTCTTCAGGAAATTACGTTAACGTCTATAAAGATATAGGATATCCTTCTGATGTAGCTTCTTCTACCGGTCTTATAAAATCTGACGCTGTTGCTGATTTATGGATTGCTCATACTCGACAACCTACTAATTCACCTGGTTCTTCTGCAATTTGGTGCCACCCATTTTCTAATGTAAATGCTGCCATTGTACATAACGGTGATATCAGTTCTTTTGGTTCAAATATTAATTTTCTTAATTACCGCGGAGTGACAAATCTTGTAGGTACTGATAGCGAAGTTGTTGCATTTATTGTAGATTATCTATCTCGTATTGAAAATTTATCAATGAATGATGTTGGCTTAATTCTTTCTAATCCATATGATAGATTTCTTTATAGATTGGGTAGTGATAAAACAAAATACATTCGCGATTTACTATATCGTTATCGCGGTGCTGAATTAGACGGCCCATTTACTATTTTTATCGGATATTCCGATGGAAATGACGTATATCTTCTTGCTGTAATCGATCGTTCTAAATTCCGTCCTGTGGTAATTGGCGAAGACGACGACTATATTTACATGGCTAGTGAAGAATGTCAAATTAGAATGTTATCTCCTAAGGCAAATATTTGGACCCCACAACCTGGAAGATTTGTTCTTGCATCAATGAATAAAGGTATTATTGAATCTGGACGTGATTCTGATACAATTGATTCAATTAGTTCTGACCTGGTACAAATCGAGAATTCACACGACATCTCTCAGAATATAATTGATTCAAACGGCCTATCGTCATATGAATTGAATACTAACATCAAATCCGTTCTAAGCGATGGACCAAAACAAGTTAATCTAATGAATGTACGAGGTCAAAGATACCTTGGCGTTAATCTTCCAAAAGATACTGAATTAAACATCTATGGCACACCAGGAAACTGCCTAGCTAATTTCAATAAAGGCACTAACATCAACGTATATGGAAGCGCTGAAGATAATGTAGCTGATACTATGTACGAAGGAAAAATTACAATTCATGGTAATACTCGTGATGTAATTGGTTATGCACTTCAAGGCGGCAAAATATTCATTCGCGGCAATGTTGGAAATCGTGCATTTATTCTAATGCGTGAATACGAAGAAAGCCGTCCTGTTGTTATTGTAGGAAATCGCGCAGACGATTATTTCGGAGAATATATGGCTGGCGGTCTTGCATTGGTTCTTGGAATTGATTCTCTTGATTCTGCCGAACCAGAACAATTGGTGGGTAATTTCCTTGCTACTGGAATGTTGCGCGGTTTGATATATGTAAGAGGAAAAGTAGACGCTGATTCTATTGGACTAAAACCTCCTAAAGAAGATATTATTAATTATTTGTCCTATCTTAATTATAAAGGCGTTATTGACAATGATTTATTCAAGAAACTCTCATCTGCTTCTGACATAAATCTTAATATATTAAAATCAGAACTCTCAGAACAGGCATTTGAATCAATTAATAAATTATTCTCAAGTAAATATAGTGTTAATCTTGATATCGAATATCGTAAACTTGACGACTCTGATATTGAATTACTAAACCCATATCTTAAAGAATTTGCTTCTGATTTCAATATTTCAAATGATATATTAAATAAACTTGTTAATTCTGATTATACAATTATAAAATCTATTGACAAATCTAAAGATTCAAAAGTTCCTAAAGTAACCGTTGTAGAAGAATAATTATTCTCTTTTACTTAGTTTATCTGATAATGAAGTCATTTTCCCATCTTTTGATACTGAAATTGACGTAGGCACTGTAATTCTTAATCCTGCATTTCGAAATACTGATAATAACTCGCCTCCAGAAATAGAACCCTGAATCTTACCATTCTTTATTAATTCAATTAATTGATTAATGATGATTTCTGTTTCTTTTGGGTAATATGCCTCCGCTATTTTTAGCACTTCATCTCCCCTATCGACTAGTCTAGACAAAAGAATTTCTTTTGGATCATCTTGTTTATTCTGATTTTCAATTCTCTTCATTAATTCCTTAATCTTCTTTTGCTTCAATATTTCTAGTTCTTTATCGTCGTTCATTCTCGGTATATTATATTATTACGTTGATATATATTAATTGAAAATAAGATTTAAATGCGGTAATTAGACAGTAACTTTTACTTAATTGAATTCTGATAAAAAAATTCTTATTTGTGATAAAATAGAGCCTGAAGGTGTTGATTTATTAAAAGAATCTGGTTTTACTATTCTTGAAAACCCTACTATCACGCCTGAGGAATTACTTGAAGTAATAACTGAAGTACATGTTGTTGTTGTTCGCAGTAGAACAAAAATAACTGAATCTGTTATTAATTCTGGAAAAATTCTTGAATTAATTTGTAGACCTGGTACTGGAATTGATAATATTGATTCTTCTACTGCCGAAAAAAATAATATTCCTGTATTTACGTCTGTAGAAGCTTCTACCAATGCCGTTGCTGAATTGACTATCTCTCTTGCCGTTAGTCTTGCACGTTCTATTCCATTGGCCGACCAATCTCTAAAAGATAACCAATGGATTAAAAATTCAATCCTTGGTAGTGAATTAAGAGGCAAGACATTTGGAATTATTGGTCTAGGACGTATTGGAAGAAGAACTGGAATTTTAGCATCTGCTCTTGAAATGAAAGTTATTGGATTTGAAAAACAAATTGTCGACAAAGATTATTTAAGTAAATATAATGTAACTCAGGTCGAACTTAATGAATTATTATCAAAGTCTGATTTCATTAGTTTACACCTTCCTGCAACACCTGAAACAATTCATATGATTGGCAAAGAACAATTTGAATTAATGAAAAATACATCATTTCTTATTAATACAGCTCGTGGCCAACTAATTGTTGAATCCGATTTATTTGACGCATTATCTAATAATAAAATCGCCGGTGCCGCTCTTGACGTCTTTGAGACAGAACCTCCTACTAATACTGATCTAATTAAATTAAAGAACCTTATAGCCACTCCTCATATTGGGGCACAAATTATCGAAGCTCAAAAAGAAGCTTCAATTGTTATCGCACAAAAAATAATTAATTTCTATTCAGAAAATAAAACCACGGAATAATGAATTAAATTGAGAGAATTAGCAATTGCTATTCCATCAAATATTCTTGAAGACTGTCAATCTCTTTCTGAAAAAACACATAAATTAGGAATAATCGCACGTGCCGCCTCAATTTTTAAAGTTACTAAAATTCACGTTTATAAGAATCAAGGAATCCATGACAAGGATCTTATTTTGTTATTACTCAGGTATCTTGTAACTCCTCAATATCTTCGAAAAAATCTTTTTCCTATTAAAAAAGAATTAAAACTTGCTGGAACCCTTCCTCCTCTTCGTATTCCGTCACATATGGTAAATCGAAATTATAATCCTGACGTCATTAATATTCGTGACGGCGTATGTATTAGATTTGATAATAAACTCAATATGTCTATAATTGATATTGGCATGCATAATTATGGTATTCTTGAAGGCAATATCTCTGTGGGGGGAATAATCACTGTAAAAATCGTTTCACAATCTTATAAAGGAAAATACTTCTTATTACAAAAGATTCAACCTACTGATTATTGGGGATATGATCTTACATATAATAATTCGTTAAAAGATATTCTGTCTACAAATAATTACAACGTTACAGTTATTACTTCTAAATTTGGTTCTGATTTTAATTCTAATGTAAAATTAATTTCTGAAGAAATCAAAAATAATACTGATTCTAGTATTTTGATTGCTTTTGGTTCTCCTAAAACTGGTCTTATGTCTGTGATTTCTCGTGAAAAAATCGATAAATCTAATTTATTTCTTATCAATTTATTTCCAAATCAGGGTGTGGAAACAATAAGAAGTGAAGAGGCTATTATGGCTGGACTCTCATTATTTAATTCACTCTACTCTAGTTAATCTCATAAAGTCTCATCGAACAATTCTGTTCTTTTTCTATTTAAAATTAATCCAATTATTGAGAATACCACTGCAAAAATAATCAATCTTACATTCATGAATATCTGAAAATCCGATTCTATTACTATGAATATCATTCCTGATATTAATATGAAAGAAATTATTGAAGAAATTCTGTCTATATATCTGATTTTTTGTTTAACATTCAATTTATTCTTTTCACCTTAATACTTCAAGAATAAAAATTTCTCCAGGTTTAATATTCTCCAATTTTTCGGCTACCTCTGTCAAATTACCTATATGCGTCATCTTATTTGTAACAATCTGATCTTTCTTAAATAAAACAATCGCTCCGCTTGACGCTAAAAACCCAATATCTCCTTTATTAAATGATTTTTTAGGTTTATGCATTCCTGCAACTATTCCCAGTGGACTATATATTAACAAATCTTTAATTTTGACTATTGGACCACTTAATCTCTTCTTTTCAATTATCTGATTAACAATCATTGGCGCCAAATGTTTTGAAATTTCTCCTTCAATTACTCTGTCTCCAATGGTAATTTGTATGTCTGTTTTAGAAATTGAACTCATTATAGATAATAGAAAAATTTATCTAGTTATAAATTGTAACATCATATTGAATAACGGTTAGATAATGACAAAACAAGATTTTAAAGTTGAGATTGGTCCTGCTCATTTGACTCGATTTGAAAGGGCTAAAATTATTGGATCAAGGGCCTTACAATTATCTCTTGGCGCACCTGCATTTGTAAAAGTATCAAAATCCATTCATGATCCTATCTTACTTGCTACTTATGAATTGGATAAAACCGTAATGCCTCTTACTATTAGGCGTACATACCCTGATGGCACTTCTCAAAATATACCACTTTCTAGTTTAATGTAGGTTCTTCTCTAAACTCCAATGAGAGTTATTGTGGATTTTACGCTTCTAATTCGCCTAATTTTGTTTGTTATTATGTTTTTGACCTTTTCCATCGTATCTGACTCAATAATAACTACGAAATCATATCTGCCATATACTGAAGCAACTTCTATTACTCCTTCCATTTGCTTAACTTCTTGTATGAATTCTTCTTCTACATCTGATTCTGTATTTATTAGTACGTATGCCTTTGGCAATTATATCACATTTCCGATACTATTGTATTGTATATAAACTCAATACGCTCAATATTTAGTAATATTTCACATCAAATCGGTCCTTAGCGCCACATTTAAATAAGAATTTTATGTTAAAAAAAATACAAAAATGTCTGAATCTAATTCAAATGAAAATTCCATAAACGATACGGCTGTTTCTGATGACGCCTCCCGTTCTGATACTTCTGTACCAGAAACAACATCTAATCAAAATACTACAAATAATATATTTGTTGGTAAAAAACCAGTTATGAGTTATGCTATGTCTGGTCTTATACAACTCGGACAAACTGGAGAGATTGTTATTAAAGGACGAGGTATGGTAATCTCCCGTGCAGTTGACGTTGCACAGATAATTACTGAAAGATTAGGAAAAGGAAAATATTCCACTAAAAGCATTGCAATTGATACTGATATCCTTGGCGAAGAGGGTAATAAACGAAACGTCTCTACAATTGAGATTATAATAGGTACTTCATAGTAAAATTGTCAAAACCATCTCTTCAAAATATTCGATTTAGTAATAAATCCTCTTCTATTTCTGATACTGAAATCAAAGAAATCACCTCCAAATTTAATACGCCCCTATACGTCGTCGACGAACAAACTATCCTTGACAATCTCTCATCATTAGAGAATTCATTTAATAATTATAATGGAAAAACTTCTATTGCATATTCTATAAAATCAAATTTCAATCCATCTATTATTGAAATTCTAAATAAAGAAGGCATCTTATTTGATCTAACATCATTGGGAGAAATATATTTTTTCAAACAAACTAACGGTAATTTCGATCATATTCTTTATACTAGTATAACCGAAGAAGAAAATGAATTCGTAGCGGCCATGAAATCGGGCATCTCTAAATTTGTAATTGGTTCATATAATGGCCTACTTAATTTAATTTCAGCGTCAAAGTTGTCTCAATGCCGTCCTAAAGTTCTAGTCAGAATTAATCCTGAAATTGATGTAGTTGCTGATATTAGTGCATCCTCTAGTATGGGTAAATTTGGTGTACCTGTTGATAATTTATCAAACGATGACGCTTTTTACATTATAAATAAAATATATGATTCAGATATCCTTGAATTTTACGGTATTCATTTTCATTTAGGTTCACAGATTAGTGATCCATCTTGTTTTGTTAAAACAATTGACATCCTTGCATCTTTAATCACTAAATTACAATCCAATATTGATAATTTTTCGCTTCCTATTCTTGATATCGGTGGCGGAACTCCCGTAAAATATATTCAACCTGTTCCATCTCCTGATGATATTGGAAAATTAATAACTGATAAATTAAATATGTTTATAAAATCATTTAATCTTTCTCCAACTCTAATTGTTGAAAGTGGCCGTTATCTTTCTGCTGAATCAGCTATTCTTATTTCAAAAATTGTTAACTCTAAAACATACCCTGAAGGAAAATTCCACATAGTTGATGCAGGCTATAATTTACTTCTTGATTCTGCATTGATGAAACAAGAATATCCTATTGATATTATTACAAAGTCTGAAATACATAGTTATGAAAATATTCAAATTGGCGGCCGACTGTGTGACACTCTTGATACTTTTCAAATTCCTTCTGATAAAAAATACCCTTCTGCTGAAATTGGCGATTTAGTAATATTCAGAAATGTTGGCGCATATTCTATTGTGTTTAATATGCCATTTCATTGTCAGACTAAACCTTCTATTCTCTTAAGAAAACGTGATCAAAGTATTCATATAATTAGAGAAGAAGAAAATATTGAAGATTTATTTAATTCTGAAGGCGGAAATCTTATCTCTCAACAATGAATATCTCTCCAGTTTGTAATTCAAACTTATGAATATTTTCTTTTGTATTGATTCCCAATATTACTGATATTGCTCTAATAGTATTTCCATGAGATACGATTAATATATTTTCATTTTTATTATGTAATTTTTCTAATTCCTCAACCCATTGTTTTACTCTGTTTGCGGTGTCTTCTAATGATTCACCATTTTCTGGCGGAGTGTCCCAACCTCTTCTTACTTTGAGAAAATTATCTTCACCTATCTCATTTTTTACTTCTTCTTTATTCTTTCCTGACCAATTCCCATAATTTCTTTCATTTAATAATTGATCCGATATTATGTCTTTAGTGGATCCTGGATGATTTTTAATAATTATCTCTGCAGTCTCCTTTGAACGTGATAAAGCACTAGAATAAACTACATCTATGTCATATTTTGATAACTTTTTCGCAGTTTCTAATGCCTGTTTTTCCCCTAATTCTGATAGTGATGGATTGTGCCAACCTGTAAATTTATTCTCTAAATTGTAAATTGATTGCCCATGCCTCACAAAAAACCATGTCATAATCTTCTGAATTTAATTCCCCGTATAAATGTCTTATTAATTAAAAACCTAAATAATAACAATCTCCTGATTAAATTTGTATTTGAAGCAACTTCGAAAAGACTATTTCTTGGAAAAATATGTGTTTATAAATTCTAATCTAGACATTAATTTATCATCTATTGTAAATGATAACAAATCGGAAAAAGTCTGTTCATTATGTAAGAATACTGACAAATCCAATGAAAATCCAAAAACCGTGGTTGATGAATCTGTTAAATCTGAAAAATTCAATGATTCTGATACGAATAATTTATCTCTAGATCAAAATATAATGAAACGATTTTATGTCTCTGACGTTAGTCATAAGAATCTGAGTAAACTTTCAGTAGATAAAATACAAAAATTACTATTGGAAGTTCAAACTATTAATAAAAAAATGATTTCTGACGATCTGAAAAATATTCAAATCTTCGTTAATTCCGGAGTTTTATCTGGCGGTAATCCTATGCATAATGGGTTTGAAATAACTAATCTTCCAATTCCATCTCCTATATTAAAAAATGAGATTGAGTTGTCTAGAAAATCAATTTTTGATTTGGGCATATGTCCTATATGCAGAATCATAAATTTTGAAACAGGTGGCCCTAGACAAATACTTTCTACTGTTAGTTTTCTTGCATTTTGTCCTTGGAATTCATCACATCCATTTGAATTTTGGATATATCCGAAATCACATCAATATTCGTTTACCTCGATTGATAATAATGAATTAGAAGATCTTGCTCAAATTCTTCGTTCTACTTTGGGCGGTTTAGATAACGTTCTAAATAATCCTTCGTATAACATAGTTTTTCACAATTCTTTGAATGAAATTGATTCAGAAATTCATTGGCATATTGAAATATCCCCTCAATTATCTTATAATAGTGGATTTGAAAATGGCTTTGGCATATCCATTAATTCACTTGCTCCAGAAAAAAGTGCTGAAATCCTTGGTAAAGCTTCTAGAAGAGAATTGGCAAGCCTTGTAGGCGTAATTTAGTTTATTTCTTTGAATCTATTTTTTAATAATTTCTTAATCTCGTCAATATTTGGAGTGGGTGTTGGATCTATATCTTTTAGTATTGCAAGGTAAAGTGATACATAATCTAATAAGTATATTAAGTCAATTATTCGTCCAAGTTTTGTTTCTCCTTCTGTATAAATTTCTAAAGGCTTGATGTCCATTTTAATTAATATCTGACTCAAAGATTCGAATCTCTCTCTTTGTTCCAAACTTTCATCATCATCTCTTAAGAAAATAGATGTTATTTTATTATCTTTATTCCTTCCCCATGATTGTATTTCATTGTGGCAAAGTTCAGGTAATAGAATGTGCTGAGCTCTGATTTTTGAATTTTCATTTAATGACGCTTTAAATCTATATCCTGGCGCAGATAATGTTTGTCCTGAATATATGGTCGGAGGAGTAGCTAATTCTAATATGTCACTTGCTATTTGTTTTGCAATATTATTGTCAAATACGATATTTTTCTTTATTTGATTATTCCTCATGTTTAATAAATTCATCATATCTGCAAATTCATTTTTCGTTGAACCGATTATTCCTATCTCCTCTAACAAATTTATTGCTGGTAATAATGCAAATAATAAACTAGCTCTAGGTGTTAACGCTAATTCTACTTTAGTATGAGGTATGTTGTATTTCTCACTAATTTTCATTAATGCTCCGCCTGCAGAAATTGATACAACTGATGCATCTTTCTTTGTTTTTGCTTCAATACATGCAGAAATTGTTTCACGTGTTTCACCCGAAATTGACGCTCCAATTACTAGTGTTTTATTATTTACATATCCTGGTAATTTGTAGTCTTTTAACACCTCAAAAGGAACGGGTAATTCATCTCTTAACCAATTATGAATTATGTCTCCAGATGTAGCCGACCCTCCCATTCCAATAAAAATAATATTCTTGATTTCACGTTTTTGTGGTATATTTGGCGATATATCTATCGCTTCTTTTGCATATATTGGCCATTTTTCATACTGGCCAAATAATCCTGATTTATCTATATCGTTGATTCTTTTTTCGTTTAATTTCTCTTCATATTTCAAATCTTCATATTCCCTACTTTTACTCTATTCTTCTTTCTCTGTTCAATGGTGTTATTATATATTTCTTGTAATAGTTTTTTATCATGTTTATTTTGTTTAATGTCTCTCCTTTTCATCATTCTTGCTTGTGTTTTTATTGCTTTATTAATATCATATTCAATTAATGTCTTCTTTTTGATATTGTTATAAAATGTAAATGGAGGTATATCTTCTGTTACATGACCAAATAATTGCCCACATACTCCTATTTTTATTCCTGTAAAAATTAAAGACCCAATTGCCGTTTTTGAATTATCCCCAATCATACATCCAAATTTGACTTGATTAGTTTGTATTTTCTTTTTTCCTATATTCATTTTTATCTTTCCATAAGTATTCTTTAAATCTGAATTTGTAGTTCGTGCACCAAGATTTACCCAAGATCCAATTATGGAATGCCCTAAATACCCTTCATGGGATTTGTTGGTATATTCATGTATTACTGAATTCTGTATCTCTCCACCAATATTACAATTATTTCCAATTGAAGTATTAGAATATATTCTTGCACCATTTATTTTTGATTCCTTTCCAATATATACCGGACCTTTTATGTAAGTAAATGGTTCAATCACTGAATTTCTATCAATTATTACCGGTCCATCACTAGAATCAAAATATGTTTTATTTTTATCTACAATTGTTGCACTTTTTGAAATCCATATTTTTTTACTATCTGAAATTAATTTTATATTTTTCTTATTGTCTGATCTTTTATTAAAAAATTTATATTGTTTATTGATTGATTCTCCTGATTCTTTTATATAATCCCATGGATATTTGATTAAACAATTACTGTCTATTTGTTTTATTGAATAATCCTTGAATTTAGATATTTTACCTATAAATTCATATGAATTATTATTATCAATATCTTTTATTATTGATGAAGGAATTCGTGCACAAATTAATTGTTGTCCTGTTTTAGCGATAAATCTTCCTTTATTATTTAATAATTTTATTACATTCTTGTCGTTCAAATTTATAAGCGCATTTATTATTGTGACATTTCCTTCAAAATCAATTTTTCCTATATTTACGTCCTTTAGTTTTCTTTTTGTAGTTTCTTTCAAATGATTTCTGATAAAAATAGAAATATTGTTGAATTTTGCTTCTTTTTTTAATTGTTCATAAAAACTCCCTGCTCCAAATTGCATTTCCAATGAAGTTCTGGTGGATGTAATTGGCTCGAAATTTTCTATTGATTTATCTTCAATAAGTATGAGATTATCGTTCATGTTTTTTCACTTTATTAAATTCTTTGAAATTTTTCTCATAATCAGTTCTATCACCTAAATCTAAAATATTTCCTGATACTGGGAATCCATATATTTTATTATTCTTTTCTTGAATCTTTCTAAAAACCTGGTCCATTTCATAGATTTTATTTCTTGGAATATATTTTAGAAATTCCGATTTCATGATAAAACATCCAGTATTTATTAATCCCTTTATGGCAGGCTTTTCTTTCCATTCTGATACTGATTTATCTTTATTTAGCTCAATCATTCCATATTTTAATCTTGTTTCATATTTACATACGACCATTGTGACTATTGGGTTAACTTTTTTGTGGAATTTCACTGCAGTGTTTATCTTAAAATTAAATAAAGAATCACTATATATGCAAAGGAAATCATCATCGAGATATTTCTGCGCAGATTTTAATTGCCCTGCCGTACCTAGTGGTTTTTTTGCTTTCACATAAGTAATTTTTATTCCATATTTTTCACCATTTCCAAAATGTTCTTCTATTATTTCACTCATGTACGACGTACAAATAATTATTTCTTTTATACGCTGTTTCTTTATCCAATCAATTATATGACCTAGTATTGGTTTATCGCCCAATGGAAGCATTGGTTTAGGTAAAAATAATGTATATGGCCTCACTCTTTTTCCTAATCCTCCTGCAAGAATCACAGCCTTCATATTACTTTATGTTAAGCTGAACTTTATTTAATAAATGCGTCTTCAATTGGCTATATTGTCTCTTATTTCGATTAATAAATTATTCAATATGTCTAATTTCTCAGTAATCCTTTGTTCATCCATTGGCATTTGTAGCATCTTAATTGTTGATTTTCCTACACTTGTTGACATATCTTCTTCTAATATCTCGCTGACTATCTTATAATTGTGTGTCGATAAATACTTCGAATTACAATATTCTTTGTAAATTTTCTTTATTATTAACGTATTCTCATAACCTAATAGAACAAATGCATTTGTTATCATTCTATTTTTTATAAACCAGCGTATCTTGTTGTCTATTAATTTCATTCTTCTAGCGAATAATTCATTATTGCTATTTGTTATTGTAGCTAGAGATCGGTTTAGATTATTCAATGCTTGCAGTCGACGTTCTACTGATGATTTTGTGGCAACTTCTAAATCTAATAGATTGAAATACTGATCAATATTGCGTTCATTTTTTCTATCTTTTAATTGATTCAATAAATGCGATGGACTTTGAATTAAACCCTCACCCGCAATTGATAATTTGCTTAAATTATAACTTGCTGATAATGCCCAATAAGCTGAATCATATAACGATGATTTATTCATTGCATTAGTTGCTTTCTGAACATCTGTTGTCACGTCAATCATTGTTGAATTCCAATACTGTTTAATTATCTTTGATTTATGTTCCCCGACGTCATTTATTTTAGTAGAAAGCGTAAAATAATTATCTTTTAATATTTCATTATTGATCAAATAACTTGCATTTTTATTACTTGTTTCTAAAAATTCATCTCTTTTCATACTCTCAATTTGTATAAAACCAATTTTCTTATCATTTATTATTCTAGATTCCGTTTTATCTCCTACCATCAATATATTGTATTCACAACATTCATGAAAATATTTTGTTGCCCTACATCCAATTATTAATATAGAATTATTACTATCATCCAATAATTCAATTAATGTGTTTTTTTTATCTTGATTCATATTCCTTGATTATACTTTAGTAAATTTTCTTTATATTATTGTATATAATGCCTGATAATTCACTATATTCTACAAATTTTTCTAATTTTCTTATTCCTATTCCTTCTCTTGTTGTAGTAAATGCTATAGCTTTTGATATTGACCATAAAATGTCTTCATTCTTGACATACATACTAAAAAATACTCCATTTAATATGTCCCCTAATCCAATTGTATCTTCTAAATTATTTGCCCGATGATTTCTTATTTCATAGCATTTCTTATTTGTAAATAAATATGTTAATTCCTTATTTGTAGTTCCAATAGTTATTGGATAGATTTTTGATATCCTTTCCAATCTACTAGAAAATTTATCTGAATTATCTATCATCTTTGATTCTTCTTCACTAATCTTTATAATATCTGCCTTTGGTAACTCGTTGATATCTAAATATCTTAATTCACAAACACCATCCTCATTAAATTTTCTTAAATATCCTTGAGGATCCAGTAATGTTTTTTTATCAAGTTTATTTATTAATTTATTATTTTTCTTATTTAATTCATTTACAATTGGACTTAATATTATTCCTTCGTATTTCTCTATTTTTTCTTTTTCTATTATAATTTCTTCACATTTATTTATTAATTTTAATTGTTTTCTTCTTTCTGTTTCAGTAATTTTGAAACTTGTCGTGTTTAATGTTGATTTACCATCTAACATTTTGATTCTATTCTCTTTTAACCATAATTCATATTCAGCTGGAAAGTCACTGCCAATTTTTGTATAAATTTCAACATCTAATCCCTCATTTACACAAGTTAGGCCTGAATAACATGGCGGACCTCCTATTGATTCGGCTTTAATTTTATTATTGTATATTTTGTCAATTGAAATATGGCCGATTATACATATATTCGACATTATCTTAACCTGATAATTATCTTTATTCCATAAGATTTATGCGTAAGTAATATCTTTAATTTTTTATTACAATGACTAAGAAAAGAAAAAGTGGCGGTCGTGCAGGTGGCAGTAAAGGTTCGACAGGCTCCATTTCATGCAGTAATTGCGGCACTCTTGTTCCTAAAGATAAAGCTAAGAAAAAAACCGGTCGAATTACACTGGTTGAACCTACATTGGCAAAAGAACTTCGCGCAGCAGGAACTTATATTGCAGCTCAAAAAACTACTAAATATTATTGTGTTTCCTGTGCTGTACATTATGGCTTAGTTAAAGTACGTGCTAAAGATGAACGACGTCGACGTACTAAGTATTAGTTTTATCCGCTTTTTTCATTACTGAAATAAATCTTTCCATGAATGTTATACTGGATAGTATGATTATGATTATTATTGCATATCTGACTTCATTAAAGAAACTAAACAAACACAATATTAGTATTCTTTCTGAACGTTCTGCTATTCCTATTCCTCTTAAATCCACATTGATTGCTTCTGCTTTGGTTCGTGAATAACTTACCAACATCGATAATGTAATCGCAAAGTAAATTAATATTGATTCAGCATATTGCCCAATTAGCACTCCGCTGAAAACTATTATTTCAGTTACTCTATCAAATGTAGAATCTATGAATGCACCTCTCAAGCTAGATTTTTTAGTAACTCTTGCAATTGCTCCATCTAACATATCGCATAATCCTGCAATAAGTAAAAATATTGCCCCAAGAGCTTGATTTGGGATAACATTATTTATATTGAATTGAACTAGATTTGAATAAAAAAATGCCGAAATAATTGAAAAAATAACAGCTAATATGCTAAGCATTATTGGTGTCATTCCCAATTTAGATAACCCCCAACCAATTTTATTCATTATTGGTTCTACTTTGCTTCTTAATTTTTCTAACAAGTAATACTGTTACGAACAAATCATTAATTATGTCTTTCTAAATCAATACTTTAATATTAAAAAAATGTTAATGAATTATATTATGGGAAAAATTAGCAAGGGCGTTGAATGTTCATTGGATAACTGTTCAAATTCTGCTGTTAAATCTATTAGTAGTAAAAATGTAGATTCAAGCGAATTCTCTATTTCATCAGATTCAAACAAAGTGTATTTCTGTACTGAACATTATAAATCCTGGAAGAAATCCACAAAAGAATTACGAAAATCCGAACGAGCAAGATATTAGGTGCACAAATTTGCGAATTCTATTATTACATTCTAATTATATTGAATATCGAGCCATCAAAAAAGAAATTGATATAGCTGAAGAATCAGATACTGATCTAAAAAGATACGAAGATATTGTAGTTTTATTTACCTGTTTAGAATCTCAAGATGACGAAAATACAATTATAAACTCTCTTTCTGAAATCAAATCTTCACTTGATAATTTAAATTGTTCCCGTATTGTAGTCTATCCATATTCACATCTGAGTGATAACCTTGCCAAGGCCTCTAAAGCTGTATTTTTATTAAATCAATTTAAGGATAGTCTATCTGCTGAAGGCAATGATGTCCAAAGTAGTCCTTTTGGTTGGAATAAGTCATTTACTATTAGTGTTAAGGGCCATCCACTAGCTGAACAATTAAAAATAATTACCTCTGGCAGTACCGAAACATATCAGAATGACGCTTTAAAATCTGAAGAACGTTTAGAGTCTAAATATATAATTATGTCGGTTGATGGAAATACTGAATCAGTTGAGAAATTTAATTTTAATAATTACAAAAATCTTAAGGCATTACAGAAATATGAATTAAGTAAATCTCGAGTTGTAACATCTCATCCTCCACATGTTGAATTAATGAAAAAACTATCTCTTGTTGACTATGAACCTGGTTCTGATTCTGGTAATCTTCGTTTTTATCCTAAAGGTCGATTCATTAAATCTTTACTAGAACGTTATGTTACATCTCAAGTTAAAAAATACGGCGCATTAGAAGTAGAAACTCCTATTATGTATGATTCTAATCATCCTAGTTTAGCAAGTTACTTGAATCGTTTTCCAGCAAGACAATACACTGTTAATTCTGATAATAAAGAACTATTCTTAAGATTTAGTGCATGTTTCGGACAATTTCTTATGCTTCATGACTCAATAATTTCTCATAAGCAATTACCTGTTAAGTTGTACGAATTAACACGCTATAGTTTTCGTCGTGAGAAATCTGGTGAATTGGTCGGTCTGAGAAGATTACGTGCTTTTACAATGCCTGATTGTCATGCATTATGTAAAGATATTGAGGCCTCTAAAACTGAAATCTTGAAAAGATTCACTCTTTCTCGAGACGTTCTTCAGGGAATTGGTTTTAATCAAGATGATTATGAATTGGCAATTCGAGTTACTCAAGATTTTTATGATGAGAATGTTGATTTCATAAAACAAATTGCAAAAGATTGGAATAGACCTATATTCATTGAAATTTGGCCTGAAAAATTCTTCTACTTTGTATTCAAATGGGAATTTAATTTTATTGATAATCTTGGTAAGGCTTCCGCTCTTGCCACTGATCAGATTGACGTTGAGAATGCTGAGAGATATGGAATTACTTATGTTGACGATAATGGTGATAAGAAAACTCCCATTATATTACATAATTCTCCAAGTGGTGCTATCGAACGATGCTTGTATGCTTTATTGGAAAAAGCAGCAAAAGACCAAAGGGAAGGTAGAACTCCTTCTATTCCATTCTGGCTATGCCCAACACAAATCCGTATAATTCCATTGTCTCAAGATTTTCATGAAGTATCATTAGGTTATCTTGAGGAGTTATCAAATTCTGGCCTTAGGGTTGATTTCGAAGATCGCGATCTTTCTGTAGGTAAAAAGGTCCGTGAAGCCGAAAAAGAATGGATTCCATTTATACTTGTAGTGGGCAAAAATGAAGTTGAAAGTAAAAAATTTCAGGTTCGTGACAGATATTCTGGAGAAATGATTGTCATGTCATTATCTGAATTAACCGATCATTGCAAACAACTACTTAATGATATGATAACTGAAGAACTTCCTCTCCCAAGATTTATCTCAGATAGGCCTCAGTTCAAATAATCTCTCCACACTTTCCGCAATCCTCTCTCCCATGTCCTAACAGTAACTTCGGTAACTCCTGCAGCTTCAGCAACCTCCTTCATAGTTTTACTTTCTCCTTCCAACACACAAGCAACATACAATGCAGATGCTGCTAACGCCATTGGACGTTTGCCCACAGAAAAACCTGTATCTCTCGCCTTCTTGAGAATTTGAACTGCTCTAAGTTCTGTTTTTTCAGATAAACTAGCCTTACTAGCAATTCTAGAAACACATTTTATAGGATCTACAACCGGCATCCGAAGATCTATTTCTTGTAAAAGCAATCTATAATAACGAGCAATCTCTTTTTTCCTTCTTTCAACTGCTCCTTTCTTACCCCAAGTCGGTTT
>JACAFS010000049.1 GCA_013378385.1 Nitrososphaerota archaeon | reverse complement strand
CAAGATAAAAGAATTTCGGGGTGTAGCGTAGCCCGGTTAGCGCGCCTGCTTTGGGAGCAGGAGGTCGGAGGTTCGAATCCTCTCACCCCGACAACATGTATGTCTGACGGAGAGCCCTGTTTTAGGACGGGGCTCTTCTATTTTTATGGACCTTTACTTTATACCTGATGTAGTTCATCCTTTGTCATAAGTATTCAATTAAAGTCACAAATTAGGGGCATTTATAGGGGCACGGCCCAGGGGTACTTCCCGCATATAACGATAGGGGTATATATATACCGTGTGATCTATAAAGCTTCTCTTTTAAGGTTGTATTAATTAATGTTTAGATGCCAAAAAAAAGATAGGGACATTGTGAATTAAATCTTAAATTTTCGATAATCTCAAAAAAATGAGGACCCAAATGCATAGATCAATCAAGTTTTTATCAATAATTATCCTAAGTTTCTTTATCTATAACTGTGCAGGCTCAAAGCCGGCCCGAACTAGTGGTTCTAAACCCAAATGGACTATAGAAGAAACAGCTACAAAAAGAGGAAAATTCTATTTTAAGAGTGCGGTTTTCAATGGTAATGATCTTGACTATATGAAGCGAAATCAAGCCAATGCTGGTGCCATACAAACTATTTTAGAGAAAATCCAAACTTCTGCTCGGCTTGAATTAGATAATTCACTGGTTGGCACTCTTGGTGGTGCAAAAGGAAAATTTGGTTCCACAGTAGTAAATGCTCTTTCTCAAGCAAAGTTTTCTAGTTTAACACTGGAAGAATCGTACTGGGAAACAGTTGGCAAGTCAACGGATACCTATGATTGGTATGGGTGGTATTCCGTTGAAACCAAAGAAATTAAGGCAGCAAGAGAACGGGCTTGGCAAACAGCTGAGGAACAATCTCTCTCCACCATGGATGAAGATGCAAGAAATGTGGCGTTGGAGGCCAAAAGTCGTTTTCTTAAAGATTGAGTTTTGAACCTAAAACCACTCAAGTGGTTATTTCTTTTAACCTTTTCTTTTTCTTGCTTTAGTGGAAGTATATCTAAGCCCGGTTGGGTAGAGAAAACTCCTAGAGATAACCTTCATTGGTACGGGAAAAGTCAGCTTTATAAACCTCTTCCCGAAAATTACTATAAAACTGCTCGACAACGAGCTGAAATTGAAATAGCCTCTCAAATCTCTGTCGAAGTTCAATCATCTCTTATAAATGTTCTAACTGGTAACAACGAGAACATTGATCGTTTTAGCCAGTCCATTATCAAGTCACGTGTAGAGAAAACAATCTTACCGAATGTAGAATATGATGATTGGGAAGACGAGGACACTTTCAACCTTTTAGGCAAGGTTAAAAGAAAGACCTACTATGATCGATTAGATAGAGAAATGGCAGGGGTTTTAAATACGGCACAATCCTATTTAAAAAGTGCACAAAAACAATTTGATGTTAACTCATTTGTAAGCTTAGGAAATGCATGGAAAACAATTGAGCCATTTATTGATCGGGACAAAATAGGCTTTAATCAGACTATAAAAGAGAACTTAGAATCGTATTTAAAAAGAGTAGTTGTTGAGCCAAGTGTTAATTCTATAAAAACTAAAGTATTTCAAAATAATAGGCCTATTCAAGTCACTTGTTTTGATAGAGTTACAAAACAGCCAATAAAAAATATACCTATAGCAGTTACTTTGAATAAAAATAATGATTTACAGCAAATCTCTACAGATGGTGAAGGAAAAGCTTTTTATACTCTGCCTAAGATTAAAGATAAGTCTATAAACCAGTATGTGACATTTACAGTTGATATTTTCTCCTTGATCGATTCTTCTGCATCATTACTCGCCATAAAAAACCCGATACATTCAACATTGCAGTTAGAAATGAATACTGCAACAGCAAAGCTGATTTCAGAAGAAAAGATTTTTGGTAAAAAGCTGGAAGAAGAAATGATCACTCCAGCATTGAAAGATTTACTTACAACCCAACTGGGGATGACGTTTAAAGATGATGGTGATACAGATTATTCGATCAAGCTCAGTATTAATACGTCAAAATCCACTGAGGGGAAAAATGAGTATGGTTTTTTCGTTGCCTTTGCTGATTTAGCACTAAGTATTATTGATAATAATACAAATCTTGAAATCTTGTCGACAAATATTACCCAAATAAAGGGTGCACATTTCAATTCATATGAACTTGCGGGTAAGGAAGCTATAAAAATTATTTCAGAAAAATATCTTTCTAAAACAGTACAAAAAATGATTGATGAGATATGATGTATAATTCAATTAAAGGAATTCTATCATTTTTACTGATTATTTCAACCGTATTGCCTCAGGCAGAAAAGATTGTGATTGGGGTTACAGATGTTGGCGGTGAAAATATTAGCTCTGCAATCCAAGAAAATATCCGTGATCGATTAGAGCAAGAAATTCTTAAAGTGAAATATTTTTCACTGGTGAGTGTAGCAGAGCGAGATGATATTCTTAAAGAACAAGAATTTCAACAAAGTTGCGTAAGTATAGAGTGTGCTGCAGAAGTTGGCCAAATGGTAGGGGCAGAATATATGTTAATACCCACTATAAATAAAATCGGTAGCACTGGAGAATACACAGCCACCTTCAAAGTAATACATACGACTACGAATAAGATGCCCGCCAATGTAGTCATCGATAGAGGTTTGAATTCTTTAGATGATGTTCGAATAATCTTAGCAACCGTTATTAATAATTTAGCAAGAGATATGTCAGGTGGGACATATGATCCAGTATTCGTTGTTAAGGCACAAAAGTTATATCAATTGCAATTCAATATAAATGTGGAAAATGCTTATGTGTCGCATGGTTCATTTTCACCACTTCAAACTATTGGAAATATAGCAATATTAAAACTTGCTTCAGATGAGTATACTTTTAGATTTGAGAAAAATCAATATAAGACCGTCACCAAATTGATTCGAGTTAGTCAGGATGCACAATACTCCATCCAAATGGTGAGAGATGACTCTGAGATTATCCCATACCGTTCTCCCGGAATGATATCAATTAATACAAAACCTCAAGGAGCAGAGATACTCATCAATAATCAGAGAATTGGATCAACACCATATACAGGAACCTTAATTGCTGGTAATCATGTTATGGATTTGAGTCTTGCAATGTATCATACCTCTACATTGCAGTTTAATCTTGAGGTTGGCGAATCCGAAGAAATTAATGAGACCCTGAAGCCTCGTTTTGGTTTTGTAACCATCAATACTGTTCCAGCTGAAGCAAACGTAACAATTGATAATAAACCATTAGGTGCTTCACCAATAAAACAATATCAACTATTAGATGGTAAGCATGAAATAAATATCACCAAAAATCTGTACCATTCTACATCTAGAGTAATAGAGATAATGGAAGGGAAGTCAGATCAATTAACAATTCAGCTCGATAAAGCATATGGCATGTTTCAAGTTGTTACCTTGAATACAACGGATGCTGATGTATATCTTGATGGAATAAAGAAGGGTAAAACTCCCTTTGAAAATTTAATGATTGCCTCAGGTACCTACTTATTAGAAGTCAAAAAGGAATACTTTAATAGCATTTCAGAAGAAATTGTTATCTCTGATGAACGGTTGACAACAAGAACTCTACCAATGACAACCAACATTGGTGTTGTCAATGTCGATGCTGGTTTAGGTACTCTTTTTATCGATGATGAAAATAAAGGAACTGGAAAATTTGAGTTAAAACTCAAACCCGGTAATTATACTTTTAAATCTGAAGCAGCAAATCATTACCCGAATGCAAAAGAGATTATGGTGCGTGCAGGAGATAATACTAATCTCGATTTGAAACCAATTCCGAGGTTGGGCTCCATTGCAGTGTTTGTGACTCCCGATGAGGCCAAAAATGCTGAGATTTACATTGATGGCGAGCTTAAAGGGAATGCACCCAAAGTAATAACACTAACGATGGGTAATTACGATGTTGAAATAAGGCATAAGGATTATTTAACTGCCAATAAAGGTTCAAAAGTCAAGGAAGGTCAGTCAACGGAGTTAAAATTTGAATTGCTGGACTACAAAGGGAGTCTCCAGCAAAGATTGAGTTCTTCTAAAAACATGACTTTTACAACTTTAGGTGTTGCAGCTGCAAGTGCCTTTTTCCGACAAGGAGCTATTAACCAAAGTAATGAATATTTTCAATTATATAATAATGCCAATACTCAATCTAATGCTGTGAAATATAAAGAATTAGCTCAGGACGAATATAAAAAACAGAAGCTATATACAACATTTGCAGTTGCAGCTACTTCTGCAACAGCATTTTATTTATTTAAATTATTTACTGCTTATTATGATAAAGCAGTTATCGATGAACGAGAAGCAGATGAAGTATCTAAGTCAAAATTACTCAGACAAGGATTAAAAGCAATCACTATGAGATCCTTACAAACACGGAAGAAACTTATTCCTGTAATTTCACCAAATTTTGGCGTTTCCGTTGGAAATATTAAACCTTTTATAAAGTATCAGCTATTAGGTGAAAGTCAATATAATTGGATAATTGTTCATAAAGGTTTGATTGCATATGTAAGTAAAAATAATAATAAATATGTTAATAACAATGTAAGAATCACCAAAATCAATAAAAAACCTGAAAAGATTGTAATAGCAAAGAGAATGATAAAAGTATATGATATGCCAACATCTGGGTCGGGATTTCTTACAAGAATAAATAAAGGTGCAGCCATTTATAATATATCTATCCCAAGAAAGGGCTGGTATACTGTCGCATTAGGACAAGGTGCGATAGGCTATGTAAAACAGTCGGATGTGAAGGAAATGTTTTAGTTTGTCAATTAAAGATCAAATGGCAAATAAGCTTCTATTCTATTTTTCTTTTATTGCTCTCATTTTTCTATCTTGTGAAGATAAAAGAGATTATGATAATCCTCTTGATCCAGCTCAATCCAAACATATACAAAAACCAACTATTACGAATATAGAATTGTATGATCTTTCTAAGATTGAAATTACAATGTTAGATCAAACCATTAGTCTACCATCATTGGCGGAACTTCATTACACTGGTTTTATAATTTATAGGAATGAAGGGTTTGGACCAAAGACTCTAGATGATTCTGCTGTTTTAGATACTGTTTCTTTTGCAACAGTATTATCTACCACTGGTGGTGTGACTAGTAAGTTGTACGTAGTAATTGATACAAGTGTATCAATGGAGACTGCTGCATATAATTATGCTGTAAAAGGAATTTATAATGATGTCATTACACCTATCTCAGACACAAAAAGCATAGAAACTGTATTGCCTCCTCCAAACCTTTGGGCTTTAACAAGAATTGATGATCAAAGCATAGAACTGAAATGGGAACATATTTGGTCCACAAGTAGCAGGATAGATTCGAGCACAAAATCAGGTGATAATAAAGCCAGTGTAATTGAAGAGGAAAAGATTGAGATAGATCATCTAATCCCAATATTAAAAGAGAGTAAAAATGCTGAAAAAACACAAAAGGTAAAAACGGAAGCAGTTAATGAAAGCACACTAGAAATCAAATATCTTATTGAAAGAAGTATTGATTCTGGAGACTTCACTTTCATTGACACAGTTGATGAAAAAACACTGAAATATATCGATAAGGGATTAAAGTTAGGTAAATATTCATACAGGGTAAGAATTGCAGTAGATGAAGCCGTCTCTGCTTCATCAATCGTCCAATCGACCACCCTTGTTTTCCTCAAACCTCTATTTACTTCGACAAAAATCACGAAAGAAGATCAGATTACCTTGCAATGGCAAAGTCAAACGAGTTATCAAAAAGGTTTTGTAGTCAAAAGAAAAGATTATGGCGGAACACAAGAAAAAGTAGATACCCTTGATAATTCCTCCAACTCATTTATCGATAATGGAGTCTCATATGGTAATCAATATGAGTATACAATACATGCATTTTCGGATATAAATGAGTCGGATCAAAGTTGGGCTACATTAGAAATTGTTCTCCAAAAACCAACTGTATTCAATGTAAATAAAGTTGACCAATCAGCTCAACTATCATGGACAGATAATAATTCTTTTGAGAAAAAATATATTGTTGAAAAAGCTATAGGAACTTCCAGTACGTTCAATGCAATTGCAGATCTTACTCCTGTTGCCAGTTATTCCTATACAGATAATACAGTCACAGAATTTGGAGACTACAAATACAGATTAAAGGCTTGTAGCGAAAACTATTGTTCTGAATATAGTGATACCAAAGTAATATCTATGTTTAGTGGAATTAAAAAGTATGTTTCAGCATTTGGAAGTGATCTTACAGGAGATGGGAGTGCGGATAAACCATTTAAAACAATTGCCAAAGCAGATAATTACTATAACGAAAATACTAATCTCTTGATTGTAATTGCTGAGGGCACTTATTCGTATGAAAACAATCAGGAAATGGAACGAGTAGCATATGCGAGTAATTTTTTAATAACTGGCGATACGAGTTCTATCAGTAAAACAATTATAAATGGATATACAACTATTGGAATTCAAAGTAGTGTTATTGGATTAACAATTGGGAGGATAGTTGCCAAAAGAAATGCAAAAATATTGAATTCCAAATTAGTAGGACAAAATATTTATGTGGATAACCCTACAAATATAGTTATATCTGATTGTGTTCTACAGGGTAATCTTAGTACTGGGGTTTATATAAATGGAGATATTCAAGAGAATGCAAAAGTATCCATTATCAATACAACTATTTCAAATACAACTACTTCGTTCCAAAGTGGTGGTGGTGCAGGAATTTATCACAAAAAACCAAATACTATATTGAATGGTTCAAAGCTCTTGCTAGAAAACGTAACTATAAAAGATATAAAATATTGTTCAGGCAATAATTGCGGTTCATATTCAGCAATGTATATTCAAGATGGATTTGAATCGATTGAAATCAATAACTCAGAAATAAGTAATAATGTT
>JACAFS010000048.1 GCA_013378385.1 Nitrososphaerota archaeon | reverse complement strand
ATCTAATTCTTCATCTTGAGTAGTGAAACTTCCTTCTTTTTCCTCTGCTCCTTCGGCAATAACTATAATTCCTGTATTTTGTCCTTGTTTTTTTAATTCTTTAATCTTGTTACATACTTCTTGACTGTCATACTTCTCTTCTGGGTATAATATTACGTCTGCTCCTGCGGCTAGTCCTGAATGTACTGCTAGCCATCCTGCATGCCTTCCCATTACTTCAACTACCATGAATCTTTCATGAGATTTTCCTGTACTTCTTATTCGATCTATTGCTTCTACCGTGATATTTATCGCGGTATCGAATCCTATTGTATAATCTGTAGAAAATAAATCATTATCAATCGTTTTTGGTACTCCGACAACATTTACCCCATTTTTATATAATTCGTTTGCAACACCTAGAGTATCTTCTCCACCCATTGCAATTAGGCCATCTGCAACTTGTTTTAAATTCTCTGAAACTAATTTTATTCCATTCTCCATTTTAATTGGATTAGTTCTACTCGAAAGTAAAAAAGTACCTCCTTCTGAATGAAGATTTTTTACATCTTCCCATTTAAGAGGGAAATGATTTAACTCTACTAAACCTGCCCATCCTCTTCTTATTCCAATCATTTCTACTTGATTCTCTTTAGCTACTTTAGCAACTGCACGAATTACTGGATTCAATCCTGGTGCATCTCCACCTCCAGTCAATATAGCTATCTTCATTTAAATCATCTAACGAGATTGTACTATATTATACTCTCTTCCCTTCAAAAATTACTTCTTTAATCTTCTTAGCCATTACTAGAGGCTCTGAATGTTGCCATACATTTCTTCCTACTGCTAAACCTGTAGCTCCTGCTTCCATTACTCCTGAAAGTTGTTTTAAGAACTCATCATCAGTTTTTGTCTTTGCTCCACCAGACATGAATACATGTGCTTTTCCTGCAGATCTAACTGCCCAATTGAATGTTTTTGGATCTCCACTATATTTTATCTTGACTGCATCTGCACCTAGTTCCATTCCAATTCTTGCCGCATATGCAACAATTGCTGGATCCATGTCTCCGCCAAGTTCTTGAACTCTTCCACCTCGTGGATACACCCATGCTATTGCTGGTAAATCATTTTTGTGTGCTTCTTCTTGAATTCTTCCAAATTCTTGGAACATATGTGGTTCGTGTTCACTTCCTGCATATATTGTATATCCTATACCTTTTGCTCCAAGACTTATTGCTTCTTCTACTGAACATACTTGTCTTGATAATGGATCTCCTGCAGTAAGATTGTCTTTTCCATTAACTTTGACAATTAGTGGAACTTTTCCATTATAATATTTCTCGGCACAGCCTTTTCCAAATACTATACCTGAAAACCCTCCAGCTACAGCAGTATCCATAATAAATTGCGGATCTACATTTCTATCATCGAAATCCGCACTAGGACCATGTTCTAAACCTTGGTCGTATGCTAAAAGGGCACTCTTTCCATCTTTGATAAACGGTTTCATTAAATCATCCATATGCTATCTAGATAAGTCGTACAAAACCTCCTAATAATTCTTATCTTATACTCTAGATTATTTCAGATAAAGAATTTATATCACCTATTATGTCTCCTTCTAACGTTAAAAATACTGCTTCATTAATATATGGCCTTGTTTTTCTTATTATTGGACAAATATTCTTCTTTCGGTGAATAGAAAAACCACTAGCTGTTAGTTCTTTATTAAACGAAGGTACAGTTATGATTTCTATATCTTCATTATTTTTCTCAAATAACTCATTTGTTTTTGTTTTTAATATTGACCATATTTGATAGCCTGATAATGGACTATTTTGTTGATTATATATTGGATGTAAATGCCCAATGATTATCTTCTTCACATCATTAAATGTCTCGTTTATGTTTGTATGACCATGTAATAAAACCGTAGAATCAATTTTAATTCCTCTACTATCTCCTATCTCTATGTTATCTGGAAGTAAATAGCTAATGTTTCCGTCATGATTTCCTGGTATTACAATAATATCTACTAATTTTGAAATAGCTCTAAAGAACCTTGGAACTTCAATCCGTTCTGATTTTGTTATTGATGCAATACTGTCTTTTATATCCCCTAAAATAATTACACTATCCGGTTTTTCTTTCTTTATTAATTCTGATAAAACCTTCTGCATTTTTTCTGTAGAACTTTGAATTGATATACCTTGTTTGTTAAATCTCTCTTCGAATCCAATATGTAAATCACTAATTACTACGTGTTTCTCATTTTCATTACTCAGAATTAGTGCGGGTTCTGGATATAGAATTCTTATCAATTCAATCTTGATATATCGGTAATTGTATTAAATTATTCATGAAGAAAAGGTCTTCTAACGACCTTATTAATGATCTAATAAACGAAGGTCGTGTAAAACTACATAAGTTCCAACCTAGCGGAAGAGAATTATGGACTGTTATAGGAAATTATGGCGACCATCTGATTCTCATTAATGATGATTATTGCAGTTGCCGAGGATTTTATTTCTCTTTGATGAGACAAAAATCATCTTCTTGTTATCATCTTAAAGCCTATAAAATTGCTAAACAAAGTAAAAAATATTCTTCTATAGAAATCTCTGATTACGATTATGAAACATTTTTCAAATTACTCACTAAAAGTATAAAAAAACAAATTGAATTAGATTAACTCTTTTTATTAATGATAACTTTACCCCATCTGCATTCTAATTTATTGTTTACAAAAAGTGTAACCGCTCTGATTAGTGCTTTATTTTCACAATCTCTTCCTGATTTCTTAATTTCTTCTAATGATTTTGTTGTATCTAATGTAAAAGCTTCTTGCGTAATAATTGGACCCTGATCTAGATCAACTGTTACGAAATGTGACGTTGCACCTGAAATTTTAACTCCTTTCTCAAACGCTTGCATGTATGCCATTGCTCCAGGAAAAGCGGGTAACAATGATGGATGTATATTTATTATTCTATTTGGATAATTCCATACAAATTTCGGAGATAGTATCTTCATATATCTTGCTAATACGACAAAATCTACCTTATTCTCATCTAATATCTTCAGAATCTTATCTTCTCTTAATGATTGTTGTCTATCTTTTATACAAATAAATTTTATTTTATATTTTTTACATATATCTTCTAATATTTCCATCGTTCCTATGACTATGGGAATATTCACATTTAATTTTCCATTTTTATTTGCCATTAATAATTCAGTTAATACGTGATCTTCTTTCGTTACTAAAATTGCCATATTCTTTTTTTGTTTTTGTTCATCATAAAATACTCTAGACTTCATACCTAATTGTTTTGCTTCTTTTGCTAATCCTTTGTTAAATATTTCTCTATCAAACTTTTTTTTATTAATTGATATCTTTACGTTCATAAAAAATGTACCATTGACTACATTCTGACTAACTTCTTCTATATTACACTGATTCTCGAAAATGAAATTTGTTATTGTTGCTACAATCCCTTTACTATCTGGACCAATAATCGAAATATCTGCACTCTTCATTTAATCACTTGATAATATTGATAATCTGATTATTAATATAATTATCATAATAAAGTATAATTTTTCTCTATTTCACAAAATTTTATGAAAGCTTCGAGAGGGATTTGAACCCTCGACATCTTGCTTACAAGGCAAGCGCTCTGACCGGTCTGAGCTACCGAAGCACACCTATAATAGACTCTCTATCAAGATTGTTTAATCTGTCTTTTTTATATTACTTACTCTTATAATTAATACTGTGAAGATTGAAGTCTTAGATTCTGGATTTATTGAGGTTATAGACCATCTTGGCACTGATTTGACTGTTGTAAATTCTGCGCGTGTTTCATTTGGTAAACGTCAAACCGTATATGAAGAAGGAGATAGAAAACTTGTCCGATTTCTTGCTAAAAATAAACACTATTCTCCATTTAGGCATATGATAATTCAATTTCATATCAAGGCTCCTGAATTTGTTATGAGACAATGGTACAAACATGTAGTTGGTATTGAAACTACTAATTCTTCTGCTACTAAGGATCATGCTTGGAATGAACTTAGCGGTCGTTACGTTCCTGTTAAAGATTTTTACAAACCCTTGGTCTGGCGACAACAATCTACTGATAATAAACAAGGTTCTGGAGATAACATGCCTGACGATCTTAATACTGAATGTCAAAAAATATTCGATAATTTCATGAAAAACGTTGAAGAATCATATGATAATCTATTAAAAATCGGTGTCGCAAAAGAACAAGCACGTACTATTCTTCCTCTTAATCAATATACTGAAATATATTGGACTGCTTCATTTCAAGCAATCATGAATTTTCTTGAATTACGGACTGAAAAAACTGCGCAATGGGAGATTCGCCAATATGCTATAGCTCTTAAAAAATTAGTATCCGAAATTTATCCAGAAACTACTGATATCTGGTTTCAAGCACATGACTGGGAATAAGCGACTAATTGTTCTTTTTTCTATTTTGTGAATATTTACAGGTTTTCTGAAATACACATTCTTCACATTTTGGATTAATTGGTTTACAGATTAATTGACCAAATCGCACAAAGTATTCATTAATCTGCAGCCAATATCTCTTATTTGCTATTTTAGATAATTCAATCTCTGTTTCTTCAGGAATTTTTGTTTCTACTAATCCTAACCTGTTTGAAATCCTATGAACATGTACATCTACTGGTATTGCAGGTTTTCTAAATCCATAGACTAAAACACAATTTGCTGTTTTTCTACCTACCAATGGAAGTTCTAATAATTCATCCATCTCAATTGGCACTTGATTATTGTAGTCTTTGTGAATAATCTCTGCTACTTGCTTTATCTTCTTTGATTTAGTCTTATAGAACGCTACCGGCTTGATCAATTTTTTAATATCTAATGTTTTTGCCTTTGAAAGTTCTTTTGGGTTTTTATATTTCCTAAATAGTCGATTAGATGCACCTAACGTTGTATCATCTTTTGTCCTAGATGATAATATAGTTGCTATTAATACCTTGAACGGATCCCCTTCTTTCTCAACTTCTCCAAGCATGGTTAACTTATTCGTTTGTTTCATCTCTATCATTTTTTTCATTTCTTGAAGAACTGTTTTCATAACTAATTTCTCACTTTTTTTTATAATATTTCTTTATTAATTTTAAGTCATCAATCCAAGTACTGATTTTTGTTTGATTTCTTAATATTGCTGCTGGATGATAGGTTAGAAGATACCTGCTTTCTTTCTTATTTATAATTTTACCATGTTGTTCTTTTAATAATACATCTTCATGTTGTTTCTTTATTGCTGTCTTGCCAAGTAGTACTGTAATTTTAGGTTTGATTAATCTAATTTCTTCTTGTAAATATTTGTTGCACGATTCTATTTCTTCTTCTGTTGGACGACGGTTTTTTGGCGGTCTACATTTCACTAAATTTGTTATATATACTTCTGTATCTTCTATTCCAACTTCTCTTATACTATTTCTTAATAATTTTCCTCCTCTACCGCAGAATGGAATTCCTTTTTCATCTTCTTCTGCTCCGGGAGCTTCTCCAACAAAAATAATCTTATTATCTTTTTTTCCTCTTCCTGGCACTGATTTATTTCTTGACTTATATAATTCACATTTCTTACATTTTATGACATCTTCTGACAACTTTTCTAGTGATTTGTATCTCATGTTTATTTATTCAATTATCTTAACTCGAATAAAAGATAATTGTACGCTTGTTTATGATATATTATGAAAGATTTGTTAAATAAACAGGTATTTCTTCTTGATATTGAAGGAGTTATTTGTGAAAGTATTGATAAAGAAATTTCTCTTCCTTTTGTACAAAAATTTATTTCTGCTCTTAAATCCAATAATATCCGTATCGCAATAGTTACAAATATCTCTAGAAATCCAAAAGCAATAGTTCTTGAGAAACTTAGATCTATGGATATTTTAATTAAATCTGATGAATTGTATACCTCTGGTTCTACTACTATACAAATTATAAAAGAAACATACGATGATCCTAAATGCTTTGTTATTAGTGAATGGGGTCTGAAAAAAGATCTCGAAGATGCAGGAATTTATGTCTCTAACGACGATGCAGATATTGTTGTAGTTGGCGCTAATCGTAATCTGACTTATAGAGAATTAAACCATGCAATGCGCCTTGTTCTTAACGGAGCTGAATTAATTTGTTCTGGCACCACTCAATTCTTTAAAGGAACACATCATTCTGATACTGGTTACTTCCTTGGAGAATCTGCAATCGCCCAAGCAATTAGTCATGCTACTGGTAAGTCAATTCGTTATATCGGAAAACCATATCCTGAAATTTTTACTCAAGTATTATCTGATTTCAATATAACTCCTGATCAAGCAGTTATGATTGGAGATAATATTACATCTGATATACGAGGTGCTAATTCATTGGGAATTACTAGTATCTTAACCACTAACGATCTTAATATTGACATTAATTCTATTCCAGATTCTGATAAACCCAGTTATTCTATACAAAACATAGACGAACTTTATCATAAATTATTTTAATCTCTAGTAAATAATAATGAGCCAAATATTATCAGTGCTAATGAAGCACCTAGATTTACAACAAATGGCAATCCTATCATATTGGTTAAATAATATACAATTGGACTTGCTAAAATCAATACAGATGAAAATACACTAATTATGAACTTGTTATTTTCTGTTTTAACTGTAAAAGGAATCTGAATAAATGCTGATTGTAAAAACATTATTGCCGTAAATAAAATAGGTAATCTTGCTGTTATGAATAATCCTATCGGATTGGTCTGAGCGTCAGATACAGCTATTGCTTCTCCTAAAGATAATAATACAATTATTATACCAATTATTCTCATTCGTTTTGCATGAATGGATATTAGTCCAGTTCTTTCGCCTTCATTACTTGATCTAATATGAAAAATCAAAGAGGCACTAACTGCTAATAATGATAATACTAACCAAACCGGATTTCTTGTTACTGATAGAAAACTCTCTTGAAAAGTTAACCCAGAAACAGTCACATGCAATATAGTACTAATGATATACATTACCACAGGCATGAAGTAAAGTAAAAAGGAAATATCTTCTACTGTATCGGTTTTCATCTTCTTCTCTCCTTACAATTCAAACTGTAACTGT
>JACAFS010000047.1 GCA_013378385.1 Nitrososphaerota archaeon | reverse complement strand
GGTCGTATTACAGTAAGATTTGGCACTGCACGTAAATTAGATACTTGTTCAATCGGTTGATGTGTAGGGCCATCTTCACCCACTCCTATGCTATCGTGAGTATAGACAAAAACAACACGTAATCCCATCAAAGACGCCAATCTAACCGAACCTCTCATATAGTCTGAAAAAATTAGGAATGTACTTCCAAACGGAATTACTCCTCCATAAGCAGCCATTCCATGTACTATTGCACCCATTGCATGTTCTCTTATACCGAAATGGATATTTCGTCCATGAGGGGCATCGGGTAAAGAATCTACTGAATTCTTAATTCGTACATTTGTGGAATCCATCAAATCTGCTGATCCACCAATTATGGCCGGAATATTCTCAGCCAATGCATTTAATGTCTTTCCAGACGCTTGCCTTGTAGCAAGAGACTCATCTTCTTTGAATGTAGGCATATTGCTATCCCAATTACTTGGAAGGTTGCCATTTATTGTATCTTCAAATTCTTCAGCTAGTTCTTTATTTGCATTCTTATACGCGTCATAAATCTTATTCCAGTTGTTCTCATAACCATCTCCGTTAGTCACAACTTTTTGAAATTCCTGCTTTACTTCATCGGGAATATAAAATGTCGGTTCTAAAGGCCAACCTAAATTCTCTTTCGTAAGCTTCGTTTCTTCTGCTCCTAATGGAGCTCCGTGTGCAGCTTCACTATCTTGTTTATTTGGACTTCCGAAGCCAATATGCGTTCTAGCAATAATTAACGAAGGTTTTTCCTCCTGTTCTTGACTATTCTTTATTGCTTCACTAAAACTCGATAAATCATTTCCTTCAATATTCTGGACAAACCATCCATGTGCTTCAAATCTCTTCTTTATGTCTTCATTTGTAGTTAATTCAGTATTTCCATCAATACTAATGTGATTGTCTAAGTGAACATAGATTAAATTATTGAATTTTTGGTGACCTGCAACAGCAGCCGCTTCTGAAGAAATTCCTTCCATCAAGTCTCCATCACTGCAAAATGCGTAAATCTTGTGATCGATTATTTTATGATCGTTCGTATTGAATCTGTTAGCTAGATACCTTTGTGCAAACGCCATACCGACACCAGCACTAAAACCTTGTCCTAATGGACCGGTAGTTGTTTCAACACCTGGAGTCTCTCCAAATTCAGGATGACCTGGAGCCTTACTTCCCAGTTTTCTAAACTTCTTAATCTCGTCTAGAGCTAAATCATATCCTGACAGATGTAACAATGCATATAGTATCATTGATCCATGACCTGATGATAAAATGAATCGATCTCGATTAACCCATTTTGGATTGCTTGGATTATGTTTTAAAATTTGCGTAAATAATTTGTATCCCATTGCCGCTGCTTCCATTGGCTGACCCGGATGGCCTGAATTTGCCGCTTCTACAGCATCAACCGACAAAAATCTAATTGTATTGATACATAACTCCTCTAATCTCTCGCCTGTCATTATAATTGCCCTTTCTCACGTTATATTGAAATCTGGCCATATATAAATCGAAAAGAAAGATTTTATTATGGCAACAAATTCTATAATATTGATAATAAATGAAATTTTTCTTAGATACCGCAAATGTTGAGCAAATCAAAGAAGCAAAAGATATGGGAATGTTGGACGGAGTTACAACTAACCCTACTCTGGTTGCAAAAGAAAGTAAAGATACCCATGAATTATATTCAGAAATCGTAGAAATCTGTAACGGTAAACCTGTTAGTTTAGAAACTACCACGAACGATACCGCAAAGATTGTTAAAGAAGGTCAAGACCTAGTTAACACATACGGTAAAAACAGTAGTAAAATCTATGTTAAAGTTGCAAATACAAAGGCAGGACTAAAAGCAGTTCGACAATTGTTTGACTCTGGAATTGATTGTAACGTCACTCTCACTTTCTCTGCCACTCAATATCTATTGGCTGCAAAAGCAGGAGCACGAGTTGTTAGTCCGTTTATAGGAAGACTAGATGATATTGGCCTTGATGGTAATTTACATCTTATAGAGGAAATTGAACAAATTCGAAATAATTATAAAGATAACGAGGAACACATTCCAAATAAAGCAGACACACTAGTTTCTAGTATTCGACATCCTGTTCATGTAGTGCAAGCTGCCATGATGGGGGCTCCTCTAGCTACAATGCCATTCAAAGTACTAGATATGATGTTTAAACATCCATTAACCAAGATTGGATTTGATCAATTCATGTCTGACTTAGGTTCTGACGAAACACTACAACAATAGAGGATATGTTGAAAATGAAAGTTCTTATAACTGGTACAGGCGGAATGGGTGCACATATCTCAAAAGTTCTGATTGATAAAAATGTTGATACCTCATTATACGGTACATGCCGTCAAACTGACGCTATTTCTAAAATTGTGGATATTGATAAAGTCGAGATGCACAAAGGCGATATATTAGATTCTGCAAAACTCGAATCTGTTATCAAAGATAATAATATCGATCATATCATTCATACTGCTGGACCTCGTGCCACTCAATGTAGAAATCATGATTATGCAAATAACTCTGAAACAGGAATTCGTGTTCATACCATGGGTACCTCTAATGTTCTAGAAGCTGCACGTAAACTCGGCGTTAAAAGAGTTATTTACACTAGTACTGGTTCTGTATATCTTGCAAACAAAGTTCATCCTCCTGACGGAACATTCATTAAAGAAACAGATGCTGTAGTACCTTTTGATAGCAGTGACATTTATGCCTCTGGTAAAGTCGCTTGTGAGTATCAAGGATTTAATTATGCAAAAGCTTACGGAATAGAATTTGCTTCTATCCGAATGGCACATGTTTACGGACCTTGGCCTGGAGAAATGGGAAGAGGTAGATCAGTTGGCGAAATGGTAGATGCTTTTCTTAATGACCAAGAAATCACTGTTGAAGAACAAGTCGCACAATGGACTTACCTTTATGATTTAGCAGAAGAGCATTATGCAGCTTTAACTTCTCCAAATCTCAAACACGAAATATTTAATGCAGGTTCCGGAACAATATCCGGATTATCTGATGTAAGAGATATTTTAGGTAAAAAAGGCGACGTATCAAAAATTCATGTTGATACTTCTAAACCTGGTTCAAAGAAGTTCCCATTCGATATGAGTGCCGCAGAAGACAAATTAAATTTCAAAAATAAATATGATTTGGAAGCCGGCGTCGAAAACCTTATTAGTTATTATTCAAAAAAATAATCTCTAATTATCTATAATATGAATTCCATAAACGTATAAATATCCCAAAGCACATTTTTTTTTGATTAAGATGCCAGAAATTAAAAGACAATGGAATACACCAACTGTTGAACACAGTGAAAGTAGTGTATTTCAAACAACCCCTGATCAAATAGATCCAGACAAGTACGTTGTCGCAACATATTTCATCACTTGTGATCCTAGAATGACTATCGATCACGCCGGTGTAATTATTGCTGCCGAACAATCCGTAGGTACTTTTACTGACGTTTCTACAGCAACTGATTTAGCACACAAAACTGCTGCTAAAGTATTCTCCTGGGAGTATGAAGATCCAAGTGGATCTGCTAAACATTCAGGTTTAGTCAAAGTTGCATACCCGCTTTATCTACTAGATATAGATAATCGTGGTATCCCTGACCTCTTTACATTTATTACAGGAAATTGGATGGGATTCACTCCAATTCCTAATTGTAAATGGGTTGACCTAGAATTACCTAAGAGTATTCTCAAACTCTTCAAAGGCCCTCAATTTGGTACTGAAGGTATGAGAAAAATCTGTGGTACAACAGAGACAAGAAGACCTCATCTTGGTGCTACATTGAAACCTAAAATGGGTGTTACAGATCAAGGCGCAGCTGATCAATTCTATGATGCAGCTTGTGGTGATTTTGACACTTACAAAGATGATGAGACTTATCATAATCAATGGTGTTCTCCTTTAATGGATCGAATTACAAAGATTTATGAAGCACTTGATAAAGCTAAATCTGAAGGACATCATCCTGAAGGTGAGATGTTTTATGTTCCACAAGTCACTACTGACTTGGAAACTACCTTGGAAACTGCAGATCGAATGATTGCACATGGCGCTCGAGGAATGATGTTAAACTTTATGTGTACATGGTACCCTGCACTTCGTGCTCTTGCAGAAGATGCTAGTATCAATGTTCCAATTCACTTACATCGTGCATCACATGCAGCACTTACACGTCATCCAAGACATGGAATTAATCTTCCAGTCACTGACTTCATTGCAAGAATTGCAGGTGGTGATATGGTTCATGTTGGAACTGCACGGGGTAAACTCGGTGATGCGAATAAATTCACTGAAATTCCTCAGATTATGAATAAGATCCAGGATCCATTAGAACACATTAAACCAATGATGGGAATCTGTTCAGGTGGATTAACACCTCAAAATTACCATTTCTCAATCGATTTAATGGGTAATGATATCCAACTTCAGAATGGAGGAGGAATTCATGGCCATCCTTGGGGAACCAAAGGAGGCGCAATTGGCGCACGACAAGCTGTTGATGCTTACATGCAATCAATTCCAGTCGAAGAATATGCTAAGACACACGAAGAACTTGCAGGTACTATTCAAGCATTTGGTAACAAATACGCGGTTGCATCTGAAGAATCTGTCGTTCCTGAATTAGGTGAAGGAGAGAAATAGAAATGACTTTTCTAACACATCCAAATAAAGTTGAAAATACGCAGGATTATTCCATTCCGTATGATCAACTTTTGAGTAATTCAGAAGAAATTCTTAAAGAAGTCGATTCATTACTAGACAAAGCAGATGTTTCTAAAACAGAATATGAAGGTAGATCATACACATATTCTCGTGGAGGACCTACTGGCTGGTTAGACTATAAGAACGCAGCTGAAAAAGCATGGACTGCTCTGTATCAGGCAATTGATGTTTTGTTACATAACAACAACGTCAAGTCCCAACATGGTGGAAGAAATGAACATGACAGAGAAATGCCAGAACGCCCAATTCTTGGTCATTATGATCGTAAGCTCGCTTTAATCAAACTTGAGAAAAGTAATCAAGATGTTGCATCAAAGCATTATTATGATCGTTATGTATCGATTACTGCTGGTTTAAGAAACAACAGTAATTACTATACAAAACAAGACATCGAACTAGTAAAATGGGAAGCAAGTCGAGTTAAAGATATAATTAACGAATTAAAGTAATTATATTCTATTAATTCTACTCGAAAAACATTTTAACAATGTTGCTGGTGAGTATAAAACTCACCCAGTAATTTTTTTTTAAAAACTATAATCCTTCTGTTACTGAATATATTTCTTTTAATTGATCTACAATATCATTAATATCAATAATCAATCTACGTAATTCCGCGAATTTCTTGTCATTATTCTCAATTATCTCCATTTTTGCAAGTTTCGTAACTTCCTCCATCTTTACATTGAGTTTTCGCGAATCCATCTTGGGTATAATTAATTGTTTTTGTACCTTGTGTCCTCGATAGACTGCCATATCTGCAGTCTTAAGTAACTCTATTGTATTCTTTTTCTTACTATCGTCATACGCATATTTGTCTGCATCATCCATAGCTTCTTGAACCGATGTTTCTTTTACATCCAGGCGGTTTTCTATCGTTATTTCTTTCGATACGCCACTTGAAGTCTCTCTTGCAGAAACATTAAGAACTCCATTTTCATCCATATCAAAGTTTACCATTATCTGAGGAACTCCTCTTTCTCTCTCTGGTATTCCTGATAACGTAAAATTTCCTATCAAAGTATTGTCTGCTGTCATTATTCTTTCTCCTTGAACTATTTTTACAGCTACTGATTTTTGATTATCTTTTGACGTAGTGAAAATCTGTTGCCTGGAAATTGGAATAGGACTATTTCGTCTAATTAATCTCTGTACAGTTCCTGGAGCTGTACCCACGCCTAAAGTCAATGGAGTTACGTCTACCATTTCATATGATATTTTTCCTTGTAGTATTGCAGCATTGATTGCAGCACCATTTGCAACACAAGCCATTGGATCTAATCCTTCTTCCGCAGCAGTTTGCATGTAGTCTTCTACTGTTCTTCTTACAAGTGGCATACGCGTTTGTCCTCCAATCAATATTAATCTATCAATATCTTTAGTTCCTAACCTTGAATCAAATAATACTGTTTTTATTGTGCCTTCAACACGTTTGACTACTGACATGGATAGTTGTTCCAATTCTTCCTGAGATAACGTATATTCAAAAGTTGAATTATCATCGGGAAATATATTTCCCATTTCAATATCTGCTGCTAAATGATATGATAAATGAATCTTTGCTTCTTCTGCAGCAAGTTTCAATCTTGCTTCTACAGAAGGATCATCAACATCTTTGTTGTATTTTTCTTTTATCAATTCTTTAAGTCGATTTACAATTACTTGATCAATATCCGTTCCTCCTGTATTTGTATCTCCACTTGTCGCAATTACTTTGAATTTATCATTTTCTAATAGCATAGTAGTTACATCGTGCGTTCCTCCACCAAATGTAAAGACCATGATATTCATTTTGTCTTTATGTGTAATCTTGTCTAATCCATAAGCCAAACAAGCTGCAGTTGGTTCATTAACAATTCGTATTACGTTTAATCCTGCTAATCTACCAGCATCTATTGTTGATTGTCTTTGTGCATCATTAAAATATGCTGGAACTGTTATTATCGCATCAGTTATCTCTTTTTCATTCAAGAATTCTTCAGATTCAGTTTTTATTTTTTTAAGTATGTATGAAGAAATTTGTTCTGGTGTATATTTATCACCATCAACTTCTACTGTTTCCTTGGTTCCCATCTTTCTTTTTATCTCAAGAATTGTATTTTGAGGATTGCTTACATACTTCTTTTTCGCTTCTATTCCTACTAGAATCTCATCCGATTTTTTATTAATATAGACAATTGAAGGAAACATTTTCTCTACCGAATCAGACATTTTATTGTCTGAACTTTTTATCACCTTTATTTCATCATTGTGATATACCGCAGCGGCGGAATTTGTTGTACCTAAATCTATTCCAAGTATATATCCGTCTTTATTCTCAATTTCTTTGTTATTTTTTTCCAATATATACTATATTTTTTTTAGTTATCTATAATAAATATTGTGTAAATTCTCGTTTATTGAAATCTATTCTGTAACCGATTCTTGTTTTAAATAGT
>JACAFS010000046.1 GCA_013378385.1 Nitrososphaerota archaeon | reverse complement strand
TTGCTGCCTTACGCTTTGGAGCTGCTTTACGTTTCGCTGCCTTGCGCTTTGGAGCTGCTTTCTTCTTTGCTGCCTTACGCTTTGGAGCTGCTTTACGTTTCGCTGCCTTGCGCTTTGGAGCTGCTTTCTTCTTTGCTGCCTTACGCTTTGGAGCTGCTTTCTTCTTGGTGGCTTTACGTTTTGGAGCTGCTTTACGTTTTGCTGCTTTGCGTCGTGGAGCTGCTTTCTTCTTTGCTGCTTTACGCTTTGGAGCTGCTTTACGTTTAGGAGCTGCTTTACGTTTTGTTGTTTTACGTTTTGTTGCCAATTTATTTCCCCAAAGTTTTTATAATTTATTTTGTATATAAAGAATCTAACTTCAATAAAAAATAACAATCTTTAAATTAAAGTGTAATTAGTTTTCTTTTGTATTTTTTTTTTAAAGTTTCTTAAGGATTACATTATTATTTTTTGTATGCGGGAGTCGCCCAGCCCGGTCAACGGTGCGAGGTTCAGGTATTCGTTTGAAAATCCTCGTCTTTTAGAAGTTCGTGGGTTCAAATCCCACCTCCCGCATAAAATCTACAGCCAGATTTAAATTAAACAAAGTTTGAAACAATGTAATGAGTTCAAAAAAGCCTAAGAAAGACAAATCAGGTCAAATGCCTGCATCACAAGCGGGGCTTTTAACCTTCTTCTCAGATTCCGGAAAGGGGATCAAACTTTCACCTATTATAGTCATGGGCGGAGCACTTGCAATAATTGTTATATCTATTGGATTACGAGTTTTTCCAATAATATAAAAAATCCTGAATAAATATGGAATCTACTTTTAAATTACAAAGAAAATTCAGACTTTTATTTACATTACCTTCGTTTTTTGTTTCGTTAGTTATTGCATCTACAACTTCATTATCAATAATATTAATTCAAGGTATATTTTCAAATGCTATAATGTCACAAAGGTATGAAGCAACGGCAATATTTTTTATTGCATTTTTATTTTCAATTATTTTAGAACGTTTAATATTATTACGACATTCGTTTGCTTCTATCCGTAGATTGCTAGCAATGTCGATTGTTCCGAATACATCGTGGGCGATTCTTTCAGCATTTGGATTGTATCAGTATTCAATATCACAAGAACAACAGGTATTTTATTTAATGGTTATAATGGGTTTATCAACTGCAATTTCAATAAGAATAATAATTTTAGGATCAGTATTTTTCAAGAGAATCAGTGTAGGTACTTTGGTTTCGTTTATACAACCAATGTTATTATTTGCAATAATTCCTTTTGCACAGACTGGTGTATTATTTCCAATAGAACAGTTTTCATTATTATTGACAGAAGAAGCTTTAGCGTTTTCATTAACGATGATTATACCAATTATTTGTGTGGGTTATTTAATTTTATTAAGTAAAACGGGTGGACGAATAATAAAAAATTCACCGTTAGTTATTTTTCAAGGTTTTTTACAAGCATGGGTTGCAGAACGTCCTAAAGTAATCGAAGAGTTAATTGAAACTTTTAGTTTGGAAAAAGAGATCGTTACATCAGTGATTGAATTTTCTGATGAGAAAGATACGACAACAAAGAGAAGAGCAATAATAGTTCCAGAGGTTCATCCAGGACCGTTCTACCCTATAGGTAGTAGTAATTTACCGTTTGAATTATGGAAATGGTCGGACAGTAATCATCTAAAATCTTTGGTTTTCCACGGAATTTCCGGACATGAACATAATTTAGCTTCGAAAGCAGTAGTTGATACATATCTTACGGAGATGAATAACTTGCAAGTAGTATCTGATGGCAGTACATGTACAGAACCAAAATCAAGAAGTATAGGAAGGGCAACAGTTAGCGGATTAGCGTTTGGTGATTATGCAATGTTAATACTAACTTTGGCTCCGTATGGAATGGAAGATTTCCCGATATTTGTTAGAGAAGAAATAAACAAAGCTGCAAAGTCAATCGGTTTTAATGGATCAATATTGATTGATGCGCATAATTCAATTGGTGTTACGCCGGTAAGGGAAGATTGTGAAGATATAATACAAGCGGCGAAGGACGTATTGCGAAAGATTAGATTCAACACGCAAATGCCATTTAAGATGGGATATTCCCATTCAAATAAACTAGGCATAGAACTAAAGGAAGATGTGGGTCCTGCAGGTATAGGTATGGTTTTGTTCGAGATTAATAACAAGATGCATGGAATAGTTTCGGTAGACGCAAACAATGTTGCATTGGGTTTTAGAGACGAAGTGCTTAGTGAAATTGATGACGTAATTGATATTTGTACGACAGATACCCATTTTAACGCTGCAAAAGTGATGAATTCAATAGGATATACTCCGTTCGGAGGGGAGTCTTCCGTGAAAGAAATCAGCAAAGTTATCAAGACGTTAAGAATAGCGGCGGAAAAATCGATGGTAAAATCAAATTTTGTAGTGAAAAGAAATAAAAATTCGTATAAAGTTTTTGGCTCTGCTTTATTGGACGATTATTCTGTTGGGTTGGACCGTTTATTCAACATAGCAAAGATAGGCGGAGTATCTACGTTTTTAGTAATAATAGCAGTATATGCACTAGGAATTACTTTAGTAAAGTGATTAGAGTTTAACTTGTATCCATTCCGCGCCTGGTGGAAAGATATCTGGATCGCAGTCATATGCTGAAATTATAAAGTCGTCAAGTACCTCATGGTCCCCTGTGTAGTTAACGCAGACAGCAACTTCAAATTCAGTTCCAAGTTCAGGCAAGAGTACTAATGGAAAGCCAGTCAGTAAACTGTTTTCATTGCTACCTATAAGACCTGGGAATTCATCCTTTCCAATTTGATAACGATTGTCTTGTCCAGGTAGTCCGGCATCCCTGAAATATCCGCCAGACATATCGTCTTTTGGAGTTCCGTCTTGATTAACGTTCGCTCCAGTTGGGTTCCATACAGCGTCAATAGTATAATCTGTTACATTATCACCATTATGATCAATTCGTACTCTCCATGTTAGTAATTCGTCTGTGAGTTGGAACAGTTGCCCTTGTGGAACAGGAAGTGTCCTAGCTAGGTTTGTTGGTGGAGGATTTACAACAGTAATTTTTATCCACAGCCATTCATCCTCTATCCAGATGTTTGTTTTTCTAATATCAATCCAAGACATTATCTCGTCACCTACGCTTGGTGGAACAAGTGGGCCCGGTGAAGGTGGAACATGTGCCATGTCATCGACTTCATCAAAACTTATTACTCCTTGATCATCGGAGTTGAGATTTCCAAAATCCTCATCAAAAATCGGTCCGTCATCTTCTAAAGTATTTCCTGTTATAAGAGAATCATTACTAATGGTGTATGCTACACTGACTACTACTGCAACAGCAACCATCCAGAAAACTGGTATATTTCTTCCTTGAAATTTTGGCATCTTCCTAAACACATCTATCTTAATTAATCTAATTAACATTACTAAAAATGAATAATAATTTGAGATTTGGCACGTCAGGCATAAGGGGTTTGTTCCAGGAAGAGATAGACACGAACATGGTAATGAAACTGGTTGAATCAATTTCACTGAGTGGTTTAGGTTCAAAGTTTCTAGTTGGTCATGATTCCAGGAGATCGTGTATATTATTCGCAAACATACTGACGTCTGGATTAAGTTATCATGGGAATAAGGTAAATCAAATTGGTTTTGCGCCAACGCCGTTGGTAGCATACGCGACTAAAAAAGGAGATTTTGATTTAGGTTTTTCTGTTACTGCATCGCATAATCCGCCAAATTACTGTGGAATAAAGATATTTGATCCGAATGGAATTGCAATAGATGAAAAAACAGAACAGATGTTGCAGAATTATAGTTCAGAGTACAAATTCCATCCTGATAAATTTGGAAGAATCACTTTTGATGAAGGAATAAAGGTAGATTATTCATTAGATATCATGAAGAGATTCGATTCAGGAAAAAAGAAATTTAAAATTTTAGTAGATTGTGCAAACGGTGTTACTAATGACTTTACGCCGTTGCTTCTATCAAAGATGGGGCATGAAGTTATTTCCATCAACTCGCATCCAAGTCATTTGTTTCATGGACATAGCCCTGAACCAATTAAGGAAAATCTTTCTGTAACTACAAACCTGGTGAAGAATAGCGACGTGGATTTTGCATTTGTGCACGATGGTGACGGAGATCGCCTTGTTATAATAACGAAGGAGGGAATTGTTCCAGACTATGTCTTTTCGTATTTGCTGTTATCTATAATCATACAAGAAAGAAAGGGCAATGTCGTGATTTCCATAAACTCTTCCACTGCATTGGAGGATCTTGCACAATCACATTCTTGTAATGCGTCTAGAGCTAGTCTCGGCAAAACATTCATCACATTGGATAAATTATCTGGAATATATGCAACAGAACCGAGCAAGGTCATTGACTCTGACTGGGGGATGTGGGAAGACGGAATGTATGCTGCAATAAAATTGGTGAATCATATGTCGGTCAATAATCTTGACATGCAGGATATGATCGATGATGTTCCAAAGAAATCGTACCTGCAGAACAATATTGCGATGGATGCTTTTGATGCTGATTTGTTGAAGGAAAAAGTCCTGAAAACTCTAGGAGAACCTGTTGAAATTCAGGAAATTGATGGTTTGAGATTGATTTATTCGGACAGCTGGGTGTTGTTCAGGGCATCAGGAACAGAACCGAAATGCAGGATCTATGTGGAGAGCAACAGCGAAGAACGAAGTGCTGACTTGATGAAGAAGGCAGAGAGTGTTTTATTAAACTAGTATTATCGGAAACGCACTTTGAATATTATAGTCGCGATGATGACAACAGTCCACAAAAATAATGTCAGCAACATAGAGGTTGCAGCTAGCAGCTCTACAGAGCCGTTTACGAAGAGATCCCAAAGAATTGCAGATATTACCTGGTTGTTCGGAGTTACGAGGAATATAATTGAACTTAGTTCTCTGAATGTGAGGACGAAGATGTATATCCAGGCAGATATGAGAGCTGGTTTCAGCAAAGGCAATATTATTTTTTGTACGGTGTATGTCCATTCTGCCCCTGTGACGGAAGATGATTCTTCAAGATCGTCTTGTATCTGAATAAGTGCGCCGTTTGCAAATCTTATCCCTTGCGGCATGTACTTTACCAGAAATGCTAGCATCAATACAAACACCGTTCCGTAAACTCCAATTGGTATTGTTAAGAAAGTCCATAGTAGTCCAAGGCCTAATATAAAGCCAGGAAAAGCTAGGGGAAGTGTTCCGAATCCTTCCAATAATCCTGCACCACGAATGTTTTTGCGCCGGGATATGTAAGTGAGGATTGCGGCAATTATTACAACGATTGTGGCAGAGACTACTGAAACGGTAGCACTGTTTATGAGACTTGAAATTATTCTTCTTTGACTAAGAACTGTTTCATAGTTCCGCAGAGTAAGATTAGAACCAAACAGGTTTGTGGGATCCCAATAGGTTTGGAACGATAAGATCAAAACCATGCCAAAAACAACGACGATGTGGACGAAGACATACAAGCACAGTATTCCTGTACCAAGCCATTTCCACTTTCCAAGGTCGAGAATGCCTGGCTGGTACCCCTTGCCTGTAATGACCTGGAACTTCTCCTGGCGAGAAGTAGCTTTCCTGTAGAGATAGACTGCAGTCATGGTAATGACCAGAATTATACTTGCATATGCAGTTCCGAGTCCGTAGCTTGGCGGTATAGCCCAGACTACCGCTTGATAGATTTGCGACATGAAGACGTCTATTCCCGCGGGCAGACCTATCATTGCGGGGGTTTCGAATGATTCGAATGCAAGAATGAATGTAAGAAGATAAACGGAAAGTATTGCAGGAAACATCAATGGAATTGTAATCTTTCTGAATATCGAAAATAATGACGAGCCGGAAATCCTAGCTGTCTCCTCGAGTGATGGATCCATAGTCTGGAACGCGGAGGAGATGACAAGATATGCAAGTGGGACGAGGGAGATGCCCATAACCCAAACCATCCCTGGCAAAGAATAGATGTTGAATAGCGGATCAGCAAAACCGGTTAGGTTTCGCCACCATGTATTTGCAAGTCCGGAATTCGGGCTGAACAAGTATATCCATGCAAGGTTGTCAACCATTCCTGGCAGAATTATCGGCAGTATTGGTATGAAGATAAAATATTCACGCAGTGGCGCGTTTGTTCTTGTTGTAATAAATGCAAGCACTGTTGCGATGGATACGCCAAGCAGTGCACTTCCCAATGCATAGGCCAAGGAATTCACTAATAGTTCTAGGGTTTTTGGATCGGAAAAAACAACTACATAGTTATCTAGTGTTAGTTCTCCGGCTCCTCCGGGATTGCCGCTCCAGAAACTTCCGAAAATCAAGAAAGATACGGGATAGATTATCAGAAATAGCGTAAACCCCAATAGTAAATAGAATATTGCAGAAGTTTTGCTCATGTTTTTTAGTCTATTGATAAGCATAGGGACGTTATCTATCTCGTAAATTATCTATATTAACCCTGTTAGAATTATTTTAATTTATAGTTCGTTTAATGAGTTCCTTTAGTTCTTCTAGGTTTTCGCCTGTCTTGGCGGAAATTGTCATGATTTTTCTTGTTCCCAAGTCTTCCAATAGAGCGATTTTTTCATCTAGGCCATCGTAAGAAATAAGGTCCAATTTGTTCAGTGCAAATATCATTTTTCCCTTTTCCACGCCTAAACGATCCAGTGTCTGTATGCATGTCCTCAGTTTATTTTCATAGTTTTCATAATAGTCGGATGCATCGACGACTACTATTACCGCATCGGTGTAAAGAAGTTCTTCGAGTGTGGAGCTGAAAGCATTGATCATGTAGGCCGGCAGCTTGCCTATGAAGCCAACGGTATCAGAAAGGAGATACGGTTCTTTTTGAATTGTAATACGTCGGGTTTTTGTAGAGAGTGTTGTGAATAGCTCCTTGCTTTGTTCAGTGTTTTCTCCTGTAAGTGAATTGAAGAGCGTGCTTTTTCCTGATGAGGTGTATCCAGCAAGTGATATGGTTTTGAATCCTTGTCTTTTTCTTCCTTCTCGGTGCAGTTTTCTCTGGTTACCTGCTTTCTTTAATTTAGATTGGACAGTGTTGGCTCGATGTTGAATGTCTCTTGTATAGACGTCGACTTCATAAACTCCTATACCGCTAAACCCTGGTTTTTCTCCCTTACGAGTTAAACGAACTTTTTCTTTTGCGTGCACTCTTTCGTATGTAAGTTTAGCTAATTTTATTTGTAGAAGGGACTCATCGGATGAAGCTCT